>PHEF01000044.1 GCA_002842875.1 Alphaproteobacteria bacterium HGW-Alphaproteobacteria-3 | reverse complement strand
GATCGCCATTTCGCGGCGCTTGGGATCGTCCGTCGTCACTTTCGTGAGCTTGGTGTCGACGAGACCCGGCGCGATGCCGTTCACGCGGATGCCGTCGCCTGCCCAGGCCTCTCCCAATGTGCGCGTGAGACCGACGGCGCCTGTCTTCGATGCGTTGTAGGCGGGGTTGCCGCGCGTCGCATGGAAGCCCGCTGTCGAGCTCACGGTGATGAGCGTGCCTTTCGCGGCGGCCAGCATGTCGTGGAACTTGATGGCGCAGGCCATGAGGCTGTTCAGGTTCACGTCCATGACCTTCTGGAAGCCGTCCATCCTGAATTCGCCGCGCTTGTAGATGACCGTGCCCTGGGAGAGCACGAGGATGTCGAGCGAGGAGAAGGGCGGCGTGCAGGCTTCGATGGCATCGAAGTCGGAAATATCCATCTGCGCGTAGTGAAGGCTCGTCATGTCCGAGCCATCGGTGCCTTCGTAATCCTTGGCGGAGGCGCGCGTTCCCCAGACATGCACCTCGGCGCCGCGCTCGCGAAAGGCATGGGCGATGCCATTGCCGATGCCGCTCGATCCGCCGACGACGAGCGCACGCTTGCCGGTGAAATCCATGTCCTTCATTGCGTTTCCTCCCTTGCGAACCATCGGATTTATCACAAGGCACGGGGCTTATCCAATTGACCGGCCGCATGCGGAGAGGCACGCTTCGGGCAAAGGGAGGAAGAAAAATGACGCATCTGTCTCATGTGCGCGGCGCAACGACGCCGCCGCTACGTCAGGAGACGATCGGCGATGCGCTTTCCGCTGCGGCAGAACGGTGGCCCGATGGAGAGGCGTTGGTCTCCGTTCATCAGGGCATCCGCTGGAGCTGGGCCGAACTCAACGCAAAAGCGGAGGCACTTGCGGCTGGATTGTTCTCGCTCGGGCTCCGGCGCGGCGACCGGCTCGGCATCTGGGCGCCCAATTGCGCGGAATGGACGCTGACGCAATTCGCGACCGCGAAGGCCGGCATCATTCTCGTCAACATCAATCCCGCCTACCGGCTTTCCGAACTCGAATACACGCTGAACAAGGTGGGCGTCACCGCGCTGGTGACGCCGGAGCGATTCAAGACGTCCGAATATGTGGCGATGGTGAACGAACTCGCGCCGGAGATCGCGCGCTCCACCGGCGTCATCGCGTCGGCGCGGCTGCCGCATCTGAAGCATGCCATCCAGATCGGCGGCACACCGGCCAAAGGCTGGCTCGGTTTCGACGGCATCGCGGCGCGCGCGACGGCGGAAGACAAGCGCGCCATCGCGGGCACGGCAAAAGAACTCGACGCTTACGATCCGATCAACATCCAGTTCACGAGCGGGACGACGGGCCTGCCGAAGGGCGCGACGCTTTCCCACTTCAACATTCTCAACAACGGTTTCTTCGTCGGGCGCTCGATCGGCCTAAAGGAAGGGGACCGGCTGTGCATTCCCGTGCCGCTCTATCACTGCTTCGGCATGGTGATGGGCAATCTCGGCTGCCTGACGCATGGCGCGACCATGGTCTATCCAGCCGATGCCTTCGATCCGCTCGCCGTGTTGCAGGCGGTGGAGAAGGAGCGCTGCACGGGACTTTATGGCGTGCCGACCATGTTCATCGCGGAACTCGGCCATCCCGATTTCGCGAGGTTCGATTTCTCGTCGCTGCGCACGGGCTGTATGGCGGGATCGCCCTGCCCTGTCGAGGTGATGAAGCGGGTGATCTCCGACATGCACATGACGGACGTCACCATCGCCTATGGCATGACGGAGACGAGCCCGGTGAGTTTCCAGACGGGCGAGGACGACCCGCTGGAGCGGCGCGTTTCGACCATCGGGCGGGTGCAGCCGCATCTCGAATGCAAGGCGGTCGACCTCGACGGCAAGACGGTGCCGGCGGGCACGCCCGGCGAACTGTGCACGCGCGGCTATTCGGTGATGATCGGCTATTGGGACGATGACGAGAAGACCGCCGAGGCCATCGACGCCGAGGGCTGGATGCATACGGGCGACCTCGCGACCATCGACGTGGAAGGCTATGGCAATATCGTCGGCCGCCTGAAGGACATGGTGATCCGGGGCGGCGAGAACGTCTATCCGCGCGAGATCGAGGAATATCTCTACCGGCATCCGAAGGTGGAGGATGTCGCCGTCGTCGGCGTGCCGGACCCGAAATTCGGCGAGGAAATCTGCGCCTGGGTGAAGCTGAAGCCCGGCGAGAGCGCGACGGAAGACGAGATCAAGACCTTCTGCAAAGGGCAGATCGCGCATTACAAGGTGCCGCGCTATGTGCGCTTCGTCGGCGAGTTCCCGATGACGGTGACGGGCAAGGTGCAGAAGTTCCAGATCCGCGACGCGATGATCGAGGAGCTGAAGCTCGACATCGCGAAGACGGCATGAAAAAGCCGCCGCCCGCGACAGCAGGCAGCGGCTCTTGTCCGGTTCGGAGAGATCAGGCGGCGAGCAGGCCTTCGAGACGCTTGCGAATGATCTGTTCGGCTTCCGCCATCATGCGGTCGATCAGTTCCTTGCAGGTGGGGATGTCGTGGATCAACCCGGCGACCATGCCGCAGCTCCAGGCGCCCGCATCCATGTCGCCTTCCTGCATGACGCGCGGATAGACGCCGCCGACAAGTTCGCGAATGTCCTCGATGCCGAGGCTCGCGCCCTTCTCGCGTTCGATCGCGACGATCTTCTCGACCGCCGGATTGCTCAGCACGCGCTCGGTGTTGCGCAGCGGGCGCATGATGAGGCGGGTGTCGAGCTCCGACGCGGCGATGAGCGCCTTCTTCACGTTCTCATGCACCGGCGCTTCCTTCGTGGCGATGAAGCGCGTGCCCATGTTGATGCCGTCGGCACCGAGCGCGAGCGCGGCCACGAGCTGCGAGGCGGTGCCCATGCCGCCCGAAGCGACGAAGGGGATTTTCAGTTCTTCGGCGGCGCGCGGCAGCAGGATCATGTTCGGGATGTCGTCCTCGCCCGGATGACCGCCGCACTCGAAACCGTCGACGCTCACCGCATCGCATCCGATGCGCTCGGCTTTCAGCGAGTGGCGGACGGAAGTGCATTTGTGAATGACCTTGATGCCGGCCTCTTTCATCTTCGGCATATAGGCTTCCGGGCTGCGGCCGGCCGTCTCCACGATGCGGACGCCGCCGTCGATGATGGCCTTGATGTATTCGGGATAAGGCGGATTGGCGAAGCCCGGCAGGAAGGTGAGGTTCACGCCGAAGGGCTTGTCGGTCATCTTGTTGCACTTGGCGATCTCGTTGGCGAGATCCTTCGGCGTCGGCTGGGTGAGGGCCGTGATGATGCCGAGACCGCCGGCATTCGAAACGGCAGCCGCCATTTCCGCGAGGCCGACGAAATGCATGCCTCCCTGGACGATCGGATGCTGAATGCCGAAGAGTTCCGTAATGCGCGTCTTCATGAAAGGCGTCTCCCGAATGCTTGTTATGCGGCGGTGCCATGGGCGGCGGCCGGTTGCTGGGGCCAAGATAGCCTTATCGGTGCGATTTCGGAACTTGGGAGGGGCGCTGCCGCCGTTCAGATGCGAACAGCCGGTTGCGCCTTTCTGCCAGGCGCCCCGTCCCCGCTGCGGCAAGCAGGGTTTCTCGTGCACTTAATTTATGCCATTATTCGCGCCAATAGTTTCAACCGGGAGGCGGGGGGAGCCGATGGGCAAATTGAAGAAGTGGCAGATTTACGCGCTGGCGGCCGCGGTGGCGGTGGTGGCGCTCGCCGGGACGGGCTACGCCTTCCGAAAGGACATCATCCTTTATGCGTTGGTGAAGCGCGCACGGGATGCGACGCCTGTCGCGCCGAACCGCGAGATCGTCTGGCAGAAGGGCCCGGAAACGGCGAGCCTTCCCGCCGGGCAGCGCCCGCCCAACATCGTCGTTATCCTGGCCGACGATCTCGGCTTCAACGATATCAGCTATTTCGGCGGCGGCGTCGCGGACGGGCTGGTGCAGACGCCCAACATCGACGCGCTCGCGAAGGAGGGCGCGAACTTCTCGCACGCCTATTCGGGCACGGCGGCCTGCGCCCCTTCGCGCGCAATGATCATGACCGGGCGCTACGGCACGCGCACGGGCTTCGAATTCACGCCGACGCCGCCCGGCATGACGCGGATACTGGACCTCTTCTACAATGACGGCACGCGGCGGCATGAAATGCTGTTCGACAAGGAAGCGGCGGCGAACGCACCGCCCTTCAGGGAACAGGGCCTGCCGGGCAGCGAAATCACGCTGGCCGAGGCGCTGAAGCCGCAGGGCTATCACACCATGCATATCGGCAAATGGCATCTCGGCAATTCGCCCGAGTTCCTGCCCAACGCGCAGGGCTTCGACGAGAGCGTGATGCTGGAAAGCGGACTGTTCCTGCCGGAGGACAGCCCCGACGTCGTGAACGCGAAGTTGCCCTTCGACCCCATCGACCAGTTCCTCTGGGCGCGGATGCAATATGCGACGTCCTACAATGCCGGCGAATGGTTCGAGCCGAAGGGATATCTCACGGATTTCTATACGGACGAAGCGGTGAAGGCGATCGAAGCAAACCGCAACCGGCCCTTCTTCCTCTATCTCGCGCATTGGGCGGTGCATACACCGCTGCAGGCATCGAAAGCGGATTACGACGCGCTTTCGGAAATCGAGGACGAGCGCCTGCGCGTCTATGCGGCGATGATCCGCGCGCTCGACCGCAGCGTCGGCCGCGTGCTGCAGGCGCTCAAAGACAACGGGCTTGATGAAAATACGCTCGTCGTCTTCTCGAGCGACAATGGCGCGCCCGGCTATATCGGCCTTCCGGACGTGAACAAGCCCTATCGCGGCTGGAAGCTCACCTATTTCGAGGGCGGCATTCGCGTGCCGCTCTTTGCGCGCTGGCCGGGCAAGATCGCGCCGGGTACGGAACGGGACATGCCGGTCGCGCATCTCGATCTCTTCCCGACCATCGTTGCGGCGGCGGGTGCACCACTCCCCACGGACCGCGTGATCGACGGCATCGACATCCTGCCTTATGCGACGGGAACGGCGGCGGGCCCCGCGCCCGAGCGTCCGATCTTCTGGCGGGACGGGCACTATCATGCCGTTCGGGCAGGCGGCTGGAAGCTTCAGTTCGCCGAGCGGCCAAAAAAGACCTGGCTCTTCCATCTCGACGAAGACCCGACGGAGCAACGCAATGTCGCGGAGGAAAATCCGGAAAAGGTTGCGGAGCTCAAGGCGCTGATCGAGGCGCATGGCGCAACGCAACGCGCCCCGCTCTTCCCGGCGGTCGGCGAAATGCCGGTCACCATCGACAAGACGCTGGAAGAACCTGCGACGGAAGAGGACGAATATATCTACTGGCCGGGTTGAGTCCTTACCCAACGTGCCCATACGTCAAGCGCCGCTTTTCACCCGACCGGTGGAGAGCGGCGCTTCTTTTTTCTGTACGCGTGCGCTCCTTCCGTTGTGAACTTGTGCCAAGAAAACAGGAAACAAACGAGGGAGGACGTCATGCCGCTCGCCTTCTTCGCCGATCACGAAGCGGCGGCACCGGCATGGAGCAAGTGCATCGACATCAACATCAAGGGCGTGATGAACGGCATCGTCGCCGCCTACGACCCGATGATGGCTCAGGGCCGGGGACATGTGATCAACATCTCGTCGATCTACGGCAACTTCCCGGTGGTGGGCGCGGCGGTCTATGGCGCGACGAAATCCGCGGTGAATTTTCTCTCGGAATCGTTGCGCGTCGAAGCGGCGGGCAAGATCAAGGTGACGATCGTCAAGCCGACCGGCGTGCCCGCCACGGGGCTCGGCACGGGCGTGCTGAACCCGGAAGCCGTGGTCGGCATTCTCGGCCAGAACACACCGGCCTATATCGGTGCGATGACGGCGATCATGGAGGGGAAAGTGCAGGACGGACGCGTGGATCCGGACAGCACGGCCTATGCGGTGCTCGACCCCGGCTATATCGCCAACGCCGTCATCACCGCCATCGACCGGCCCTGGGGCGTCTCACTCGGCGACATCACGGTCCGCGCGGCGGGCGACGCGTATATTCTCTGACACGGAGGGAGGGAGATGTCGCGCCCGGAACGATCGGTGGTATCCCAGAGGCAAAGTTGAACTTTATGAGGACAGGGTTCGTGCTACAATCAACTCATGAGCGGAACGACCACCAAATCCGGCAAGCGTCCTTCCAAGGGCTTTACCCTTGGCCGACAGGCTTTCGCGAAAATCAGTGCCGTCGAGGGTATCAAGATGCCCCGGGCGATGGATGCCGAGTTCCGGGAGTTCGACCGTAAAGGGCTCTCTCCGGAACAGCGGCGCAAGGCCATCGCTGCCAAATACGGCAAGACGCGATAGCCGCCTCCTTCATGTATGACGCGGCCGCCGATCCTTACTGTTATACCGGCACGACCGTCCTCAAGTATATTCCCGGCCTGCGCACGCAAGCCGCACTTGATGCGTTCGAAACAGCAAGCACGACGCAGCGCGCGGATGAACCTCTGCCTTCAGGGCGGCATAGCGTCACGCATTACCGCGCGCTTCATCATCACTTGTTTCAAGATGTCTACGCTTGGGCCGGCAAGTTCCGAACCGTCCGGATATCCAAAGACGGCAGCGCTTTCTGCTATCCCGAAAACATTCAACGGGAAATGTCCGCTCTCTTCGACGATCTGAAGAAGAAGCGCTATTTTCGCAACCTGCCGGCAGATGACTTTGCGAAAAAGGCAACGGCGTTCTTCGCTACGCTGAACGCCATCCATCCCTTTCGCGAGGGCAATGGCCGCACGCAGACGGCCTTCCTGGTGCTCCTCGCGGATCAAGCCGGTCACCCGATTGATCTGCAAAGACTTGAGCCGGAAATATTCCTGAAGGCGATGATCGCGAGCTTTCACGGAAATGAGAAACCGCTGCAGCGGTAAATTCAGAGACTCATCGCACCATAAAGCCGACGCCCGGAACGATTCGAACGTCCGACCCTCAGATTCGTAGTCTGATGCTCTATCCAGCTGAGCTACGGGCGCATGCACATCGCGGGGCCCCATGGGGGCGGGCGGAGCGATCCGCCATCTCGTCGAAGGCGGGCCACTCTTAAAGCCTTGAGCGGTCAAAGGCAAGAGGGCGAACAAGCCAAATCCGGGGGGCTGCGCCTGAAAAACCGCCGTAACCCGCCGGACCTCAGATCCTGTGGCGGTCGCGGTATGCGACGGCGGCACCCAGGGTTTCGGCCTCATAGACGGCGCGGGCAATGGCGCGGGCAACGCAATCGGCCGCCAGCGCGCCGAGCATCGAAAGCGCGACGTGCCGGGCCTCCTGCCCCAGCGCATAGGCGCCCGTCGCCAGAACGAAGATCGTGTCGCCATCGACCGGGGTATGGACGGGACGGACCGCCCGGGCAATGCCGTCCTGCGCCATGATGGCGACGCGGCGGGCGTCGGCGGGGCTGAGGTCCGCATTGGTGACGACGACGCCGATGGTGGTGTTGCCGCCGGGCGAGACATCGGCCTTGGAGCCCGCCAGCGGATCGAGCGCCGCGAAGCCGCCAGCGGCGGGCATGCCGCGTCCGCCGAACTCGCCGTCCATCTCGAAGGGCGCGGCCCAGAAGCGGTCCGTGCCGGGAGCGACGACGGCACCGAAGGGGTTGGCTGCCATTAACGCGCCGACGGCGAGGCCGCTTTCCGCGACGGCGGAGGCGGAGCCGAGGCCGCCCTTATATTTCCCGGCGGTCGCGCCGAGGCCCGCGCCTGCATTGCCCAGCGCGAAATCCACGGCGGCGGCTTCGCAGGCGGCCTTTCCGAGCGTCCGATAAGGCGGCTCCTCGCCCCATTGCTTGTTTCCGCCATTTGCGAGGTCGAACAGGATCGCGGCGGGCACGATGGGCGAGACGAGCGGGCTTGAGCCGACGCGGTAGCCGCGCCCGCGCGCGCCAAGCCATGCGGCGGCGCCCGAAGCCGCATCGAGACCCCAGGAAGAGCCGCCCGACAGCACCACGGCGTCCACGGCGTCAACGAGGCAGGAGGGATCGAGCAGATCCGTCTCGCGCGTGCCGGGGCCGCCGCCACGCACATCGCCACCCGCGACCGCGCGCACCTCGGGCAGAACCACCGTGACACCCGTTCTCACCGCCTCGTCTCCGGCATTGCCGACGAGAATGCCGCCAATATCGCCGATATGATTGCGCGGACCTTTGCGAATGAGCCCCAAATGCATATGTCTGACCTCTTGCATGACGGGTGAGGCTGCTAGGATGCTGCTCGACCCGGCTTCGGGCCTACCATAACAAATCCACCGGCGTCCGCCGCCCGCGCGATCCGGAAAAGGCGGAGAGGACTGTTCCCATGAAGATGACGCGAATTCTGCCGGCGCTTGCCGCCGTCGCCGCCGGCCTGCTGCTCGTCCTCGCGGCGGCCGCCTATTTGTGGCGGAGCGACGCAGCACAGCCCTTCATGATCGCGACGGCGAACCCCTATGCCACCGAGGCAGGCGCCTCGATCCTGCGGGCGGGCGGCAGCGCGGCCGATGCGGCCATCGCGGTGCAGGCGGTGCTCTCGCTCGTCGAACCGGAATCATCCGGCCTCGCGGGCGGCGCCTTCATGATGCATTTCGACCAGGCGAGCGGCGCGGTTGAAGCCTATGACGGGCGCGAGACGGCGCCGATGGGCGCAACGCCGGCGCTCTTCCTCGACGGAGAAGGCAAGCCCCTTCCCTTTCTCGAGGCGATGATCGGCGGCAGCTCTGTCGGCACGCCCGGTGTCGTGAAGATGCTCTGGCTTGCGCATGAGGAGCACGGACGCCTCGAATGGGCCGAGCTGTTCAAGCCCGCGATCCGGCTCGCGGAGGAAGGCTTCGCCGTGCCGCCGAAGCTCGCGCAGGCAATCGCGCGCGATCCCGTGCTCATGAACATGCCGGTGGCGCAGGACTACTTCTATCGCCTGGATGCGAGCGGAGAGCGCGTTCCCGCCGCGGAAGGCGACGTGCTGAAGAACCCGGCCTATGCGGCAACGCTGAAGCGCATCGCAAGCGAAGGCTGGCGCGGCTTCTATGAAGGGCCCGTCGCCGAGGCAATCGTCGAGACGGTGCGGAACGCGCCCATGCGGCCGGGCACGCTGTCGCTTGAAGATTTCGCTTCCTATGAAGCGAAGAAGCGCGAAGCCATTTGCGCGCCCTACCGTCAGTACCGCGTCTGCACCATGCCGCCGCCCACATCGGGCGGGCTCACCGCGCTGCAGATACTCGGTATTCTGCAGAACTACGACCTCAAGGGCATGGGACCGATGACGCTCACGTCGGTTCACTTCATCGCGGAAGCGGAGAAGCTCGCCTATGCGGATCGCGACAAATATATCGGCGACCCGGATTTCGTGGATGTGCCGGTCGAGGCAATGCTCGACCCTGCCTATCTCGAGGCGCGCGCGAACGAGATCGACGCCAGCCTGTCGATGAAGAAAGCGAAAGCGGGAAATCTCGAAGACCGGCGCGCGATGAACCGGGGCCTCAACCATCCGGTCGACAAACCCTCGACAAGCCATTTCAGCATTCTCGACAGCGATGGCAATGCCGTTTCGATGACGACGTCGGTCGAAGGGCCGTTCGGCTCGCATCTCATGGCGGCGGGCATGATGCTCAACAACCAGCTTACCGATTTCTCCTTTGTGCCGGAGGAAGACGGGAAGCCCGTGGCAAATGCCGTCGCGCCAGGCAAGCGTCCGCGCTCTTCCATGACGCCCGTCATCGTCTTCAACGAGGACGGGAATTTTCACGCCGCAATCGGCTCGCCCGGCGGCAGCCGCATCATCGGCTACGTAACGC
The DNA here is from genome assembly GCA_002842875.1 of Alphaproteobacteria bacterium HGW-Alphaproteobacteria-3. Classification (GTDB taxonomy): domain Bacteria; phylum Pseudomonadota; class Alphaproteobacteria; order Parvibaculales; family Parvibaculaceae; genus Parvibaculum. The sequence continues at coordinate 23,655 of PHEF01000044.1, read as the reverse complement.
AGACGCTGATCGCGCTGATCGACTGGGACATGGACATGAAGGGAGCGATCGGCCTGCCGCGCTTCGTCGACCGGAACGGACCGCTTGAGATCGAGGCGGGAACGCCGCTCGAACAGATGACGCCGGACCTTGAAGCGCTTGGCCACGAGGTGAAGGCGGTGCCGCTGATGAGCGGGCTGCACGGCATTCTCGTCACGCCGGAGGGGCTCGATGGCGGCGCCGATCCGCGGCGCGACGGAAATGTCGTTACCGGAGAGCGCTAGGCGTTTCGCGCCGCCCGGGCGAGACCGAGCAATGCCGCGTCTTCGCGGCGGATCACATGAACCGGGATGCGCGAGAGCCATGCATTGAAGCGGCCCTTCGCCTCGAAGCGGGCGCGGAAGACATCCTCGCTGAAGAGACCCGGCCCGCCGGCAAGCCAGCCCGGCACAATGCCGCCGCCGATATAGATGCCGCCGCGTGCGCCGATGGTCAGTGCGAGATCGCCCGCGACGGCGCCAAGCCAGCCGCAAAAGAGCCGCACCGTTTCCGAGGCGATGTCGCAGGTGCCGCGCCGCGCGCGCTCCGCGATTCCAGACGGCGTGAGCGCGGGATCGGTCTCCTTGCCGGAAAGAGAGGCGAGTGCCCCATAGAGCGTGACGAGTCCGGGGCCTGAAAGCACGCGCTCCGCCGAGACATGGCCGAAGCGCCCGCGCAGATGGGCAATCACCGCCGCCTCGCGATCGTCGCCCGCCGCAAGATCGGCATGACCGCCTTCGCCCGGAACGGCAATCTCGCGGCCGCCGCCAAAAACGAGCGAGGCGATACCGAGCCCCGTTCCCGCCCCGATCAGGCCGACGGGTTCGCCGGCAACCGGCACGCGCGCCGGGCCGACGGGCGAGAGTTCCGATGTCTCGAGCCCTGGAATGGCAAGCGCCAGCGCGGCGAAGTCGTTCATCAGTTGCGGCTTCGCGGCACCCGTCACCTGGCTCAGCGTGCCTGCCGTCACGTCCCAGGGGCAATTCGTCATGGCAATATGCGCGGCGGCGCCCCTGCCTTCGACGGGGCCTGCCGCGCAGGCCGCAACGCCCGCGATGCGCGGGCGGCCTGCCTCATCGAGGAAACGCCCGAGCGCCACCTCCAGCGCCGGAAAATCCGCCGTCCGGTATATCGTGGGCGGCGCGACGGAGATGCGGCCATCGCGCGCGCTCGCCAGCGCGAAGCGCGCATTGGTGCCGCCGATGTCGGCAACAAGAAGAGAGCCTTCGTCCGCCCCGGAGGCGGCGGCGGGCAACATGCGCACGCCCTTCATATCGCACCTTCCGTCTATGCCGGCCGTCTTGCAACAAGCTCCATCTCGCCTGGACCGTGAGGCGTGCTCGCATCGTCGGGAATGCAGATGCGGAATGTCGTGCCGGAAGCATCGCTCCGCAGGAGTTCGATGTCGCCGCCATGCATGCGCGCAAGTTCGGCCGCTATGGCAAGGCCAAGCCCTGTACCGCCGGCGCGCCCACTGCCGGAGAAAGGTTCGAAAAGATGTTCGCGCGCCTTGGGCGGCAGGCCGGGGCCGGTGTCGGATATGTCGATATGGACATGGTCGGCAGCGCGCTGCGCCGATATGCGGATTTCGCCGCCGCGCGTCCTTCCCGCGGCTTCCTCCGTCAGGGCCTGCGCGGCATTGCGCGCGAGATTGAGCAGCAGGCGAAAGAGCTGATCGGGGTCCGCATCAACAACGAGGTCGCGCGGAACCTCGTTGATCCAACGGATGGGATCGGTCTCCGCCCAGGCGGCTTCCGCCACCTCATCGGCCAGGGAAGCAAGCGCGATATTGCGGCGTTGCGGCGCTGGCTCATCCGCGCGGCCGAAGCGGAGGGACTTCGTGCAGAGGTCGCTAGCCCTGTCGATCGAGGCAATCAGGCGGGGCGCGAGATGCTGCACCGCCGGGTCGTCGATCGCTCCCATGCGGTCGGAAATGAGCTGCGCGCTCGCCAGAATATTCCTCAGGTCGTGATTGATCTTGCTCACTGCCGCACCGAGCGCGGCCAGGTGCGCCTTCTGCGTCAGCGTCGCCCGGATTTCCTTCTGCATCAGCGAGAGTTCGCGCTCCGCCACACCGATTTCGTCGGCGCGGTCCGATGGCGCGATGACGCGGCGCGCATCTTCCGGATTCCGGCGGAAGGCGACCATGTTGCCGGTCAGGCGGCGCATCGGGCGGACGAGGACGAAATGCAGAACGAGATAAACGAGGCCCGCCGTAATGATGGAAATAAAGAGAGAGAGCAGAAAGATGTTCTTGCCGTACTGGACCAAGGCACGGCACAGCGGCGTTTCGTCGAACACGATCTCGATCGATTCACCCGCGCCGAAACGCGGCTGGCCGGTCACGAGAACGATGCGGCCCTCACCCTCGAATATCGTCTCGAAAGCATCCATCACGAGATCCATGGCCGTCATGCCGCGCAGATCGAATATCTTGTCGACCGTCGGCGGCATGTCCTCGCTGAGGACGAGGCGGCGCGCGTCGTCGCGATGAAGCGCGACGGCATAGACCTGAGCGTTCTGGAGAAGTTCCTCCCTCAGCTCGGGCGAAACCATATTTCCGGGGCGCGCCTCCAGCGCGAGAGACGCGATCTGCGCGGCGGCGAGACGCTGCTCGAGCCAGTTCAACCGGAAGTTTGCGACCGACGGCACGAAGATCAGCACTTCGGCCAGCATGACGAAGAGAACGGTGAGCACCAGCAGGCGGCGCGAGAGGGAACCGCGTAGCGGCTGCAGCAGCCGCGCCAGCCGCCCTCCGGCAATTTCAATCGCTTTTTCTGCCGTTGCGTTCATTCGCGGATCGCGCTCCGATGCGTCTTGACCGACAATCCTATCCGAACAAGGAGAGAAAGCGCACCAGCATCCTCGTCTTGGGGCTGAAGAGGGTTGGTGTGTAGTAGGAGCCTGCGACGCGCTTGCTGATTTCCGAGAGCGTCGGATAGGGCACGATGACGCCCGCCATGGCACTCAGCTTGAGGGCATTCGACTTCGCGAGAACCCAGGGAAGGATGAGCTCGCCCGCGTGCGGGCCGACGATAGTTGCCCCGAGCACGCGCGCGTGGCTGTCGGTTATGACCTTGATGACGCCTTCGGTCTCGCGCTCGGCCTGGGCGCGGTCGTTCTCCGCCATATGCCAGCGCAGCACATTGATCTTCGGGTGGCGTTCGCGGGCTTCCGCCTCCGTCTCGCCGACATGCGCAAGCTCCGGGTCGGTATAGGTGACCCAGGGCACAGCGCGGTGGTCGGCACGGGCCGGCACGCGGAAGAGTGCATTCCGGATGACGATGCCTGCGTGGTAGCTCGCGACATGCGTGAACTGCAATCCGCCCGCCACGTCACCGATACCGAAAATGCGCTTGTTGGTCGTGCGCAACCGGTCATCGACCGTCAATCCGCGCGCGGAATATTCGACGCCCGCCTTTTCCAGGTCGAGATCTTCGACATTCGGGCGGCGGCCGGCCGCGACGAGAAGATGCGACCCTTCGATCCGGCGCGTCTCCTGCCCGAGCGAAAGCTCGACGGTAATGTTCTTTTCCTCGCCGGAGACGGAAAGCACCTTCGCCCCTTCCAGTATCTCGACGCCGTCGAGGCGAAGCCGGTCGAGAACGATGGCGGAAAGTTCCGGGTCCTCGCGGCCCAGCGCCCGCATCCCTTCGATCACCGTGACGCGCGCACCGAGGCGGCGATGGGCCTGCGCCATTTCCATGCCGATGGGGCCCCCGCCGATGACGATGAGGTGCGTGGGGCATTCCTTGTTTTCGAAGAGATTCTCGTTCGTGAAGAAAGGCACCTTGTCGAGGCCGGGAATTGGCGGTGCAAAAGCACGCGACCCCGTCGCGATGACGAAACGCCGCGCGGTGATCTCGGTGTCTCCTGCGAGCACGGTGCTGCCGTCGCGGAAGCGCGCATGGTCCTTGATAACGGTGACGCCGAGCCCTTCGAAACGCGCCACGGAATCGTTCGGGGCGATGGCGCCGATGACACTGTGGACATGCGCATGGACTTTCGCGAAATCGACCTTCGCCTCGACGGCCGCGACACCGAACGGCTCTCCCGCGCCCATGCGGTAGGCTTGTTTCGCCGCGGCGAGCAGCGCCTTGGAGGGTACGCAACCCGTGTTCAGGCAATCGCCGCCCATCGCGTCGCGTTCTATCAGCACGGTGCGCGCACCCATCTGGGCCGCGCCGGCCGCAACCGACAGGCCGCCCGAGCCGCCGCCGATGACGCAGATGTCAGCCTTTATTCTCTTGGCCATGGGTTCCTCAAACGGTTTTGCGGGAAGACGATTATTCGGGTGACGGCACGGATGCGAAGCGCCGATAGACGATGGGAAGGAGTGCGAGCAGCGCCAGCGCGAGGATCGGCACCAGGATTTCCGGCTCGAAGATCAGGCCGAGATCGGGATCGCGGCCCGCATCGAAGACCGCACCGAGACCGTTGCCGAGGCTCGCAAAAACGAAGGTGCCGGGAACGATGCCCAAAAAGGTCGTCACGACATAGGTCCGGAGCGGCACGCCGAGGAAGGCCGGCGCGAGATTGACGAGAAAAAAGGGAAAGATCGGCACGAGCCGCAACACCAGCATGTAGCTGAAGGCGTTCTTGCCGAAGCCGTCCTCGAGCTTGCGGAGTTTCGGCCCCGCCTTTTCGCGCAGCATCTCCCCCAGCGCCGTCCTGGCGGCCAGAAAGATCGCCGTCGCGCCTATGGTCGCCCCGACAACGGCGAACAGACCGCCGAAGACCGTACCGAAGAGAAAGCCGCCCGTGAGCGTCGCCACGAGCCCGCCCGGCAGGGAAAAGGCAACCATCGCGATGTAGGCGAGCACATAGACGAAAGCCGCCAGCGCCCAGTTTTCCACCACCCAGGCGGAAAGCACCTGGCGGTTGTCGCGCAGCGTATCGAGCGTCACATAGCGGTCGAGCCCGAGCGCGAAGAAGGCGCCAAGCCCCGCCACGAGAATCAGCAGCGGAAGGAAGCGGCGAAGCATGCCGGGACGTCGATTTTCGGGAGCGGCTTCCGTCATTTGCGGTTCTCCGGCTCGGTCACGTCGTTGAGCGACCAGTCATATTCATAAGACGCGATGCCGGAGACGTTTTCCAGCGCCGCGGCGAGATCGGGGTCCGCATATTTGCGGATTTCGGCGAGGACACCTTCCTCCGTGCCCCCGAAATCCTTCATGTACCATTTGAAAATGCTGGACACGGCAAGCTTGCCGCCTTCGGCACGGGCGCCTCTCGGGCTGTTTACATAGGCGCGGGCCGCCCGGTCGAGCATGGCGTCGAGATCGCTCCCGGTATAGGGACCGGCCGCGAGATCCGGGCACCCCATCGAGGCGCAGTTCACGGCGTAATGCACACGGCTGTCGCCGAATTCGGCCCGCAGGATGCCATGTTCGATGTCGTCGAGGGAAAGTTCCCGGCCGGCAACGGTCACGAGCTTCTTTCCCCAGGGGCCGATCGACAACAGGCCGGGCGATATGCCGATGTCACGGATCGAGGCAACCGGATAATGGCGAACGATCACCTCCACCGTCAGCGCATTGTAGAGATTTACCCAGAAGGCGTAGGCTTCGTCGCGCGCAAGGGCGGCGGGATCCACAGCCTCCAGCGAGGCGATATAGGCCTGGAGCGCCGCCCGATCCTCGCCGGCCGCCTTCAGCGACCCGTAGTCGAAGCGGTTGGGGGCGCCGCCCTCGCCTTCGTGCAGATAAGTCTCGAGCAGGCGGGCCCAGGGAGCGTGATCAAGTTTCAATCGGGCGGCTCCTGCAGGCGGCACTGCGAGAAAAACAAGGAACAAAAAGGGTACAACCAGCCAGGGGCGATAGATCGCCGGGGCGGAAAAATGGGCAAAACGCATGGTGCCGGGACAATACGCACTATTGGCGGCCACGGAAGCCCCCCTCACCCATTTGTGAGACAAGTTCAGGCCCGTTGATTGACCAGTGCAAATACCCGGCTGCCGTTGACTTTCCGGCGGCTTATCGCTTATACACCCGCCCAGATCCGCCGGAGAAGAGACGTGAAACGGACCTATCAACCGAGCAAACTCGTCCGCAAGCGCCGCCACGGTTTCCGTGCGCGCACCGCGACCAAGGGCGGCCGTCAGGTGCTGGCCGCGCGCCGGTCCAGGGGACGCAAGCGGCTCTCGGCCTGATCCTGCGGCAGCGGTGTCCGGCATCGCACCAGCGGGTTCCGGCCCGACGCTCTTTCCAGTTGAGGCTCCGCTGCACGCCGCGTTGCGGAGGCCGGCCGCGAGCTGCCACATGGACCATCTGCGCAAACGTCGCGACTTTCTTGCCGCTGCCCGCGCGCGAAAATGCGCCGAAGAAGGCCTCGTCCTGCAGGCCCGGTCGCGCGGCGACGAAGCTTCTCCCCGTATCGGTTTCACGGTCACGCGCAAGGTCGGTTCGGCCGTTGTGCGCAATCGCGCGAAGCGGCGGCTCCGCGCCGCCGCCGCCGAAGTTCTTTCACTCGCCGCCAAAGACGGTTACGACTACGTGCTGATCGGGCGGCAGGCCACGCTCACGCGAAGCTGGCCGGACCTTCTCGACGGCCCATCCAGAACAACGAAGTCCGATTCCGGGAAAGACCGTCCTCATGGGTGACAACCGCAACTTCATCATCGCCATTTTCCTGTCGGTCCTCGTCTTCGTCGGATGGCAGTACTTCTTCATCAATCCGCAGATGGAAGCCGAGCAGGCCCGTCAGCAGGCGGCGGCGGAAAGCAGCGGCACCGCCGCGCAGACGCCGTCCGGCACATCGGCCCCCGGCGATGCCCGCCTCCCGGCTGTCGAAGGCCCAGCGAGCCTGTTGGGAGACGTGCCCGCACGCGCGATGCTTGCGCGCGAGGAAGCGCTGGCACAGGCGCCCCGCCTTGCCATTCGCTCCGGCGAACTCGAAGGCTCGATCTCGCTCAGGGGCGCGCGCTTCGACGATCTGAAGCTGCGCAAATATCATACGACTGTCGACCCGAAGAGCCCGGAAGTTGCGCTCTTCTCACCCGCGCGCACGGAAACGCCCTACTTCTCCGAATTCGGTTTCATCGCCGCGCCGGGCAGCAACGCGGCGTTGCCGGATTCGCGCAGCGAATGGCGGGTCGCGGAGGGCGATGCGCTCACGCCGGAAACGCCGGTGACGCTGCGCTGGGACAATGGCCAGGGCCTCGTCTTCCATCGCACCATCTCGCTCGACGAGCATTTCCTCTTCACGGTCGCCGACCGCATCGAGAACAACTCGGGCGCCGCCGTCGCGCTCTACCCCTATGGCCTCATTTCGCGCACGGGCAAGCCCGCCGGCAGCTCCTTCTTCATCCTGCATGAAGGCTTCATCGGCGAATTCCCCAGCGTCGGCGAAAAGGCGATCAAATACGACGACGCGGCCGAGGACGGCCCCGTCAAGGTGAGCGACAGCGAAGGCTGGCTCGGCATCACCGACAAATACTGGGCAGCGGCCCTCGTGCCCCAGACGGGCACGCCCTTCGTCGCCAATTTCAGCGAGCATCCGGATGCGGCGGTCGAGAACTACCAGGCCGATTTCCGCTACGACGCACAGGAAGTTCCCGCTGGCGGCAGCATCGAGATCGAGAACCGCCTCTTTGCCGGCGCCAAGGTCGGCAAGGTCATCGACGCCTACCACGAGGCCGGCATCTACAAGTTCAATCTGCTGATCGACTGGGGCTGGTTCTGGTTCCTGACGCAGCCGATGTTCTCCGCACTCCATTTCGTTGCGCTTCAGGTCGGCAATTTCGGCATCGCCATTCTCATCGTCACGGTCCTGGTCAAGCTGATCTTTTATCCGCTCGCCAACAAGTCCTATGTGGCGATGAGCAAAATGAAGAAGCTGCAGCCGGAAATGGAAAAGCTGCGCGAGCGCTACGCCGACGACAAGATGAAGCAGCAGCAGGAGATCATGGAGCTCTACAAGAAAGAGCAGGTGAACCCGCTTGCCGGCTGCCTTCCCGTGCTGATCCAGATTCCGGTCTTCTTCGCCCTCTACAAAGTGCTCTTCGTGACGATCGAAATGCGTCACGCGCCCTTCTTCGGCTGGATCAACGACCTTTCCGCGCCGGACCCGACCTCGATCTTCAATCTGTTCGGGCTCATCCCGTGGGATCCGCCCTCGATGCTGCTCATCGGCATATGGCCGCTCATCATGGGCTTCACCATGTTCGTTCAGCAGCGCATGAACCCGCTGCCCGCCGACCCCATTCAGGCGCAGATATTCACCTGGATGCCGGTGATCTTCACCTTCATGCTTGCGGGCTTCCCCGCCGGTCTCGTGATCTACTGGGCCTGGAACAACACGCTCTCCGTTATCCAGCAGGGCGTCATCATGAAGCGGCAGGGCGTGAAGATCGAAATCTTCAGCAATCTCGGTCTCGACAAGCTCGCAGGTGTCTTTACCGGCGGCGGCAAATCGAAGTCCTGAGGATGAACAACGCCACGCCCGACGGAACAGACGGCGACACGCCGGACATCGAGACGGGGCGCTGGCTCTTCGCGCAGCCTTGCGAGTTCGTGCGCGGCGTGGTCGAGATGGCCGGCCTGCCTGCGTCGGCGCTTCCCGAAGTTGCCTTTGCGGGCCGCTCCAATGTCGGCAAATCGAGCCTCATCAACGCTCTGACGGGGCGCAAGACGCTGGCCCGCACATCGAATACGCCGGGCCGGACAAAGGAACTCAACTTCTTCGAACTTGGGCCCCAGGGCCATGCCGCCATCATGCTGGTGGACCTGCCGGGTTATGGCTATGCGCGCGAGACGAAGGCGCGCGTCGGCGAGTGGACGCGTCTCGTCATGTCCTACCTCCGGGGCCGCCCGCAGCTCCGTCGCGTCTTCGTGCTGATCGACGCCCGGCACGGCATCAAGGAGAACGATCACGAGGTCATGTCGATGCTGGACGAGGCCGCGGTCTCCTACCAGATCGTTCTGACCAAGATCGACAAGCTGAAGAAGGGCGAGATCGAGACGCGGCTCGAAGAGGTCCGCGCCGCCATAAGGCGCCACGTCGCGGCGCACCCCGCGATCGTCGCCACATCGAGCGAAAAGGGCGACGGCATCGCAACGCTGCGCGCGGAAGTGGCCTCGCTGGCCGATCAGGCCGCGCTGGGGTATAAACCGCAAGCTTGAGAGGCCCCCGGTTCGGGAACGCGGGCGGTCAGGGAGGCAGACGGACGAGCATGGCGGACGAGAACGAAAAAGACGCGGCGCAGCAGGACGACCCGAGAGTGGAGCGGGCGCGGATTCTTTCCGAAGCCCTTCCGTTCATGCAGCGCTACGACAAGCGCACCGTCGTCGTGAAATATGGCGGGCATGCGATGGGCGACGAAGCGCTGGGCGCCGAGTTTGCCCGCGACATCGTGATGCTGAAGCAGGCAGGCCTCAATCCCATCGTGGTGCATGGCGGCGGACCGCAAATCGGCGCCATGCTGACGCGGCTCGGCATCAAGAGTGAATTTTCCGGTGGCCTTCGGATCACCGACAAGGCGACCGTCGAGATCGTCGAGATGGTGCTTGCCGGTTCGATCAACAAGCAGATCGTCGCGCAGCTCAATCAGGCGGGCGGCCGCGCCGTCGGCCTATGCGGCAAGGACGGCAACCTGATCGTCGCGCGCAAGATCGAGCAGAAAATCCACGACCCGGAATCCAATATCGAAAAGATTCTCGATCTCGGCTTCGTCGGCGAACCCGAAAAGATCAATCCGGAAATTCTGGATGTCATCCAGAAGTCGGACATCATTCCGGTGATCGCGCCGATCGGCGTTTCGCCGGACGGTCATACCTACAACATCAATGCCGACACCGTGGCCGGCGCCATCGCCGCTGCGATGGGTGCGGCGCGCCTCCTTCTGCTCACCGATGTGAAGGGTGTGCTCGACAAGCAGGGCAAATTGATGGAGGCGCTGACCGTCGACCAGGCCAAGGCGCTGATGAAGGACGGCACGATCTCGGGTGGCATGATTCCGAAGCTCGAGACCTGCATCGAATCCGTCGAAGGCGGCGTCGAGGCCGTGGTCATTCTCGATGGCCGCGTTCGCCATGCCGTTCTGCTGGAGCTTTTCACCGAGCATGGCGCGGGCACGCTGATCCAGAAATAGGACTATCCGCGCAGCCTTGCCGCGTCGCTTCACGATGTTATGGTGTCTCCGCAATTTGGGGAACGTCCGTAACAAAGATGATGCGCTGCCTGCAGATCGCCACTGCCGTCCTTTTAACCTGGCTTGCGTTGCCTTCGGCCGCGCATGCCGATTATCGCTTCTGCAACAGGACGAGCTATGTCCTCGATGGCGCCATCGCCTTCGAGACGGAAAGCCGTTGGGCGAGCCGCGGCTGGGTGCGCATTCTGCCGGGCGAATGCTCGACTGTACTTGAGGGCGACATCGGCGAGCGCGACTACTATGTCTTCGCGCGCTCCATCGACGCGCATGCGGGGCGCGTCAAATATTTTTCCGGCAACACGCAGTTCTGCACGCTCGACGGCGACTTCGAGATCGAAGGCAGCGAACAATGCGCGCTGCGCGGTTACGATTCCGCCGACTTCCTGCGCGTTCGCACGAAGGCGGACAAAAACTGGTCCACGACCTTCGCGGAGGCGAGCGAGTACACCGAGGACAAGGCGCGCATCGCGGCGGTGCAGCGGCTGCTCAAGGATAATGGCTTCGCGCTCAACCGCATCGACGGGATCGCGGCACGAAACACGCTTCGCGCCGTCGAGGCGTTCCAGCGCTCGGCCGATGTTCCGGTGACGGGCACGATCGACGGAACCCTTGTCGTTCAACTCATCGAACGCGCGATGGAAGAGCAAAGCGCGGCGGGGCTCGACCTGTGCAACGGAACCGGCACGCTTGTCTGGGCCGCCGTCGGATACATGAACGGCGAGGAGGAAATGTCGAGCGGCTGGGTCCGGATCGAGCCCGGCGCCTGCCGCAAGGCCATCAAGGGCAAGCTCGACCGGGACGCCTATTACGTCTATGCCGAAGGCGTGGACGATGCCGGGGCCATCGCGCAGGGCCGCGAGGGCGCCATGATCTGGAGCGGCGGCGACAGTTTCTGCATCAAGACGACGCGCTTCGAGATCAGGGGTCGCGAACGCTGTGCGGCCCGCGGCTTCGACGAACGCGGCTTCATGCGCGTCGAAACCGGCGGCAAGCCGCTTCGCCGCGTGGACTTCGACTAGACCGCCGTTCCGCCGGCCTCGATGCCGAAATACTGCAGGTGCCAGCGCATTTCGTCTTCGTCCATCGGGTAGGCGATACCTTCGCGCGGCAGCACGAGATTGGCTTTCGGCACGCGCACCACATAAGTCTGTATGGCGAGCGCCGTTCGCATGGTGAGCCCCGCCCTCCAGCAAAGCGCGGCGACGCCGCGGCCGCTCTGCGCGGCCATCACCTCCTCGATATTCTTTACCGGAATGCCGGAGAGAAGAGAGAGTGCGAGAATAACGGAAGCGCGCTGCGACGTGGTGGCGGCCTCCACGATCATTTCGTCGCCCAGGCGTCCCGCCGCATAGGCTTCGCGAATATTTCCGCGCGGTGCCGTTTCGGGCGCTTCGTCCCCGTCCTCGATCTTCGATTGCGCCCGCGCCTTCAGCCAGTCCACCGTCTCCTTGTCGAGATCGTGCGTCCGGCGCAACTCTTCGATCAAGGCGCGCGAAACGAAGGTTGCGATGCGGCGCATGGCACGCAGGGAAAGCTCGGGACGCATGACGAGGGGCCTGTGCCATGTCTTCATGCCCGGCGCGCGCTCGATAATGCGTTCCATCGTGTCTTCGCGAATGCGTGCGCCGTCATTCGATAGAAGTTCCTGAATGGCCTCTTCGGCGCGCGACGAAACGACGGCATCCGATACCGTCTGGCTCACGACGGCGCGGCGCGCGATGGCGGACGCCGCGCCCTCCGCGCCGGAAGTTGCGATGATCTCGACGAGGTCTTCGTCGGAAAGCAACGGCGAATATTCGAGGACAGGTCCGCACACGGCGATCTCCGCGTCGCGGGCGAGACGTCTTGCAAGCGATACAGGAACGGTCGGGCAGCCTGCGATTTCCGCCGCGACGATAGCCCGCACGCGCGGAAGCTCGTCGGCCGCCAGCTTTTCGAGAAGGTCGACCATGCGCTCCTGGATCGCGCTCCGCTCCGCCAGAGGCATGTCCGGCATCAGCCGCGCGATCTTGCGGGCGAGTTCGCCGCGGACCGTACCGTCATTGTCACGGTGGAGCAGTTCGTCGGCCTGGACGGGTGCCGACGGGTTGGCGGCGACGAGCCCCCGCACCGACGGATCGTCGTCGCAGGCGAGATAGTAGAGCGCCTCGGGCGGCGCGTCCTCGCGGGACGCAAGCTCCCGCTTCGAGGCATGCTGGTGGCTTTCAAGAACCCGGCGCGCGTCGTCGTATTGAAGCTCCGCGGGAAGCTTCTTGCGGCCGAACAGTCTGGACAAAAATCCGGATGCCATTGCGCACTCCGAAGGCGCCTCCCCCGGGGCGCGGGTTACCGGCGTCCAGTTTTCGGGGCATCCGCTTAACACTCCATTAATCCGCCTCCCCTGCCCTCCGCCGGCCTTGCGCGGAGGCCCCCGCCGGGGCACATATGGGCCATGACGACGACCGGACATGGCAAAAGGGAAACGGCCGCGCCTCGCGATTTCGCGGCGGTCGAGACCTGGATTTTCGATCTCGACAACACGCTCTATCCGCCGGAATGCGATCTCTTCGCACAGGTCGACCAGCGCATGACCGCCTTCATCTCGCGCTATCTCGATGTCGACGCCACGGAAGCGCGGCGTATCCAGAAGGACTTCTATATCGAGCACGGCACGACGCTTTCGGGCCTGATGACGGTCTATGGGCTCGAGCCCGCGGCGTTTCTCCATTTCGTCCATGACATCGATGTTTCGGCGGTGCTCGCCGATGCGGCGCTCGGCCGTGCCATCGATGTCCTGCCGGGGCGGAAACTCGTCTTCACCAACGGTTCGCTCGCCCATGCGGAAAATGTCATCGCGCGGCTCGGCATCGATCATGTCTTTCACGGCATTTTCGACATCGTGTCGACGCAATACGAGCCAAAACCGCGCAAGCGCGCCTATGAACGCTTTCTCGATGCGAGCGGCATCGACCCTGTGCGTGCCGCCATGTTCGAGGACATTGCCCGCAACCTCGAAGTACCGCATGAGCTCGGCATGAAGACTGTCTGGGTCCGGCCGGGCATCGCGGGACCGGAGCGTCACCACAGCCTTTCGCATGAGGGTGCTGAGGGACCGCATGTCCATCACGTCACGGATAATCTTCGGGAATTTCTGGAGCGGATCGCGCCGGTCTCAGCGGCGTCCGAATAGCCGTTCGATGTCGGAGAGCTTCAGTTCGACATAGGTCGGGCGGCCGTGATTGCACTGGCCGGAATGGGGCGTCGTCTCCATCTCGCGCAGCAGCGCATTCATTTCCTCGGCGGTCAGCCGCCGGCCCGCGCGCACGGAGCCGTGACAGGCGATGGTGCCGCAAACTTCTTCCAGCCGTTCTTTCAGCGACAGCGCCTCGTCGAGTTCGGAGAGATCGTCGGCAAGGTCGCGCACAAGACCGCCCACATCGAGTTTCCCGAAGATCGCAGGCACCTCGCGCACGACGACCGCGCCCGCTCCGAAGCCTTCGATGACGAAGCCGAGTTCCGCGAGTTCGGGAATGCGCGCGACGAGGCGTTCGGCTTCCGCTTCGTCGAGGTCGACCACCTCGGGAATGAGAAGGAGCTGCCGGGCAACGCCCGTCGCGGCCATCGCCTTCTTCATGCGTTCGTAGACGAGGCGTTCATGCGCGGCATGCTGGTCGACGATGACGATGCCGTCCGCCGTCTGCGCAATCACATAGGTCTCGTGCAATTGCCCGCGCGCTACGCCGAGCGGGAGGGCAGGCGCATTTTCCGTCGTCTCGGGCGCGCGCTCGACACGCGCCGCATGGCCGCCGAGATCGGCGAAAGCGCCCTGCCAGCCGCCCGCTTCTTCGGCGAGACCGGGCTGTCTTGCGAGACCTGCCGCAGGCCAGCGCGGCGCATAGGCCGAAGCGCCCGCCAGTGCCGTCATCTCCGGCCGCACCGCGCCAAGCGCCGCGCCCGCCACCGTGGTCGAGGCGCGATGCCCCGCCTCCGCCAGCGCTCTCTTCAATGCGCCGACAATGAGGCCGCGCACGAGCCCCGCATCGCGGAAGCGCACTTCCGCCTTGGCCGGATGCACGTTCACATCGACATCGCGCGGATCGAGATCGACGAAGAGCGCGACAGCGGGATGCCGGTCGCGGGCGAGGAAATCGGCATAGGCGCCGCGCACCGCGCCGACGATCAGCTTGTCCCGCACGGGCCGCCCGTTGACGAAGAGGAACTGGAGCTGCGCCGTGCCGCGATTATAGGTCGGGAGCCCGGCAAAGCCGGTGAGCGCGATGCCTTCGCGCAGCGCGTCGATCGCCAGCGCGTTTTCCTCGAAGTCGCGGCCCATGATGGCGCCGAGGCGCGTGAGCCTTCCCGCCTCGCCGGGCAGCTCCGGTTCGAGGCGAAGCAGGTTGCGGCCGCCACTCTCCAGCGTGAAGCCCACTTCGGGATGCGCCATGGCGAGACGTTTCACGACGTCGGAAACGGCCAGCGTTTCGGCGCGCTCGCTCTTCATGAATTTGAGGCGCGCGGGCGTTGCATAGAAGAGGTCGCGGACCTCGATCTGCGTTCCCTGCCGCCCTGCCGCCGGTACGGCCGCACCGGCATTTCCGCCCTCGACCGAGATGCGAAAGGCGCTTTCGGTATCCCTTGGACGGCTCAGAATGGAAAGCCGCGCCACCGCGCCGATGGAGGGCAGCGCCTCGCCGCGAAAGCCGAGCGTCGCAATATCGTGCAGGTCTTCGAGGCCCGCCTCGTCGAGCGGGAGCTTCGAGGTCGCATGGCGTTCGACCGCCAGCGCGAGTTCCTCCGCATTCATGCCGATGCCGTCGTCGCTCACGCGAATGAGGTCGCGCCCGCCACCGCCGATCGCGATCTCGATGTGGCGCGCGCCGGCATCGAGCGCGTTCTCGACAAGTTCCTTCACCGCGCTTGCCGGGCGCTCGACCACTTCGCCGGCGGCGATGCGGTTGATCGTACCTTCGCTGAGCCGCCTGATACGGCCTGCGCCCCCGGTCATGGCGATGTCAGCCCTTTCCCTCGGCGAGATATTGCCGTGCGAGGATCTTGCCCTCTTCGACCGCCGGCTGATCGAACGGATCGACGCCGAGCATGCGCCCCGCGACGATCGTTTCCAGCATGAAATGCATGAAGAGCGCGCCGAGCGTGCGTTCGTCGAGCACCGGCAGCATGAAAGTGCGGACCGGACGGCCATTCTTCACGAGCGTATCGGCCGTCGCGCGCTGTTCGGCATCGACGAGATCGCCCACCGTGTGCCCGCCGAGGAAATCGAATGCCGTTCCCGCCGCAATCTCCGGCAACGCCTTCGGGCCCCTGCCTTTCGTCTCCGTCATGAAGACGGTGAAGAGCTTGTCCTTCGGCCCGGCGAGCCAGAGCTGCAACTGGCTGTGCTGGTCGACGGGACCGAGCGCCTTCACCGGCGTCGTGCCCTTGCCGTCCTTGCCGAGACTTTCGGCCCAGAGCTGACAATACCAGGCGAGGAAACGTTCGAGCCGGTCGGCATAGGCCACGACGACCGACAGGGACGTCCCTTTTTCCTCCGCCATGGCGACGGAAAGCGCGGCGCCCGCGGCAGGTGCAACCCCGCCTGCCGGGCGACCGTCCAGCACCTGCGCCAGCACTGAGGCCGCACCCTCGCGCACCGCCTCGATATCGAGCCCCATCAGAGAGGCCGGCAGCAGCCCCACATTGGTGAGCACCGCATAGCGCCCGCCAACGCCCGGATCGTGCTCCAGCGTCGGAAAGCCCTGTGCTTCCGCAAGCGCCCGCAGCGGGTTCGGCTTGCCGTTCTTCGCAGGTTCCGTCAGCACGGCGAAGTGATGCTTCATGTATTTCGCGCCGCCCGCCTCGGCGATGGCGCTCATCGCCGAAAGCGTCTGGATCGCGGGCTCGACAGTGCCGCCCGATTTCGAGACGACAAGAAAGCGCGTCGTGCGCAGATCCGCGTTCGAGAATGCGGCATCCATCGTCGTGGCGTCGAGATTGTCGGGGATGTGGATGCGAACCCCCTTCTGGACGTTCGCCTGTGTGCCCCAGCCGGTGAGCTGCGCCAGCGCCTGCGCGCCGAGAGCCGAACCGCCGATGCCGAAAATGAAGATATCCGTCGTGTCGTTGCGGAGCCCTTCGGCCACTTCCTCGATCCGCGCAAAGTCGTCGCGGCGCGCCGGCACGCGAAGCAGAGGCAGATCGCCGCTCTCATGCGCCTTGCGCAGCCAGGAAAGCGCCTCTTCGGCGCGCGCGAGCGCCTTGCCGTAGCTGTCGCGCGAAAGGCCGCCATCGCCGATCGCGGCGGCAAAGCAATTGTCCAGGGACTGACGGTAAGGCAGGTCGGTATCGGCCATCATACTCGTTCCAACATTCCGGAGGAGGCCCGTGCGACCGGAATCGCGAGGCCCAGGGGGGAGAGCGTAACAAGAACGGAAACACCCGGGAAGCCGAAGCGGTTCCCGTCAGTGATGGCCTTCCGTTGGGCCGCCCGGCGGCGGCGGCGCCATGTCGTCGGTCGCGGGCAGGCCTTCCGGCTCGGGCGAGAGGTTCGGCTTGCCCACGATCGTGACCAGAAGCTCGTCCGGCTTCAGCAGCCGCCTTGCGACGCGCGCCACATCTTCCCGTGTCACGGCCTCGATCAGAGCGTTCCTGCCGTCCACATAATCGATGCCATAACCGGCGATCTGGATGCCGAGAAGCTGGCTCGCAATGGAGCGGTTCGAGGTGAAGCGAAGCGGATAGGACCCTGTCAGATAGGTCTTCGCATCGTCGAGCTGATCGGCCGTCACGCCTTCTTGCGCCATGCGCGCCATCTCCTGGCGGATGAGCGACAGCGTCTGCCCGACGCGCTCGTTTTTGGTGCCGACCTGGCCGAGCAGCATGGCGGCGCTGTCCATCGGATAGAGATAGGTCCCGATCGAATAGGCAAGGCCGCGCTTTTCGCGCACTTCTTCGGTGAGGCGCGAGGAGAAGCTGCCACCGCCGAGAATGTAGTTCATCACATAGGCGGGAATGAAATCCGGGTCTTCGCGCGAAACGCCTTCCAGGCCGAACAACACGACGCTTTGCGGGAAGTCGCGCACCACGACCGTGACCTCGCCGTCCTTTTTCACCTCTACCTTGGGAATCTCGGCAATCTGCGCTTCCCGCGGCAGGCCGCCAAAGGTGCGGTCGAGAAGCGAGCGCAGTTCGGAAGGCGTGACCGGCCCCACGACCGCGATCTTCAGATTGCTCATGGCGAGCGCATTCTTCGTGAAGGCGACAAGATCGGCGCGCTCGATCGCGGCAATGCTTTCCGGCGTTCCGTCGCCGTCCCGCGCATAAGGATGATCGCCGAACGCCGCGTTGTACCAGCCGTTCGAGGCGATCCAGTCCGGCGACTGGCGATTGCGTGCGATGGAGGTCGCGATCTGTCCACGGATGCGCGCGACCGCGTCCTCATCGAAGCGCGGCTCGGAAATCGCCATCGCAAAGAGCTCGAATGCCTCGTCCTTGCGGTTTGCGAGCGTCGTCAGCGTACCGCTGAAATAATCGCTGTCGGAGGAGAACGACATGCGCGCGGCGATATCCTGCATGCGAATCTGGAATGCCGCCGAACCGAGTTCGCCCGCACCCTCGTCGAGCAGGCCCGACACCATGCTGGCAAGACCGGACTTGCCTTCCGGGTCGATGGCCGCGCCGCCTTTCCACGCGACCTCCATCACCACCACGGGCACGGAGTCCTCCTGCACGAGCCAGGCTTCGATGCCACCAGGGCTCACCACACGCTCGATCTCCATCGCGCGCACCGGCAGAACGGCGACAAGGGAGAAACAGAGAGCCGCGATTGTAGCGCGGACGATATGCCGGCCGATGCCCACCATCATGAACGCTCCCCTGGCAGCAATTCGCCGGTCACGGAATGCGTTCCGGCAAGAATCGATCTTGCCGCTTCCAGCACATCCTCCTTCGTCACCTCGCGCACGCGGTCGGGCCATTCGTGGATTTCCGCCGTGCTCATGCCCGTCATCAGGCCTTCGCCATAGGCGTAGGCCATGGTCCGCTGGTTATCGCGCGCATAGACGGCACCGGCGACGATCACGGTCTTTGCCCGCTCGATCTCCTCGTCGCTCACGCCCTCTTCGAGAAGCCGCGCAACTTCCCCCTCGACTGCGGTTTCGACCGCTTCGAGGCCGCCACCCACCTGAGGCAGTGCATAGAATCCGAACTTGCCGCCATCGAGGCGGCTGCCCTCGTACCAGGCGCTTACCGCCGTTGCGACGCCTTGCTCCATGACCAGTGCGCGATAGAGGCGGCTTGTGGTTCCGCCACCGAGAATCTGCCCGAGGACGTCGAGCGCCGCGCCTTTTTCGGCCCCTGCGCCCGCATAGCCCGGCGCGGGGTAAAACCTGATCCATGTCGCTTCGTCCACGCGCGGGTCGCGCCGCGTCACGCGCTTGTCCTCCGCCGGCAAGACGATCTGCGTTCGCTTGCGCATGAAGGTTGGCGCGCGTTCCGCGATACCGCCGTAATATTTCTCGGCGAGCGGCTTCAGTTCGTCGGCCGTCACGTCTCCCGCGACGATCAGGGTCGCATTGTTCGGCGTGTAGAAGCGATTGTAGAAGTCCAGTGCGTCCCCGGTGCCGAGGGCGGCGATTTCCGCCTTGTGGCCGATGATGTCGCGGCCGTAAGGGTGACCGCCATAAAGCGCGGCGTTCATCTCGGACTGAAGCTCGGCTGCCGGGTCGTTCTCGATCCGCATGCGCAGTTCCTCAAGCACCACGTCGCGCTCGGGAAGAACCTCGGCATCGGTGAGCTTCAGATTGCTCATGCGGTCCGCCTCCATCTCCATGACGAGAGGCAGGCGGTCCTTTGCGATGACCTGGAAATAGGCGGTGAAGTCGTAATGCGTGAAGGCGTTGTCCTGCCCGCCATTGCGCGCAACGATCCGCGAAAACTGGCCGGGCTCGATCTTGTCCGTGCCCTTGAACATCAGATGCTCGAGGAAATGGGCGATCCCGGTCTTGCCCGGCGTCTCGTCGGCGGCGCCGACCTCATACCAGACCATATGCGTCACGACGGGCGCGCGGTGATCGGAGATCACCACAACATCCATGCCGTTCGAAAGCCGGAAGGTGTCGGGCAGCAAATCCGCGGTCAGGCTCCCGCCCCGCCCCGCCAACAGGCCAAGGAGAACGAGAAAGATCAGCGCGGCAAAGGGAAGGGCGGCGAGGTAGCGTGTGCGCAACAAGACTCATCCTCCGGGAGCGCCGGCCTGTCTCTCGTTCAGGCTATCGGCGCACGGGAAAATAATGGCGGAAAGACCCTCGTCCCTCCGTCACTCACATACCCCTTTGCTCAGAAGATGCCGGAGAGCCAGCCTTCCTTCTTCGGTGTAACGGTCGGCGTCTCGCCCTCGGTGACGGGTTTGCCTTCCGCCTCGTTCTGCTGGATGCGCTCGCTCTCTTCCACCGGGTTCACGACCCGTTCGTCGGGCGCCGGGCCATCCTTCTTCCAGAAAATGACGTCATCGACGAAGGTCTTGTCGCGTTCGACCAGCGAGCGGGTCTCGGCATTGACAACCTGACGGATGCGCGGATCCGCCTGTTCGGCGCCGGTTTCCTGGAGAAGAACCTGCTCGCCCTGGCTCCGGGCCGGGCCAACGCCGTCGGCGGACAGGGCTTGCTCGCCGATCAGGGCGCGCTGTGCGCCAACCGAGGGCTGAAGTTCCATTTCCTGCGGGCGCGGCGCGCCGGGCTGCGGCGGGCGCAGCGAATAGTCCGGCGGAATGACAAGGGGCGCCTTGGTCACGATAGCGAATTCATCCGGAGCGGATTTGCCATAACCAAGCGTTTCGCTGAGGCTCTCGCCGCCGCAGGCGGCCAGAGAAAGCGAGAGCGCGGCGAAAAGGCTCAACTTTGCGCTCCACCCGGCACCGCGGGAGATATTCGCTTCGATGGTCACGTCTTGGCTCTCCTTGGTCGTGGCTTGTGCCGGTACGGCCAGCTTTGTGCCGATCAGACCGGTGTACCGCCCGACTTCCCGTCTGGGCTATCCTTTTTGCCGGCGCCCACAAGGCCCGGCAAGACCGATTCGAGGATGATGAGCGCGACGCCCAGCGCGATCCACACATCGGCAATATTGAAGATATACCAGTAAAATCCGAAGGCGTGAAAACTAAAAAAGTCGGCCACGGCGCCATAGAAAATGCGGTCGTAGACGTTCCCCAGCGCGCCGCCGAGGATGAGGCCGATGGCAAGCGCGGTCACCCTGTATTCGACCCGGGCCAGCCAGAGGCCGAGGCCGATGATGACCGCGATCGCAAAGCCCGCGAGGACCGTCACGCCGAGCGCCGTCTGCGCCTGAAAGAGGCCGTAGCTCACGCCCAGGTTCCAGGCCATGACCAGATCGAAGAAGGACGTCACCTCGACGCGCCCGCGCGAGGCGATGTCGTAGACCTCGATCATCCACCACTTGTTCAGCCGGTCGGCACCGAAGCCGGCCAGCGCGACCAGCGAGCCGAAGAGGGACCAGGGCCCCCAGAAGGTTTCGCGGCTCATGCCGGCCATCTTTCCCTCTTTCCCGCGCTCAGCGTTGCGCATCGTATTCGCGAACCGCCGCCGCATCGCGCAGCGACAGGTCCGGGTAATCCGGATCGCTGCCGACTTCCGGCAGGATGCGCCAGGAGCGTGCGCATTTGCGCCCTTCCGCGAGCTTCGGCACCACGGCAACGCCGGGCACGTCGTCGAGCCTCCAGGCGTCCGCCGGGCCCTCGCCGCCGACAAGCGCCGCCTGGCTGGTGATCGCGATTTCGGCGAGGTCGACGCCCTTCATCGCTTCCACGAGATCGGGATGCGAGACGAAGACTTCCGGCGCCGCTTCGAGGCTCGCGCCGATCCGCTTCTCGCGGCGCTCGACTTCGAGAGCGCCCGTTACAACGCGGCGAAGTTCGCGCACCTTCTTCCACTTCTCGGACAGAGCTTCGTTGCGCCACTCGGCCGGGATTTCCGGGAAGGTGCGCAGGTGAACCGAACCCGTGTCGGACGGGAAGCGCGAGAGCCAGACCTCTTCCACCGTGAAACAGAGCACCGGCGCGAGCCATGCCGTCAGATGGGAGAACAGGTGATCGAGTACCGTGCGGCAGGCGCGGCGGCGGATCGCCGACGGCGCGTCGCAATAAAGCGCGTCCTTGCGGATGTCGAAATAGAAAGCCGAAAGTTCGACATTCATGAAATTCGACAATGTGTGCGCCACGCGCTTGAAGTCGTAATCCATGTAAGCCTTGCGCACGAGCTCGTCGAGTTCGGCAAGGCGATGCAGGATCACGCGTTCGAGTTCCGGCATGTCGGAGACGTCGACACGTTCCGCATCGTCGAAGCCCGAGAGATTGCCGAGCAGGTAACGGAAGGTGTTGCGGAGCTTCCGGTAGGCCTCGACATTCGATTTGACGATGTCGTTGCCGATGCTGTGGTCTTCCCAATAATCCGTATTCGCAACCCAGAGGCGCAGGATGTCGGCGCCGTTCTGCTTCACGATCGCCTCGGGCTCGATCGCGTTGCCGAGCGACTTCGACATCTTGAGGCCCTTGTCGGTCAGCGTCATGCCGTGGGTCAGCACCTGGCGGTAGGGCGCGCGGCCGCGGGTGCCGCAGCTTTCGAGCAGCGACGACTGGAACCAGCCGCGATGCTGGTCGGAGCCCTCGAGATAGAGATCGGCGGGCGAGGGGAGCCCACGCGCTTCCAGAACGAAAGCATGGGTAGACCCGCTATCGAACCAGACATCGAGAATATCCGTCACGCGTTCGTAATCGGCTTCATCGTATTCATTGCCGAGGAAATAGCTCGCCGGGCGCTCGAACCAGGCATCCGCGCCTTCCTTCGCCACCGCCTCCACGATGCGGGCATTGACCTTCGGATCGCGCAGCAATTCGCCGGTCTTCGCATTGACGAAAAGCGTGAGCGGCACGCCCCAGGCGCGCTGGCGCGACAGCACCCAGTCGGGCCGCGTCTCGACCATCGCGTAAATCCGGTTGCGGTTGCGCGCGGGCACCCAGCGCACCTTCTCGATTTCATCGAGCGCGACCTGCCGGAACGGCTTGCCGCCCGCCGCTTCGATCTTCGCATCCATCGCGACGAACCATTGCGGCGTGTTGCGGAAGATGAGCGGCGCCTTGGAGCGCCATGAATGGGGATAGGAATGCGTCACCTTGCCCCTGGCGAGAAGCGCGCCGGCCTTTTCCAGTTCCTCGATCACGGCGGCATTGGCGTTGCCTTCCTTGCCCTGCCGCGTCAGCACGAACTTCCCCGCGAAGAGCGGCACATGATCGTAATAGACGCCCTCCTCGTTCACCGTTTCGGGGATTTCCTTCGCGCCGAAATTCTCGACCCAGATCATGTGGTCGTCCTGGCCGTGGCCGGGCGCCGTATGGACGAAGCCTGTGCCCGCTTCTTCGGTCACATGATCGCCGGCGAGCATCGGCACGTCGAAATCGTAGCCCTGACCGGCAAAGGGATGCGCGCAGACGACACCTTGCAGATCGTCCGCTGTCACGTCGCGCAACCGCGCCCATTCCTCGATCTTCGCGGCGGGCCTCACCTGTTCGGCGAGCGCATCGGCCAGCACCAGCTTCTCGCCCGTCGCCTTCACTTCATAAAGGCCATAAGCGATTTTCGGCGAATAGGAGATCGCGCGGTTCGCCGGAATGGTCCACGGCGTCGTTGTCCAGATGACGACGGAAGCGCCTTGAAGCGCATCGCCCTTCACCACAGGAAACTTCACCCAGATCGTGTGGCTCTGGTGATCGTGATACTCGACCTCCGCTTCCGCCAGCGCGGTCTTTTCCACGACCGACCACATGACCGGCTTGGACCCCCGATAGAGCGAACCGTTCATCAGGAATTTCTGGAACTCCTCGACGATCTTCGCTTCGGCGTCGAAGGACATGGTGAGGTAGGGATTGTCCCATTCGCCGCTGACGCCGAGGCGCTTGAATTCCTCGCGCTGCACATCGACCCAGTGCTGGGCGAATTCGCGGCATTCGCGGCGGAACTCGAGCGGCGGCACCTCGTCCTTGTTCAGGCCCTTCTTGCGGTACTTCTCCTCGATCTTCCATTCGATCGGCAGCCCGTGGCAGTCCCAGCCGGGAACGTAAGCCGCGTCCTTGCCCATCATCTGCTGCGAGCGGACAACGATGTCCTTCAGGATCTTGTTCAGCGCATGGCCGATATGGATGTTGCCGTTGGCGTAAGGGGGCCCGTCATGCAGGACGAAGGTCTCGCGGCCCTTCGCCTCTTCGCGCAGGCGCTTGTAGAGGTCGAGCTTCTGCCAGCGCGCCAGCCATTCGGGCTCGCGGACGGGCAGCCCCGCCTTCATCGGAAAATCGGTCTTGGGGAGGAAAAGCGTGTCGCGATAGTCGCGGCCGGTCGGGTTTTCGTCGATGGACATGGAGGGTCCCAGCTATTCGGGGTTGCGCGATTGGAAAACAGAAACACCCGGCTCGTGCCGCGCGGGACCGTCACGGTCCCTCAGCGGCAGGC
>PHEF01000146.1 GCA_002842875.1 Alphaproteobacteria bacterium HGW-Alphaproteobacteria-3 | reverse complement strand
GCGGATCGTCGTCTTCCAGGCGCCGCCCGAGCGCGCGCCGGAGGGGATCGGCGAGGAAGAGGCCTTCGACCACACGGCCTCTCTCACCGTTCTCATCAACCCGGAAATCGAGGTTCTGACGGAAGAGATGGAGAAGGGCTGGGAGGGCTGTCTCTCGGTGCCGGGTCTTCGCGGCGCGGTGCCGCGCTACACGGCGCTGCGTTACAGGGGCGTGTCGCTCACGGGCGAGCCGATCGAGCGCGTCGCGCGCGGGTTTCATGCCCGCGTCGTGCAGCATGAATGCGATCATCTCGACGGCATCCTCTATCCGCAGCGGATGGACGATCTCGGCGAGCTCATCTTCGAGACGGAGGCGAGGGCGTGGGCCGCCGCGAACCGCGCCGAAACGGAAGAAGAAACAGACGAGGAGAAGGCGGATGCCTGAAAAATCCACGGCGAAGAAGCGTCCGGGGCCCGGCGGCGGCTCGGGCAAGGCGAAACCCGACAGGCTCGATCTCGCGCGAATGAAAATTCTCGAGGCCGCGCTGCCACATGTCGCCTTCGACGGCTGGACGACGCGCCTCCTTGCCGATGCGGCGCAGGCGGCGGATGTGCCCCATGGCGAGATGCGGCTCGCGTTCCCGTCGGGCGTGCTGGATCTCGTCGATTATTTTCTCGCCGATGGCGACCGCCGGATGGAAGAGGCACTCGCGCGCGAGGACATCGCCGCGATGAGGGTCCGTGAACGGATCGCATTTGCCGTGCGCACGCGCATCGAAGCCGATCTCCATTCGCGCGAGGCGGTGCGCCGCGCGGTCACCATGCTGGCGCTGCCGACGTCGGGCATGCGCGGGCCCCACGCGCTTTATCGCACGGTCGATGCGATCTGGCGCGCCGTCGGCGATACCTCGACCGATTTCAATTTCTATACGAAGCGGGCCACGCTTGCGGGCGTCTACTCGTCCGTGTCGCTCGTCTGGTTCTCGGACGACAGCGAGAACTACGCGCGCACCTGGGCCTTTCTCGACCGCCGGATCGAGGATGTCATGCGCATCGAGCGCGTGAAGGCGGGTGTGAAAGGCATCGCGGCGAAGCTGCCCGATCCGCTGTCGCTGCTTGGGCGGCTGCGTTACGGGCGTGGGTGATCAGCCCGGTACGCCGAAGCCCACATCGATCCAGACCATCCGCGCGATCTCGCTCGCGAAATTCGGCGTGTCGGCCGCCGATGCGCCCGGAGGGATAATGCGTGAGGTAGCGGACCTGCCAGCCGCAAGGGCGCCAGGCGACCTCATGCATGTCGCGTGAGCACTGGCGGCGATAGGACGGATCGATGAAATCGAGGAGGTTCTTGCCCGTCGCGTCGTAGCCGAGCCGCTCGGCTACGGCTGTGCCGACCAGCCGGTGAGGGATGTCGTCTGGAGCGTTCACGCTGAAGATCGTTATGTCGGCGAGCCAGCTTCGCGCCGCCGCCGGGTCGAAATCGGATACCGCCGGAATGCCGCTCTCGCGCGGCAGGCTCAGCCAGTATTGGAAGAGGTCGGTATGCAGGCGCGGGCCGAGGATCGGCGCAGTGGCGCCTTCGCCCGCACTTGGCGTCAGCTCCGCCATGAAGCGCTGCGTTTCGTCCGTCGCTTCGTCTGCCAGCCCGCCAATGGCGCGGTCCATAGGACCCCTTCCTTTCCCAGGCCGGTGCGGCTTTGCCGCCCCAAGCGTGGAATTCGCGCTTTCCCTTCGCCTACAATGGAAGCACAGCGTTAAGAAGGGGTAACCGGCGGGCGTTTTCCGAGCGGGTATAGCCGCGTTACATGGCCCATCTTGCGGCCGGGGCGTGCTTCCCGCTTGCCGTAGAGGTGAACGCAGCTATCGGCCCTGGCGGCGAGCGCCTTCCAGCCGTCCACCTCGTCGCCGATCAGGTTCGTCATCACGGCGTCCGAATGGCGGCGCGGGTTTGCGAGCGGCCAGCCGCAGACGGCGCGCATATGCTGTTCGAACTGGCTCACCGCGCAGGCGTCCATCGTCCAGTGGCCGGAATTGTGAACGCGCGGCGCGATCTCGTTGACGAGGAGGCGGCGCTTGTTGCCCGCCTCCGGCAGCAGGAACATTTCCACGCCCATCACGCCCACATAGTCGAGTTCCTTGGCGATGCGCGCGGCGATGGCGCAGGCTTCGTCCGCGAGCGCCTGCGAAAGGGCGGCGGGCGCCAGCGTGCGGTCGAGGATGTGGTTCTTGTGGATGTTCTCGACGGGGTCGTAGGCCGCCGTCTCGCCGTCTGCCCCGCGCGCGACGACAACGGAAATTTCGCGCTCGAAAGCAACGAAGCCTTCGAGGATCGCGGGCTGGCGGCCGATCTCGCCGTAAGCGGCGAGCGCATCGCCCGGCGCGGCAATCTTCGCCTGGCCCTTGCCGTCATAGCCGAAGCGCCGCGTCTTCAGCACGCCCGGTACGCCGATCTTTTTCACCGCCTCGTTCAGGCTCGCCTCGTCCGCGACATCGGCGAAAGGCGCCGTCAGGATTCCATGCGTGGCGAGGAAGCTCTTCTCGACGAAGCGGTCCTGCGCGGTCGCGAGCGCGTGTGCGCCGGGCCGCACGATGCCGTGCTCGGAGAGAATGCGCGCCGTTTCGGCCGGCACGTTCTCGAATTCATAGGTGACGGCATCGACGCTTTCGGCGAAGCGGGCGAGTTCGGCCTCGTCCTCATAGGCCGCGCGGGTGACATGCGCGGCGACTTCGGCGGCCGGCGCGTCGTCGTCGGGACAATAGATATGCGCGTGCAGGCCCATCTCCGCGGCGGCGCTTGCCAGCATCCGGCCAAGCTGCCCGCCGCCCAGAATCCCGATCGTGCCGCCGGGTGGTATGACGCCGTTCTTAGCCACGGGGAGCTTGCTCCGTACGGGAAACAAAAATAACCACCCTCCCCTCGGGGAGGGTCGAAAAATCAGTGCGCAGCAAATGATTTTTCGGGGCGGGGGGCGTGGGCACGAACCTGACCCCTCCCCGAAGGGGAGGGTGGAATGGGGAGCATGTCATGTGTCGCACCGCCGCCACTACCTCTCCTGCGGCGTCTCGCCGACCGAACTCGTCTGCGTCGCGCGGTAAGCGTCGAGCCGCTTCGCCAGCGCCTCGTCCGACAGCGCCAGCACGGCGGCGGCGAGCAGCCCGGCATTCTTCGCGCCCGCCTCGCCGATGGCGAGCGTGCCGACGGGAATGCCGCCCGGCATCTGCACGATGGAGAGAAGGCTGTCCTGACCCGACAGCGCCTTCGACTGCACGGGCACGCCGAATACAGGCAAGGGCGTCAGCGAGGCCGTCATGCCCGGCAGATGCGCCGCGCCGCCCGCGCCCGCGACGATGACCTTGAGGCCGCGCGCCTTCGCCGTCTTTGCATAGTCGACCATGCGTTCGGGTGTTCTGTGCGCGGAAACGATGCGCGCCTCGTAAGGCACGCCCAGCGCGTCCAGCGCGTCGGCCGCGTGGCGCATGGTCGGCCAGTCCGACTGGCTCCCCATGATGATGCCGACAAGCGGCGCTTTCGCGGATTTTGCAGGCGCCTTCGCCTGCTTCGCGCCCGTTTTCTTCGCAGCCATCCGTCTCCGCGCCTCGCGGTCTGGCGGGGTTTCTGGACCCCCCGCCGGTTTCGGAAAGCGAGGGAGTATAGGCATGGAGGCCGAGTTGGCAAGGAAGGCCGCAAGGGCGCGGAAAGCCTCGGATTTCCCTCCTCAGCCCCTTACGGCTCCACAATATTGAAGTTCGGCTTCGGCGCTTCGATCAGCCCGGTCAGCGCCTCGTAGAGCGCGGCGTCGCCTTCCACCTTGATGCCGCCCTTCTCGATGAAATCCGCCGCCGGGAAGCCCGCCAGCAGCGTCAGCAGCAGGCGATCGGTGAGGCGGATGTTCACCATGAAGTTCAGGCCCTCGGCTTTCGCCGGGTTCACGCGCACGGCCGCCACGTCGAGCAGCATCGGCGTCGTCGTCGCGGAGAGAACGTCTGCATTGGCCGCCACCGGAGCGAGGTTCGCGACGCCTTCCGTCAGTTCCTGTGCACCGGTGAGGTAGATGTTGCGCCAGGTGCCCGCTTCCGCTTCGTAGCCGAGCTGCGTGTAGACGGCGGCGAGCTGTTCGCGCGCCTCGCGGTCGGAGGCGTCGTTGAAGACGGCATGGTTCAGAAGCGTCGCCGCCCAGCGAAGCTCGCCCGCCGTCGCGGCATCCGCGGCGCGGGCCTTCACCGCCTGCTGCCCGCCCATCGCTTCCACATAGCGTTTGGCGGCGGGCTCGGGCGGCAGCGGGTTCAGGTTCGCGGGGTTTGCATCGTACCAGCCGATATAGCGCTGATAGATCGCCTTCGAATTGTGGCTCGTCGTGCCGTAATAGCCGCGATTGTACCACTGCTTCGCCAGCACATCCGGCAGCTTCAGCACTTCCGCGATCTCCGCCGCCACAAGCCCGGTATTCATCAGGCGGATCGTCTGGTCGTGCAGGAACTTGTAGGCGTCGCGGTGGTTCGCGAGAAAGGTCACGATCTCTTCGGTGCCGAAGCGGGGAATGCCATGCGCGGCGAACATCACGTCGCTCTCGCCCGCGAACAGGCGGATCGACTCGGTGAGGTAGTCCGCCCATGCCTTCGCATCGCGCACCAGTGCGCCGCGCGCGGGCAGCAGGTTGTGCATGCAGAGGTTCGCGTTCTCCGCCATGAAGACGGCGCGGTGGTCCGGCAGGTAGAAATTCATCTCGGCGGGCGCTTCCGTGCCCGGCGTGATCTGGAAGACCATGCGGACCGTGCCCACGGTCAGTTCCTGCCCCGTATGCGTGATGTCGATGGTCGGCGCGATCAGCGAGGGCGTGCCCATGGATGGCTTCGGTCCGAGGCCCGACGTCGCCTCCCCGCAGCAGCCATGTTTCAGCGTCAGGCCAAACTGATAGCGCGCGCGGCGCAGCATCGCAGGCCCTGCGATGATGTTTTCCGACACCGCCTCCTTCAGGAAGCCCAGGGGCGCGACGATCGAGACCTTGCCGGCCGCCACGTCGGCCGCGTTGGTCACGCCGCCCACGCCCGCATAATGGTCGGCATGGGAGTGCGAATAGATAACGGAGATGACGGGCTTCGCGCCCAGATGTTCGCTCACGAGCTCATAGGCCGCGCGCGCCGCTTCCACGCTCGTCAGCGGGTCGACCACGATCCAGCCGTCGCCTGCGTCGATGAAGGTCACGGTCGACACGCAGAAGCCGCGCACCTGGTAGATGCCGTCCATCACCTTGAAGAGCCCGTGCTTCGTCAGGATCTTCGCCTGGCGGCGCAGGCTCGGGTTCACGGTCTCGGCGGTCCTGTCGTCCTCGAGATAGTCATAGGCGGTCAGGTCGAAGGCCGGCCCGTCGCCCGTGTCGCGCGGGATCACCGGGTCCTTGCGTGTCGCGATGAAACCGCGCTCGGCAAATTCGAAATCGCGGCGGTCGTCCGCGGCGACGAGCTGGCGGACTTCTTCAAGGGCTTTGCTGGCAGCGGATTGTTGCGCGGACATGGGCTTCCTCCCGTTGGGTTCGACGGGAGGCTAGCCGGGCTCTTCCCGGTCAATTGTTACATTGGTTACAATTCTGGAGGAGTCACCCTATCGGGAAAATCCGTGCCGAGGTCGCCCGGATGAAGATGCCCTGGCCTTCCTTGATCTCGCCGCCATCGTAAAGCTCGCGCGGCACATCCGCCTCGATGCGTTCGGCGCGGCCCTCGATGGAAAGCTCGACTGTGATGGTGGGGCCGAAAGGGCGGACAGTGCGGATGACGGCAGGCACACCCTCCGCCATTTCGCGCGAGACGATCTCGATCTCATGCGCGCGGACATAGGCTACCGCAGGCCCCGAATACCCCGCATTGCTTTCGATCGGGAAAGTGCCGCCCAGTACATCGGTCTCGCCTTCCCTGGCTTCCACCTCGAAGCGCGCGGCACCGCCCAGGAACTCGCAGACGAAGGGTGTCGCCGGCTCCTCGTAGATCTCGGCGGGGGTGCCGATCTGCTCGATCTTGCCCGCCCGCATCACCACAACGCGGTCGGCAAGTTCGAGCGCCTCCTCCTGGTCATGCGTGACAAAGATGGTTGTGAGGCCCGTCTCCGTGTGAAGTTCGCGCAGCCAGCGGCGAAGTTCCTTGCGTACCTTCGCATCGAGCGCGCCGAATCGCACGCGGCGGGCGATTTCGCCAGCCCTCGGGCGCTCCTCGCGCGGGCGGACGCGCAGGCCGAAGGCGACGTTGTCGAAAACCGTCATATGCCGGAAGAGCGCATATTGCTGAAAGACAAAGCCGACGCGCCGCTCGCGCAAGCCAAGCGCCGTCGCGTCCTCGCCGTCGAAACGGATCGTGCCTTCCTCTGTCGCCGTCAGGCCGGCAATGGCGCGAAGCAGCGTTGTCTTGCCGGACCCGGAGGGCCCGAGCAACGCGAGCAGTTCGCCCGGCCGTACCGTCAGCGACACATCGTTCAGCGCGGCGAAGCTGCCGAACGACTTGCCCAGCTCCTCGACATCGATCCTGACGGGCTGGCGGTGGCGCGGTTCGTCGTGGATGCCGTTAGTGCCGCCCGCTCGCGGCAAGCTCACCACCGTAGCGCCACTCGAGCGCCGATTTGAGGACGAGGGTGACGAGGGCGAGGAAAGCCAGGAGAGAGGCAACCGCAAAGGCGGCAACGAAATTGTACTCATTATAGAGAATCTCCACATGAAGCGGCAGGGTGTTGGTTTTTCCGCGTATATGACCGGACACGACAGAGACCGCGCCGAATTCACCCATGGCGCGCGCGTTGCTGAGAAGGACGCCGTAGAGCAGCGCCCATTTGATGTTGGGCAGGGTCACCTTGCGAAAGGTCTGAAAGCCTGTCGCGCCAAGCGAGAGGGCGGCTTCTTCGTCGACTGTGCCTTGCGCTTCCATCAACGGAATAAGCTGACGCGCGACAAAGGGAAACGTGACGAAGACGGTCGCGAGAACGATGCCCGGCACGGCGAAGACGATCTGCATGTCGTGCGCGGCGAGCCATTGTCCGAAAAATCCCTGTGCGCCGAAAAGCAGAATGTAAACGAGGCCCGAAATCACCGGCGAGACGGAGAAGGGCAGGTCGATCAGCGTGATGAGGAACGACTTCCCCTTGAATTCGAACTTGGCGATTGCCCATGAGGCGACGAGGCCGAAGAGGAGATTGGCGGGGACGGCTATGGCGGCGACGATCAGCGTGAGTTTCACCGCTTCGAGCGCATCCGGTTCGACAAGGGCCGCGAAGAAGGGCCCAGCGCCCTTGCGCAGCGCCTCCGTGAAGACGGCGGCGAGCGGCAGGATGAGGACGAGCGCAAGAAAGACAAGTGCAAGCACCGTCAGGGCCGCGCGCGTACGAATGCGTTCGCCGACCGGCGAGGAGAAGGCCGCGTGGGTGCGGAGAGAAACCTCGGTCATGACCTTACCTCACACGGCCAGGCCGGACCGGCGGCGGTTCCAGCCCTGCAGCAGGTTGATGACAAGAAGAAGGACGAATGAGATGACGAGCATCACGGCGGCGATGGCGGTTGCGCCTGCGTAGTTGTATTCCTCCAGCCGGATGACGATGAGAAGTGGCGCGATTTCCGAGCGGTAGGGAATGTTGCCGGCAATGAAGATGATCGAGCCGTATTCGCCGACGCCACGCGCGAAGGCGAGTGCAAAGCCGGTCAGAAGTGGCGGCAACAATGCGGGCATGATGACGCGCGCTATCGTCTGCAAACGGGTTGCGCCGAGCGTTGCCGCGGCTTCCTCGAGGTCTTGATCGAAATCGGCAAGCACGGGCTGCACCGTGCGCACGACGAAAGGAAGACCGATGAAGACGAGCGCGATGACAACGCCCGCGGGGGTGTAGGCGACTTTTATGCCCAGCGGATCGAGCAGCGAACCGATCCAGCCGTTGGGCGCGTAAAGAGCGGTTAGCGCGAGGCCCGCCACCGCTGTCGGCAGCGCGAAGGGGAGGTCGATGGCGGCATCGACGAGCTTGCGCCCCGGAAAATCGTAGCGCACGAGCACCCATGCAACGAGGAGCCCGAAGACGGTGTTGATTGCGGCCGCGGCCAGGGCGGCGCCGAAACTGAGTTTCAGCGCGGCAACCGTGCGCGGATCCCAGGCGAGCGTCGCGAATTCCTCCCAGCCCAGCCCGGCCGACCGGATGAATACGCCGGCCAGCGGGATCAGGATGATGAGCGAGAGCCAGGTGAGCGTCAGCCCCATGGTGAGGCCGAAG
>PHEF01000145.1 GCA_002842875.1 Alphaproteobacteria bacterium HGW-Alphaproteobacteria-3 | reverse complement strand
CAGCGGATGCACGATAATCCGGCGCTTGTTCTTGTAGTCGCGGCCGAATTCGACGCGGCCCGTGGCCTCGGCGATGATCGCATGATCCTTCGGACGGCGTGCCTCGAAGAGCTCCGCCACGCGCGGCAGACCGCCCGTGATGTCGCGCGTCTTGGCGCCCTCGGTCGGGATACGTGCCAGCACGTCACCGGCATGGACTTCCGCACCGTTCTCGACCGACAGAATGGCATCGACCGAGAGCAGGTACCGGGCATCGTTGCCGCTCGCGAGCTTCAGTATCTTGCCGTTCTTGTCCTTGACGATAACGGCCGGCCGCAGGTCGCTGCCGCGCGGCGACGCACGCCAGTCGACGACGACGCGGCTGGAAATACCCGTCGCCTCGTCCGCCACCTCGCGGATCGACACACCTTCTACCAGGTCTTCGAACTCCACGACGCCGTTCATTTCCGTGAGGATCGGCATGGTGTAGGGATCCCACTCCGAAATGCGCTGGCCACGGGAAATCGCATCCCCCTCGTCCACACGCAACCGCGAGCCGTAAGTGAGCTTGTGCGCTTGCCGTGTTCGTCGATGACGAGCACCTGCACGTTGCGGCCCATGACGACGAGAACGCCATTCGAATCCTTCACCACGTTGCGGTTCACGATCTTCACCGTGCCCGAGTGATTGGTTTCGATATAGGAGTTGTCCGCCACCTGCGCCGTACCGCCGATGTGGAAGGTGCGCATGGTGAGCTGCGTGCCCGGTTCGCCGATCGACTGGGCGGCGATGACGCCCACGGCCTCGCCCATATTGACCGGCGTGCCGCGTGCAAGGTCGCGACCGTAACAGGCGGCACAGACACCGTTCTGCGCTTCGCAAGTCAGCACCGAGCGGATCTTGATCGTCTGAACGTTGGCCTCTTCGATGAGGTCCACATCGGCTTCGTCGATCAGGTGGTTCTTCGGCAGAAGAACCGTGCCTGTCGCAGGATTCATCACATCTTCGGCTGTGGTGCGGCCGAGAACGCGAGTGCCGAGGGAGACGATCACGTCACCTGCCTCGATCACCGCCTGAACCGTGATGCCGCCTTCTGTGCCGCAATCGCTTTCGGTGATGATCGAATCCTGCGCAACGTCCACGAGACGGCGGGTGAGGTAACCCGAGTTCGCCGTCTTGAGCGCCGTATCCGCAAGACCCTTTCGCGCACCGTGAGTCGAGTTGAAGTACTCGAGAACGGTGAGGCCTTCCTTGAAGTTCGAGATGATCGGCGTCTCGATGATTTCGCCCGACGGCTTGGCCATGAGGCCGCGCATACCCGCGAGCTGCTTCATCTGCGCGGGCGAACCGCGCGCGCCCGAATGCGCCATCATGTAGATCGAGTTGATCTGCTTTTCGCGCTTCGTCTCCGCATCGACCTGAACGGCCGAAATCTTCTGCATCATCACGTCGGCGACGCGATCGGTGCACTTCGCCCAGGCGTCGACAACCTTGTTGTACTTCTCGCCCTGGGTGATGAGGCCGTCGATGTACTGTTGCTCGTATTCGGTCGCGAGCGCCTGCGTCTCCTCGACGAGCCCCGCCTTCTCTTCCGGAATGACCATGTCGTCCTTGCCGAACGAAATGCCGGCCCGGAATGCCTGACGGAAGCCGAGTGCCATGATCTGGTCGCAGAAGATCACGGTCTCCTTCTGGCCGCAGTGACGATAGACCACGTCGATCATCTTGGAGATATCGCGCTTCGTCAGCAGGCGGTTCACGAGATCGAACGGCACGTTCGGATGCTTCGGCAGGAGCTCGCCCACCAGCATGCGTCCGGGCGTCGTATCGACGACCAGCGTCAGGTCATTGCCGTCCGCATCCTTCGTCGTGTACCGCGCCTTGACCTTCGCGTGCAGCGTCACCGACCTGGCGGCGAGCGCATGCTCGATTTCGGAGATCGTCGAGAACACCATGCCTTCGCCCGGCTCGTTGTCCTTCTGGATGGTCACATAATAGAGACCGAGAACGATATCCTGGGACGGCACGATGATCGGCGAACCGTTCGCCGGGTGCAGGATGTTGTTGGTCGACATCATCAGCACGCGGGCTTCAAGCTGCGCTTCGAGCGACAGCGGCACGTGAACGGCCATCTGGTCGCCGTCGAAGTCGGCATTGAACGCCGCGCAGACGAGCGGATGAAGCTGGATCGCCTTGCCCTCGATCAGCACCGGCTCGAAAGCCTGGATGCCGAGCCGGTGAAGCGTCGGCGCGCGATTGAGCAGCACCGGATGTTCGCGGATCACCTGTTCGAGGATTTCCCAAACTTCCGGACGCTCCTTCTCGACGAGCTTCTTGGCTTGCTTCACCGTGGCGCTGAGACCCTTCGCCTCGAGGCGCGAATAGATGAACGGCTTGAAGAGCTCGAGCGCCATCTTCTTCGGCAAACCGCACTGATGGAGCTTGAGCTCCGGGCCCACCACGATCACCGACCGGCCGGAATAGTCCACGCGCTTGCCGAGCAGGTTCTGGCGGAAGCGGCCCTGCTTGCCCTTCAGCATGTCGGCGAGCGACTTCAGCGGACGCTTGTTGGCGCCAGTGATGACGCGCCCGCGACGGCCGTTGTCGAACAGCGCATCGACCGACTCCTGCAACATGCGCTTTTCATTGCGGATGATGATGTCCGGCGCACGCAGTTCCATCAGCCGCTTCAGACGGTTGTTACGGTTGATGACGCGGCGGTAGAGATCGTTCAGATCGGACGTGGCGAAACGGCCGCCATCCAGCGGAACGAGAGGCCGAAGCTCCGGCGGAATGACCGGAATCTGCGTCATGATCATCCATTCCGGG
The DNA here is from genome assembly GCA_002842875.1 of Alphaproteobacteria bacterium HGW-Alphaproteobacteria-3. Classification (GTDB taxonomy): domain Bacteria; phylum Pseudomonadota; class Alphaproteobacteria; order Parvibaculales; family Parvibaculaceae; genus Parvibaculum. The sequence continues at coordinate 543 of PHEF01000145.1, read as the reverse complement.
CGGTTGCCGGATTCGATGAAGGCCTCGATGAGCTTGAGGCGCTTCGCAAGCTTCTTCGGCTTCAGTTCCGACGTCGACTCGGCAATTTCCACCCGGAGATCAGCAGCGATCTTCTCGAGATCGAGCGCCATCATCAGCTCACGGATCGCTTCGGCGCCGATACCGGCGGTGAAGCTGTCTTCGCCATACTGGTCCTGCGCGTCGACATACTCTTCTTCCGTCAGGAGCTGGCGCTCCTTGAGCGACGTGAGACCCGGTTCCAGAACGATGTAGTTCTCGAAATAGAGAACGCGCTCCAGATCCTTCAGCGTCATGTCGAGCAAAAGGCCGATGCGGCTCGGCAGCGACTTCAGGAACCAGATATGCGCCACGGGCGCAGCGAGTTCGATATGGCCCATGCGCTCGCGCCGGACCTTCGACAACGTCACTTCGACGCCGCACTTCTCGCAGATGATGCCCTTGTACTTCATCCGCTTGTACTTGCCGCACAGGCACTCGTAGTCCTTGATCGGACCGAAGATGCGCGCGCAGAAGAGACCGTCC
>PHEF01000144.1 GCA_002842875.1 Alphaproteobacteria bacterium HGW-Alphaproteobacteria-3 | reverse complement strand
CGGCGATATCCGGCAGGGGAAAGACATGGCGAAGAAAATCGAAGGCTACATCAAATTGCAGGTGCCGGCCGGCGCGGCGAATCCCTCGCCCCCGATCGGCCCGGCGCTTGGCCAGCGCGGTCTCAACATCATGGAATTCTGCAAGGCGTTCAATGCCGCCACGCAGAAGATGGAACAGGGCATGCCGATCCCGGTCGTTATCACGGCCTATTCGGACCGTTCCTTCACCTTTGCGATGAAGACGCCGCCTGCCTCCTACTTCCTGAAGAAGGCGGCGAAGATCCAGTCCGGCTCCAAGACGCCGGGCCGCGCCTCCGCCGGTACGGTGACGTTCGCGCAGTGCCGTGAGATCGCCGAGACGAAGTTCGCCGACCTGAATGCAAACGACCTCGATCAGGCGACGAAGATCATTGCAGGTTCCGCCCGTTCCATGGGCCTTCAGGTTGTGGAGTGAGCGAAATGACTGGCAAAGCAGGAAAGCGTATTTCGAAGGCCCGTGAGGGTATCGACCGGAAGAAGGCCTACGGCCTCGACGAGGCGGTGAAGATCGTCAAGGATCGCGCGACCGCGAAGTTCGACGAGACGATCGAAGTTGCGATCGCGCTCGGTGTCGATCCGCGTCATGCGGACCAGATGGTTCGCGGCGTCGTCGCGCTGCCGAACGGCTCGGGCCGCACGGTTCGTGTCGCCGTGTTTGCGAAGGGCGACAAGGCGGATGCCGCAAAGGCAGCCGGTGCCGATATCGTCGGTGCGGAAGATCTCGCGGAGATCGTGCAGAACGGCAAGATCGAGTTCGACCGTTGCATCGCGACGCCGGACATGATGCCGCTGGTCGGACGCCTCGGAAAGGTGCTCGGTCCGCGCGGCCTGATGCCGAACCCGAAGGTTGGCACGGTGACGCCGGATGTCGCCGAAGCGGTGAAGGCCGCGAAGGGCGGCGCCGTCGAATTCCGCGTCGAGAAGGCGGGCATTGTGCATGCCGGTGTCGGCAAGGCGAGCTTCAGCGAAGATCAGATTCTCGGCAATGTCCGTGCACTGATCGACGCGGTGCAGAAGGCCAAGCCCGCGGGTGCCAAGGGCACCTACATCAAGCGGATCGCCATCAGCTCGACCATGGGCCCCGGCGTGAAAGTTGAGCCGCAGAGCGTCGCGGCTGGCGCGTAAGCGCCGAGAAGAGTTTCCGTTCGCGGTTCCGTGAGGGCCGCGGGCGGTTTGGGAACGGACGGGACGTGCAGTCACTTCGGTGCAAACCGGAGTGGCTGCGCCATCGTCCGTTCACCTGTCCGAGACTGCGGGCGCCGAGGTTTTTTCGAACCGACGCTTAATCGCCAGAAGACGGCGGCCGGCAATAGACGGGAGTTGAACGGTTTCACGGAACTTCAGTGTTCCGCGGGATCGGTTGGAACCCGGGACAGGCAAGTGAGCGCCGCTCATGCGGTTTGCGAGGCTTGCGCCCCGCGAGACGCGAGAGTGGCAAATGCCAATGGCGGGCAAGGGCTGGCGATGCCTTCCCGAAACCGCCCCCAGGTGTACGAGGGTTTCGTACACGACGGAGAGAGCAAGTGGACAGAGCTGAAAAAGCAGAGCTCGTGACGCATCTCAACGGCGTTTTCGCGAATGCCGGTGTCGTTGTCGTCGCCCACTACAGCGGCCTCACCGTGAACCAGATGTCCGATCTGCGTTCCCGGATGGCCAAGGCTGGTGCTTCGTTCAAGGTGACGAAGAACCGGCTGGCGAAGCTCGCTCTCGATGGCACCCCGATGAAGGAGATCGGCGATCTCTTCACGGGGCCGACGGCAATCGCCTATTCCGACGACCCGGTTGCAGCCCCCAAGGTTGCTTCCGAGTTCGCCAAGGAGAACCAGAAGCTGGTCATCCTCGGCGGCGCGATGGGCGAGACGGTTCTCGATGCAAAGGCGGTGAAGGTGCTTGCCGACCTGCCGTCGCTCGACGAACTGCGCGCGAAGATCGTGGGCATGATCCAGACGCCGGCAACCCGCATCGCGGGCGTGCTCCAGGCGCCTGGCGGCCAACTGGCGCGTGTGCTGAATGCCTATGCCACCAAGAGCGAAGCGGCGTGATCGCTGCAGTGAACCCGATATCCAACCGAACCTATACAGAGAGACATTGAAATGACCGATCTCGCAAAAATCGTTGAAGACCTTTCCAACCTGACCGTCCTTGAGGCGGCCGAGCTCTCCAAGATGCTCGAAGAGAAGTGGGGCGTGTCCGCCGCCGCTCCGGTGGCCGTTGCCGCCGCTGCCGCGCCTGCCGCCGCTGCCGAAGAGCAGACCGAGTTCGAGGTTGTTCTTGCCGCTGCCGGCGAGAAGAAGATCGAAGTGATCAAGGAAGTCCGTGCGATCACGGGTCTTGGCCTCAAGGAAGCCAAGGACCTGGTCGAAGGCGCTCCGAAGACCGTCAAGGAAGGCGCGTCCAAGGACGAAGCCGCGAAGCTCAAGGCGCAGCTGGAGAAGGCCGGCGCCAAGGTCGAACTCAAGTAAGTTCGCTTACCGCGACAAGAGCCGGAACGGCGGGTGTCATGCCCATCGTTCCGGCCGATGCGCAGGCGCTTCGCGAGCGCCGCGCTCCCACGGAGAATACGGGCCTAAGACCGGGCTGCCCCTTTCTCCGACTGAAAGTCCGGCCGCCGTTCTAATGCAGAGCGTTGCGAGGAGCACATATGACGCAGTCCTTCACTGGTCGAAAGCGGGTTCGTAAGGTCTTCGGGCACATTCCGCAGATCGCGGAAATGCCGAACCTGATCGAGGTTCAGAAATATTCATACGACCAGTTCCTGCAGGTTGAGGAGCCG
>PHEF01000043.1 GCA_002842875.1 Alphaproteobacteria bacterium HGW-Alphaproteobacteria-3 | reverse complement strand
GCTCTCGCCCCAGCCGCGATGACAGCATTCGAGCGCCTGACGCATCGTGTTCACATTGCCGATGCATTCGAAACTGTAATCGGCGCCACCGCCCGTGAGTTCGACGAGATGGCCAACGACATCGCCCTTGATCTCTTTCGGGTTCACGAAATGCGTCATGCCGAACTGGCGGGCAAGCGCCTCGCGCTCGGGATTGATGTCGACGCCGACGATCATGTTGGCGCCGGCCATGCGCGCACCCTGAATGACATTGAGGCCGATGCCGCCGAGACCGAAGACGACGACATTGGCGCCGACTTCGACGCCCGCCGTGAAGATGACGGCACCGATGCCTGTGGTCACACCGCAGCCGATGTAGCAGATCTTGTCGAAGGGCGCGTCCTTGCGGACCTTGGCGAGCGCGATCTCGGGCAGCACCGTGTAATTCGCGAAGGTGGAGCAGCCCATGTAATGCAGCACCGGCTTGCCCTTCCAGGAGAAGCGGCTCGTGCCGTCCGGCATCACGCCTTTGCCTTGCGTCGTGCGGATCGAGGTGCAGAGATTGGTCTTGTGGCTCGTGCAGCTTTTGCACTCGCGGCATTCGGGTGTGTAGAGCGGGATCACATGGTCGCCGACGGAAAGCGATTTCACGCCGGGCCCGACCTCCACGACGACGCCCGCCCCTTCATGCCCGAGGATCGCCGGGAAGGCGCCTTCCGGGTCCGCGCCCGACAGCGTGAAGGCATCGGTGTGGCAGATGCCGGTCGCCTTGACCTCGATCAGGACCTCGCCGGCCTTTGGCCCTTCAAGCTGTACCGTTTCGATCTCAAGCGGCTTTCCCGCCTCGAATGCCACCGCCGCACGCACGTCCATAAGCCGTCTCCGTTGCCACATATAATGCCGAGGCGCGCATTGTGGGACGGGAGCCCATGAAACTCAATCGCGCTTCTCGTAGAGCACGAAGGAATAGGCAGCGCTGTCCTTCTCGTCCGCTTCATGATGTTCGCGCGAGACCTCCCGCCATTGCGAGGCGTCGAAAGCGGGGAAACTCACATCGCCCTCCGGCGCGGCGTGAACTTCGGTGATGTAGAGCCGCGTCGCATGATCGAAGGTCTCGGCGTAAAGCTGCGCACCGCCGATCACCATGACCTCGTCCGTGCCGAGCGCTGCGGCGAGTGCCGCGCCGCGCGCGAGCGCGTCTTCGGCCGACGTCACCACTTCGGCGCCTTCCGCGCCATAGGCGGCATCGCGCGTCACCACGATGTTGGGCCGTCCGGGCAGAGGTTTCTTCGGCAACGACTCCCAGGTCTTGCGGCCCATGATGACGGGCTTGCCCATCGTCACGCGCTTGAAGAAGGCCATGTCGCCCGAGAGCCGCCACGGCAGGCCATTGTCGCGGCCGATGACGCCGTTATCCGCTATGGCGACGACGAACGAGACATGCGTTTTCATGCGGCGCGCTCCCTCACGGTGAAGCTGGACGTGATCACGGGCGCGCGCAAGCTCTCCGGATCGAGCGGGCGCAGGCTCAGCAGAATGACAAACATGGAGAACGCAGCGAGAAAGAGCACAACCATCACCAGCGCGAAAAGCAGAAGGCGACGGCGAAGCCGCATCAGACAGCAACCGGCGCCGAGATATGCGGGTGCGCCTCGTAGCCCTCAAGCGTGAAATCGTCGAAGGTAAAATCGAACAGGCTTTTCACATCCGGATTGATGCGCATGATGGGGAGCTTCTTCGGCTCGCGCGCCAATTGCTTGTCCGCCTGCTCCAGATGATTGAGATAGAGATGCGCATCGCCGAATGTGTGGATGAACTCGCCGGCTTCGAGCCCCGTCACCTGCGCCACCATCATCGTGAGCAGCGCATAGGAGGCGATGTTGAAGGGCACGCCGAGAAAGATGTCCGCCGAACGCTGGTAGAGCTGGCAGGAGAGCTTGCCGTCGGCCACGTAAAACTGGAACAAGCAGTGGCAGGGCGGCAGCGCCATCTTGTCGACATCCGCGACATTCCAGGCGGAGACGATGAGACGCCGCGAATCCGGGTTCGACTTGATCTGGTCGACGAGGTTCCTGATCTGGTCGATCTTGCCGCCGTCGGGCGTCGGCCAGGAGCGCCACTGATGCCCGTAGACGGGTCCAAGCTCGCCGTTCCCGTCCGCCCAGTCGTCCCAGATGCTGACGCCATTCGCCTTCAGGTAGCGGATATTGGTGTCGCCCGAGAGGAACCAGAGCAACTCGTGAACGATGGACTTCAGATGCAGCTTCTTCGTCGTGACGAGCGGAAAGCCCTTCGCGAGATCGAAGCGCATCTGGTGACCGAAAATGCTGCGCGTGCCCGTGCCCGTGCGGTCGGTCTTGGTCACGCCCGTGTCGCGCGTGAGGCGCATGAGGTCGAGATATTGCTGCATCGGCGGTCCTTGAGATTCGGTTGCCCAGTCTAGCGCGAAGCGGCCCCGCCCTGCCACCTCAGCCCGGCTGAACCGCCGGTTTGTCCACAATATATGTATGGCAAATCGCGTTCCTTTCCGCCGGGCTGGCCAAGGGAACCCCGCTTGGCCAGAATGCACCCAAAATGGAAGGGAGAACCAGGCCATGAAGCGCATTCTCGCCGGCATCGCCATCGCCATTGTGCTGATCCTCGTAGCAGGCCTTGCCTTGCTGCCCGGCATCCTGGAAAGCCGGATCAACCGGGTGGCGGATCACCGGCCCTACCCGGTTCCCGAGGGCGCGCAAACGCTTCACGACCGCCTGGCCGTCGTGGACCTCCATGCCGACACGCTGCTCTGGGCGCGCGACCCCCTGAAGCGCGGCAGCCGCGGCCATGTGGACGTGCCCCGCCTCGCGGAAGGCAATGTGACGCTGCAGGTCTTTTCCGCCGTGACAAAAGTGCCCCGCGATCAGGGATATGTCGGCACGAGCGGCGACAGCGACATCATCACGCTGCTGGCCATGGTGCAGCACTGGCCCGCGCGCACCTGGGACAGCCTGCTCGAACGGGCGCTCTACCAGTCCGAAAAGCTGCACGATGCCGAAAGGCGCGCGCCGGACGACCTGACGATCGTTCGCAGCGCCGCCGGCCTCGACCGGCTGATCGACCGCCGCAATGGCGGCTCCCGGCCCGTCGGCGGCCTTCTCGCCATTGAAGGCGCCCACCCGCTTGAAGGCAGGCTCGAGAATATCGAGCGCCTTTACGAGGCCGGATATCGCATGATGGGCATCACCCATTTCTTCGACAACGAGCTTGGCGGCTCGCTGCACGGGCTCTCGGGCGAAGGCCTGACGGATTTCGGCCGCGAGGCCGTTCGCGAGATGGAGCGCCTCGGCGTTATCATCGACCTTGCCCATGCCTCGCCCACCGTGGTGCGCGACACGCTCGACATGGCGACGCGGCCCGTCGTCGTCTCGCATACCGGCATCCATGGCGCCTGCGACAGTCCCCGCAATCTCGAAGACGCGCTGATGAAGCGGATCGCGCAGGCAGGCGGCCTTGTCGGTATCGGCTATTGGGAGGGCGCGGCCTGCGGCACCTCCCCCGCCGCGGTGGTGAAGTCGATCCGCTACGCGGTGGACTTTCTGGGCGTCGATCACGTGGCGCTCGGATCGGATTACGACGGCGCCGTGCACGTGGCCTTCGACACCTCCGAACTTGCCGCACTGACGGCCGGCATGAGAGAGGCTGGCTTCACGGACGACGAAATCGGGAAGGTCATGGGCGGAAACGCGATCCGGTTCTTCCGCGAAAACCTGCCGCAGGGCTGAAATAGACTGCCGATTAGACTTCAAATAAGGATTTTCCGCCCTATATTACAACTGCCGGCGGGTTCTCCCGTTCGGCTATGGCGATAAACGGACTGTGAAATAAGCCATTCGGACCCGGGGGCGGTACCCGGCGCCTCCACCATCTTTCCCCTGAAAGCGTCAAAAGCCGGCGCGGCAGGGTTCCTGGGGGCGAAACAGGATCGACGGGCATGGTTCCGCCGTCATCGGGCCGTTTTATAGTTGCCAACGACAACTATGCTGAGGCACGTCTCGCTGCGTAAGCGGTGCGACAACCTCGATTGAAGCCCTTGCCCTTAGCCGGGTAAGGCGGGGTTCGGGGGCACCTGGCAACAGAAGCCCCCACTTTCCTTTTTCTTCTTCACATGCCGGTCCGGCTGCGTCGTCCGCGCCACAGAGGCAAGATTCCGGGGCGCAAGCGCCGCCAGGCGTCGCCTTCATCTGGATTTGGCGGCCAAACGCTGATTGAATCGTTTCGAGTGAAACGACTCGGATTTGACGGAGCGCGAATTGACCGAAGACCTGATGCGATACGACATGCTGGCGCAGGATGCGCTGCGAGGCGTCGTGCGCCGCGCGCTGAAGATCGCCCGCGATCAAGGCCTGCCCGGCGAGCATCATTTCTACATTTCGTTCCGCTCAAACGCACCGGGCGTCGAAATTTCCGAAAAGCTGCGCAAGCAATATCCGGAGGAAATGACGATCGTCCTCCAGCACCAGTTCTGGAACCTCGAAGTGAACGAAGAGCGCTTCTCGGTCGAACTCACCTTCAACAAGATCCCCGAGCGTCTCGTCATCCCCTTCTCCGCCGTACTGGGCTTCTTCGATCCGACCGTCCAGTTCGGCCTGCAATTCCAGGTTCAGGGTGCCGGCGGCGAGGCCACGGAAGAACCGGCGACCGAAGCCTCGAAACCGGACGAACCGGCCGCCGATGCACCCGGCGCGGTCGTGAGCCTCGACGCCTTCCGCAAGAAGTAGGCTCCCGCGCGCGCCCCGCACCTTGGCGTTCGAGGGCCCTGCATGCTAAACCGGCGCCCATCGAATTTCCCCGCCGGACCCGCGGCGGCATGCCTTGCTGGAGCGCCTGACCATGACCAAGACCCGCACCGAAACCGATACATTCGGCCCCGTCGACGTACCTGCCGACAGGTATTGGGGTGCGCAGGCCGAACGCTCGCGCGGTAATTTCAAGATCGGCTGGGAGCGGCAGCCCCTCCCCGTCGTCCGCGCACTGGGCATTGTGAAGCGCGCCGCGGCGGAAGCGAACATGGAGCTCGGCCGCCTCGACCCGAATGTCGGCAAGGCAGTCATCCAGGCCGCGCAGGAGGTAATCGAAGGCAAGCTCGACGAGCATTTCCCTCTCGTCGTCTGGCAGACCGGCTCCGGCACGCAGTCGAACATGAACGCGAACGAGGTGATCTCGAACCGCGCCATCGAAATCCTCGGCGGCGAGATGGGCTCGAAGAAGCCCGTTCACCCGAACGATCACGTCAACATGAGCCAGTCGTCGAACGACACCTACCCGACAGCCATGCACGTCGCCTGCGCGGAGGAAATCCACCACCGCCTCATCCCGGCGCTGCAAAAGCTGCGCAATGCGCTGAACGACAAGGCGCAGGCCTGGAACCACATCATCAAGATCGGCCGCACGCATACGCAGGACGCGACGCCGCTGACGCTCGGTCAGGAGTTTTCCGGCTACACGGCTCAGGTCGAGAACGGCATCGCCCGCATCGAGCAGACGCTGCCGAAGCTGATGGAGCTTGCGCAGGGCGGCACCGCCGTGGGCACAGGCCTCAACGCACCGGTCGGATTCGCCGAGAAGGTCGCGGAGAAGATCGCCTCGATCACTCAGCTTCCCTTCAAGACCGCGCCCAACAAGTTCGAGGCGCTCGCCGCGCATGACGCGATGGTCTTCAGCCATGGCGCGATCAACACGGTCGCCGCATCGCTCTTCAAGATCGCGAACGACATCCGCCTGCTCGGCTCGGGACCGCGCTCCGGCCTCGGCGAACTGTCGCTGCCGGAAAACGAGCCTGGCTCCTCCATCATGCCGGGCAAGGTGAACCCCACCCAGTGCGAGGCGCTGACGCAGGTCTGCGTACAGATTTTCGGCAATCATGCCGCGCTCACATTCGCCGGAAGCCAGGGCCACTTCGAGTTGAACGTCTACAACCCCGTCATGGCTTACAACTTCCTGCAGTCGGTGCGCCTCATGGCCGATGCGGCGGTGAGCTTTACCGACAATTGCGTCGTCGGCATCGAGCCGCGCGAAGACAACATCAAGGCGGCGCTTGAGCGCTCGCTGATGCTCGTAACCGCTCTCGCACCGAAGATCGGCTACGACAACGCCGCGAAGATCGCCAAGACCGCGCACAAGAACGGCACGACGCTGCGCGAGGAAGCGGTTGGCGGCGGCTATGTGACGGATGAGGAATTCGATGCGGTCGTCCGGCCCGAGAAGATGATCGCGCCGGAGTAATGCCGGAGAACCAGATGGACGGCGACGGAGGAACAAACGAAGTCAAGCGCTCGGTGACCATCGCCGGTCACCGCACCAGCATTTCGCTCGAACCGCCCTTCTGGGACACGCTGAAGGAACTCGCCTGCACCGAGAAGACTTCGGTGAACGAGCTGGTGCGCCGGATCGATACGGCGCGCGACGGCAAGGGCAGCCTTTCCTCCGCCATTCGCGTCTATGTTCTGGAAGCGATGAAAAACCGCCGCGACGCCTGCAACGCTGAGCGCTAGCGTATCAGTTCGTCGCGGAGGGGCGCGGCAGCGGCGTGACGCTCGCACCGCCGCCGGATGGCGGCAGCTCCATCAGATCGCGCAGTTCCTCCGGCACCTCGGCACCCGTTTCCTCCAGGCTTTGCGTCAGGATGCGCTTCGCAACGAAATCCTGAAGCGCATTCGTGTCGGCCTCGACTTCCATCGCACCCTTCCGTCCGCGCGCCACGATGGCGAAAACGGGGGCACCTTCGGGAGATGCGAGCGCGACGGCAAGTTCCGCCTTCGAGACGAGCCTGGTGAAGTCGTATCCCGCGCTGGCCTTCGCCGTTCCGCCATCGAGTTCGATCTCATCGTCGGTGAAGCTCAGCAGACCTTCTTCAAGCAGAAAATCGCCGCCAATGCCGCGCGCCGGTGTTTCCGCCTGCCAGAGTCTTTCCGGCGCAAGCGCCGGGAACGCCTCGATGGAACGAATATCGGCCAGCCCCTCGCCGAAGCCCTCGAGGTCCAGTGGCCGGAACGCCGCGTCGCCCAAATCGAACCTGCCGGCGCCTTGCGCGGAAGAAACCAGAGCAAGCCAGCTTCGGCCCTGACCTTGCAGTTGCGCATTGAGGGAGAGCCGTCCGCTTCCCGGCGATGCACCGAAGGCTTGCGAGAAAGCCTGGCCGATGCTTGCCTCCTCCACAAGAACGGTGAGCCCGATCCCCGGTTCGCCGTCACCCCCTTCGATCCGCACGCCGCCCGATAGCCGCCCGTCGGCAAATTCGCCGGTGAACGGAGAAGCAGTAAGCACGCCATGCGACACGGCAACATGGGTCGCGACGTTCGAAACGGAGAGCGACCCAAGCGACAGCCGATCCAGTTTCACGTCCGTATCCGCGTCGAAAGCGCCAAGCGGCGACCAGTCGAGCGCTGCGGCCGGCCATATGCCTTCCTCCGCCGCCGAGACCTCGACAAGCGGCGTAAGATCGGCGGCATTGCTCTCGAACGTTCCCGTGAGGAGCGGCAGATTGCCACCTTCAGCCGCGCGCCAGATGGCGTCGCCCGACACACGGAAGCTCCCCGCCACGCTCTCAAATCCCTCAAGCGCCAGGCTTGCCTTGTCCCACATGACGTTGGACGAAAAGACGAAACCCGGCCCCGCCGCCTGCGCGCCGATCCATCCGGCGAGAGCGTCGGGAGCACCGAATGCGTCGAGCACATGCCTCACGCCGGACGCAGCAATCTCCGTCCTGCCCTCGAACTTCAGCGCCTCGAAGGGATCGCGAACGCTGCCCCGCGCCGTGAGCGTCGTGCCCTCGACATTCACCCGGAAACTGGTTTCGAACTTGTCTTCCGCGCCGCTGAGCTTCACCGAGACGGCACCCGAACCGGCAAGCCCGTCTCTCGGCGAAAGACCCAGTTGCTCCAGCAGGATGCGGCCCTCCTCGTTCGCCGCATTACCGATCATTTCGACCCTGTCGATGCCGGCATCGCCCGCATGAAGACGCTTCAGAACGCCGTCGACGCGGCTGCCCCGGATGGAACCCTTGAGCGTCAACGTATCGACGCGCGACGTGCTGTCATCCGCTTCACCGGAAGCGCCGGTCACCACGAGGCTTACCGGACCTTCGACATCCGGCACATCGATGCCGCCCACCTCCAGCAGGCCGCCAAAGCGTTCCGCCTCAATGGTGCTTGTGAAAGCGCCTCTTACATCCTCACGCCTGCCCGTCGTGACGCCCGTGAGTTCGCCGCTGAACGAGAGACGCGCACCGGCCGCATCGCCGACCGTCAGGTTCGCGACGGTGAGCTTGCCCGCCTCAAGCGACATCTCCGTTTCCACTTGCCCAAAACCCTGGCCCCGAATATCGACCTGCGCCGCCTTGAGACTGAGCGCGATGTCATGTGCATCGAGAAACGCAAAGGGATCGCCATCTTCCGGAAGAAGAGCGAGCAGCGGATCGAGACCGAACCGGGCAACATCGAGGCGCGCCCCGATCTCCGGACGTTGCCCGCCGCCGCGATAGACGATATTGCCCCGAAGCTGCGGCGCCGAAAGTTCGCCGGCATAGGCCGCTTCGATCCCGGAGAAATCATATTCGTCACGCGTCAGGCGGAGCGCGGCGCGCGCGGCGAAGGGCGATACGCGCGTCGCACCGGCCGCCGCGTTGCGCTCCATGCCGCGGGACTCGACAATCCACTGTTGCAGCCCGCCAAGATTTGCGCTCGCAAGATTGGCGCGCCCTTCGAAGCGAAGGCCGCCATCGTCCGGCCGAAGCGCACCCTGCACGGAAATCTTTGTCGGTCCGCCAAGCGTTGCACTCGCCTCCTCGACCGAAAGAACGCCGCCTGCAAGCGAGAACCGGAGTTTTGCATCGCGAACGATCGAGCCGCGCAAACGCAGGACACCCGCTTCGATGCCGACATCGCCTTCCGCCTTCACCGGCAGCGAAAGCGACAGCAACCGTTCGACAGCGGATGCATCTTTCCCGGTCCCGGCCTGCCCGATCCGGTCGAGCAACGGGTCGAGCGTGAAGCTGTCCGAAGAAAGCTGCGCCGAGAAAACCGGGTCCCGGTCCCACCTGACTTCCGCCGTTCCGCCGAGCGTCGTTCCACCCATCGAGATCGTCAGGTTTCGGAGCGTCGCCTGCCGCGCATCGATCACCATGCCGGCATCGGCGCGCATTGCCCCGTTCTCGTCCGTACCTTCTTGCGCGAAATCGAGACGCGCATTCCCGTCGAGCCGCGCCGCGAGCGAAAGCTCCGTGGCAACACCGGAGAAAAGAAAGGTCACCGGCCGGTCCCGGAAATCGATTTCCGTCGTCACGCGGAATGCCTTCTGGGCGGCAAAGCTTCCAAGACCGACGCGAACGGCGACCGGAACATCATCGACCGTCGCCGTGAATTCAGACCGCAGCGGACCGAGAAGCGAGGTCGCAACGACCTCGCCGCTTACCTCCACGGCCTTCCACTTCCGGCCGTTCAGCCGATTGCGATAGTTCACCGTTCCGTTGACGAAGCTCGCCTTTTCCAGGCTGATGGATGCGAGGGAAAACATGCCTTCCTCCGGCATCCCCTGAGCAAGCGCAATGCCGCGCCAGTTCGCGGAGCCGTCCGGCAGCACTTCAAGATTGAATTCCGGCTCGACGATACGAACGCTGGTGATCTCGATGTCACCACCGAGAAGCGGCGCCAACGCGACCTCGCCATCGATCTCGGCGAAAGTGGCGAAGTTCAAATCGGAGGGAAGCGAAATCGCCCGAGGATTCTGTCCCACCTTCACCTTGCCGAGCGTCAGATGCGGCGCCGGCAAAATACGAAAACGGATATCGCCGCCGATGCTCACGGGCCGCCCCGTAGCTTCGCTTGCCTGCGCTTCGATTTCTTCGCGAAACTGATTCCAGTCGACCAGACTCGGCCCCGCCAAGGCCGCCAAAAGCAGAACCACAAGCAGGCCGGCGATATAGGTCAGTATCGAGTTCAAAAATCTCTCCAGCTCGGCAAGGCGGGATGCAGGGACGGCACACCTCCACCCCCGTTTCCTGCGAACCACCTTTAGCCTAGTCTCGCATCGATGCGAGGGCGGAAGGCCGCCTGACGGCACATGGCAGGCAAATTATGGATTCGGATCGCGGAAATATAGTTAATTTCGTCTCATTCCGGAAAACGAAGCGCGATGCGGAAAAGCGCGCCGGCAAAAAGCGCGAGGACGAGCGGGCCGCGGCCAACAGAGTGAAATTCGGGCGGAGCGGCGCCGACAAGAAGCGCGCGAAGATCGAAGAGGAACGCCGGCGCCGCGAACTGGAGGGCAAGAAGATCCCGGACAGCAGCGAGGGTGAATGACGCCGAGGATGGGAGCGGAGATGAATTTACTTGTTATTTCAACTACTTATAGAAAGTTTTCCCCCATCCCCGCGAACCCGCCCGCTCGAAACGAATTGCGTATGCTTCCGCTGTTGTTTGCCTGTGCCGCCGCACTCTTTCTTTCCGCCTGTAGCGAAAGTCCAAAGGGTACATGGCAGGGCTACGCGGAAGGCGAGCTTGTCGGCGTCACACCGATGGAGGGCGGCATCGTCGAAGAAATCGCCGTGGCGAGCGGCGATCGTGTGAACAAGGGCGATCTCCTCTTTCGGCTTGACCGGAGAACGCAGGAAGCCGCCCTCGAACGCGCGGAGGCGGGCATCGCGAAGGCGAAAGCAACGCTGCGCGAGACCGAACTCGCATATCGGCGCAAGCTTGCGCTGCGCAGTCAGCGCAACGTGGCGCAAGCGGAACTCGACACCGCACAGGCACGTCTCGATCGCGCAGGCGCCGCAACGCTCGCCGCCGCATCCGCATTGACAGAAGCGAAATGGCGCCTCGCGCGTCGCGAAGGCCATGCCCCGTCGAACGCAGTCGTGCAGGAAATAATGTTCCGCGAGGGTGAAAGCGCGGGCCCCGACCAGCCCGTCGTCTCGCTCCTGCCGCCGCAGAACATCAAGGTGCGCTTCTTCGTCCCCGAGGCCGAACTCGCCCAAATCGCGGAAGGCAGCAAGGTGGGTCTGGCCTGCGCCGGCTGCACGGAGGGGCTGACAGGGACAATCCGTTTCATTGACGGCGAGCCGAAGGAGGGACTTGCCTACATGGCCGAGGCAACGCCGGACGAGCGGCCGGAAGAACTGCGCCCCGGGCAGCCCGTAACGGTATCGCTTGCCGCACCGAACATCGAGTGAGGCGGAAGCGGGGACAAACCGGCCCGACTGTCATTGAAATGTCATCGAACTGTCATGTAACGTCTTGCCGGGAAGTGACCACGCCTCATGCGCCCGAAAGAAATCCCCGCAAGAATTTTTAATCCCCGGTTTTCGAGGGGACGGTCACAAAGCGGCGGGGATAACTTCCTCACGCAACAAATATCTTCCCCGGATTCAAAATCCCCTTCGGGTCGAGTGCCTGCTTGATCGCGCGCATGACGGCGACACCGGCGCCGTGCTCCGTTTCCAGGAACTTGATCTTGCCCTCGCCGATGCCGTGTTCGCCGGTGCATGTGCCGCCGAGCGAGAGGGCGCGCGCGACCATGAGATCGTGGAGGCGCGTTGCCTCCGCCAGGTCGCGAGGGTCCGAAGGGTCCATCAAGAGCAGCATGTGGAAATTGCCGTCGCCGACATGGCCGACGATGGGCGCCTTGAGGAAGGAGGTTTCGAGATCGGCGAGCGTACCCGTGATTGCTTCGGCGAGACGCGAGATCGGCACGCAGACATCCGTCACCATGCCCTTCTTGGCCGGAGCATAGGCGAGCGCCGCGTAATAGGCATTGTGCCGCGCCTCCCAGAGGCGCGTGCGATCCTCCGCCTTCGAGGCCCATGCCGCGCCGCCCGCGCCGTGCTCCGACGCGATGGCGCCGAAACGCGCCGCCTGTTCGGCGACGGACGCTTCCGTGCCGTGGAACTCGACGAAGAGTGTGGGAACTTCGGCGAGCGTCAATTTCGAATACGCGTTGCAGGCGCGGATCGAGAGCGGGTCGAGAATTTCGATGCGCGCGATGGGCAGGCCCGACTGGATCGTCTCGATGACGGCATCGACGGCGCCTTCGAGCGTGGCAAAGGGCACGACGCCGGAACGCACGGCTTCCGGAATGCCGTAGAGCCGGAGCGTCACCTCGGTAACGATGCCGAGCGTGCCTTCCGAGCCGATGAGAAGGCGCGTGAGATCGTAACCGGCAGACGACTTCCGTGCCCGCGTGCCCGTGTGGACGATGGCCCCATCCGCCATGACGGCGGTGAGCGCCAGCACATTGTCGCGCATCGTGCCGTAGCGCACCGCATTGGTGCCCGAAGCGCGCGTCGCCACCATGCCGCCAAGCGTCGCATTGGCGCCGGGGTCGATGGGAAAGAAGAGGCCGGTGTCGCGGAGATGTTCGTTCAATGCCTTGCGCGTGACGCCCGCCTCGACGCGGACATCGAGATCGGCGGCATTCACTTCGAGGATGCGATCCATGCGCGAAAGGTCGAGCGACAGACCGCCATGAACGGCGGAGACATGACCTTCGAGCGAGGTGCCCGCGCCGAAGGGAATGATCGGCATGTCGTGCGCCGCGCAGATGCGGACGATGGCGGCGACTTCTTCCGTCGTCTCCGCAAAGGCGACGGCATCGGGCATGGCGACGGCATGCCATGACTCGTCGCGCCCATGCGCCTCGCGGATGGCATGGGCTGTCGTCAGACGCTCGCCAAGCAGCGCGCCGAGTTCGGCAAGCGCCGCTTCCCTGCCTTCCTTCCGCACTGCCTTGCTCATGGGTTCCTCCGGTTGGAACAAAGAATAGCACTCAACCCCGCCATCGTCATTGCGAGGAGCAAGGCGACGAAGCAATCCATGACCGCAAGCACGGGGCCTGCCGCTCTGGATTGCCGCGCCCCCTTCGCTTACGCTCCGGGGGCTCGCAATGACGATGATGGGTCGAACCCAGCCCGACTGCCCGGAAGGAACGCCATGACCGATACCGCCCTCGCCGCCCCGCTCGAATGCCCGCTGCGCAAGGTCGAGCCGCAATGGGTCGACCTCAACGGCCACATGAACATGGCCTATTACCACCTCGTCTTCGACGAGTCGCTGGACGTGGCCTTTTCGGCGCTCGGTATCGGCTGGGACTACACGCAGAAGGGCGAGGGCTCCTGTTTCACGGCGGAGGTGCATGTCTGCTATCTCGACGAGGTGAAGGAAGGCGACCCCTTGCGCGTCACTTATCAGCTTCTCGACGCCGACGAAAAGCGCATCCATGTCTTCGGTCACATGTATCACGCGGAAAAGGGCTACCTCGCCGCGACGAGCGAACAGATGTGCATTCACGTCGACATGAAGGCGCGCCGCGCATCGCCCTTCCCCGAGGCGACGCAGGGGAAGATCGCGGCGCTCGCAAAGGCGCATGAGGGTTTGGCGCGACCGGCGCAGGCAGGGCGCGTGATCGGGATCAAGCGGAAGTAGGGTGAGGCATTGCCTCTCCGCCCACCCTCCCCTCGGGGAGGGTCGAAATTTGGAAGCGAAGCACGCCAAATTTCGGGGCGGGGGAACACGCCGATGCACAGCCCCCGCCCCGAGAAATTCTGCGCAAGCTTGAATTTCTCGACCCGCCCCCCAGGGGCGGGTGGGAAGCAACCGCCGAAACAACTCTCACCCCATCTGCGCCTGGAGGATCGCGTCGGCGAGTTGCGGTTTGCCGATGACGCCGAGCACATCGGCGGGGCGCGGCACGCCGGGCTTGTCCTTCACGACGAGGGCGAGCGTCGCGTTGCGCTGGCCGAGACGGCGCATCACCTCTTCGAGAATGTTGTTCTCGCGCACGATCACATAATCGGCGATCGCCATGTCGCGCATCGTTTCTGGATGCATGCCGAGCAGCTCCGGCGTGCGAATGCGGCTGTCGAGCGAGACAACCCCGGCGATGCGGTTCCCCTCCCGCAGGATGAGGAAATTCGGCATGCCCGCCTCGCTCACCCATTGCGCTGCGTCCGCGACGGGAAGTTCCGCCGCCATGATGGCGATGTTCGCATCCATCACTTCGCGGGCACTGCGCACAAGATAGAGATTGGAGTAGCGGTCCTTCGGCACGGGACGGCCGCGGCGCACCAGCTCGGCACTGAAGATGTTGTCGCCCATGAGCGCGCGGCGAAGGCCGATGGAGACGGCAACGGCGATGATGAGCGGCACGATGATGTTGTAGTCGCGCGTCATCTCGAAATTCATGGTGATAGCAGTCATGGCAGCACCCGTGCCGCCGCCGACGACGGCCGCCATGCCGATGATCGCGTAGTCGGGAATGCCGATGCCGTGGCTCGGGTCGATGAGGTGGAGGAAGGCGCCGAAAGCGCCGCCCAGCGCCGCGCCGATGAACAGCATGGGCGCGAAGACGCCGCCCGACGCACCCGAGCCGATGGAGAGCGAGGTCGCCAGCACCTGCGCGAGGCAGAGCACGGCAAGGAGCGCGAAGGTGGTCACATGGCCTTCGAGGATCGCAGCGATGGCGTCGTAACCGCCGCCGATGATGTAGTAGTGGCCGGTGAACTGCGCGAAGAGAAAGAGCGCGATGCCGATGCCGGTGAAGCCCGCTGCGGCGCGCACATATTCGTTGGGGAAGCGGCGCGGCATGACCTCGCCCGCGAAGAGCAGCGTGCGGATGAAACCCCAGGCGACGAGGCCGGACAGAAGCCCGAGCACGACGAAGGCGCCGAGATTGAAGATGTGGTCCATCTCGGAGGCCGCGAAATACATCTCCGGCAGCACGAAAGCCGGATAGGAGCCGAAGACGACACGGCCCACCCAGGTGGCTGACCCCGTGGCGATGACGACGGGCAGGAAGGTGCGCGCGCTGATTTCCGGCAGGATGAGCTCGAGCGCGAAAAGCACGGCGCCGAGCGGCGTGTTGAAGGTGGCCGAAATGCCGGCCGACGCGCCGGCGGCAAGCAGTGTGATCCGTTGCCAGGAAGGCAGCCGCGCGAACTGTGCGGCGGCGGAACCTATGGCCGACCCGATCTGCACGATGGGGCCTTCGCGGCCGACGGTGGCGCCAGAGCCGATGGACAAGGCGGAAGCGATGGTCTTCACCACGGCGACGCGCGGGCGGATTTTTCCTTCGCGATGATAGACGGCGTCCATGACGTCGGTGATGCCGCCGCCCTTCGCCTCCGGCGCGAAACGCCGCGTGATCCAGACGACGGCGAGGCCGCCCGCGACCGGCACGAGGATGATGAGGACCCCGAGCGGGCTCAAGGGCCCCGTCGCGCCCGATGTCGGGGTGAGGGAAAGCTGGCCGAAAAAGAAGAGGTTGTGGAGGCCGACCAGCATGGAGCGGAAGATCACCGCGCCGACACCCGTGGCAAGCCCGACGGCCAGCGCCAGCACGGTGAGCACGATCATGTTGACCTCGCGCGTGTCGTCACGCGCACTGTCTGCCCCGCTCACGTCCCGCCCCTCTTTTTTCTGGAATTACAAGGACTTAAGGATTAGAACCCTTAGCACGCGCTCAAGCGCCGCTCAAGCGGCGTGGGAAGCGGGCCGAGGCCTCCCCATGTTATGCTTGCGAAGTGCAGCGCGGATTCGCCCGCCGGACCGTTTCCGGGCGCCGCCCTTCAAGCCGGAAGAGCCCGAAAGACAATAATGACGAGTGATCCCTTCGATCTCGGGAGCATCCCCGAGGAAACGACTGCCCGGTCGAGCGGGCTCACGACCAGCGAGCGCGCGATGGGAGCCATGCGCGCGCCCTGGCTCGAGGGGCTGAATGCCGAGCAGCGCGAGGCGGTGGAAAGTCTCGACGGGCCTGTGCTGGTGCTGGCGGGCGCAGGCACGGGCAAGACGCGCGTGCTGACGACGCGGCTCGCCCATCTGCTGGCGACGAAGCGCGCCTGGCCGGGACAGATCCTCGCCGTGACCTTCACCAACAAGGCGGCGCGCGAAATGCGCGAACGCATCGGCGGCCTCATCGGCGGCGCTGTCGAGGGCATGCAATGGCTCGGCACCTTCCATGCGCTGGGCGCGAAGATGCTGCGCCGTCATGCGGAACTTGCGGGGCTGCGCTCCGACTTCACCATTCTGGACGCCGACGACCAGGTGCGCCTGATGAAGCAGATCATCCAGGCCGAAGGGATCGACGAGAAGCGCTGGCCCGCGCGCCAGCTCGCCTCCTATATCGACGGCTGGAAGAACCGCGGCCTCGCCCCCGGCAAGGTGCCCGCCGGCGAGGCGCAGGCCTTCGCGAACGGCAAGGGCGGTGAGCTTTATGCCGCCTATCAGGCGCGCCTGAAGGTGCTGAACGCGGCCGACTTCGGCGACCTGCTGCTCGAAGTGCTGACGATCTTCCAGAACCATCCGCAAGTGCTCGCCGAATATCAGGAGCGCTTCAAATACATGCTGGTGGACGAGTATCAGGACACCAACGTCGCGCAATATCTGTGGCTGAGATTACTGGCGCAGAAGCACCGGAACATCTGCTGCGTGGGCGACGACGACCAGTCGATCTATGGCTGGCGCGGCGCGGAGGTGGATAACATTCTCCGCTTCGAAAAGGACTTTCCCGGCGCGAAGGTGATCCGCCTCGAACGCAACTACCGCTCGACGGCGAATATCCTCGGCGCGGCTTCTGGGCTCATCGCCGCGAACGAACAGCGCCTCGGCAAGACGCTCTGGACGGAGACGGAAGGCAACGAGGGCGAGAAGATCAAGATCGCCTCCTACTGGGACGGCGAGGAGGAAGCCCGCGCCGTCGCCGAGGAAGTGGAGCAGTTGCAGCGGCAGGGGCATTTGCTGCGCGACATGGCGATCCTCGTCCGCGCCTCGTTCCAGATGCGCGAATTCGAAGACCGCTTCATCAATCTGGGGATTCCCTACCGCGTGGTCGGCGGCCCGCGCTTCTATGAGCGCGCCGAAATTCGCGACGCCAACGCCTATCTTCGCCTCGTCGCGCAACCGGACGACGGGCTCGCTTTCGAGCGCATCGTGAACCGGCCGGCGCGCGGCATCGGCAAGGTGGCGCTGCAGACGATCATGGAGGCGGCGCGCATGCAGGGCGTCTCGCCCTACCGCGCCGCGAGGATGCTGACCGGGACGGAAGAGCTGAAGCCCGCGGCACGTCGCTCTGTAGCCAACTTCGTGGAGATGGTCGAGCGCTGGCGCTCTCTGGTCGGCGGCCTTCCGCATACGGAGCTTGCCGAGATCGTTCTGGATGAATCCGGCTACACCGAGATGTGGCAGAACGACAAGTCGGCAGACGCGCCCGGCAAGCTCGACAACCTGAAGGAACTCGTGCGCTCCATGGAGAGCCATGACGACCTGGCGGGATATCTGGAACACATCTCGCTGGTGATGGAATTCGAGCAGAACGAAACCGCCGACAAGATCAACCTGATGACGCTGCACAGTGCCAAGGGGCTGGAATTCGACACGGTGTTCCTGCCCGGCTGGGAGGAAGGCCTGTTCCCGCATCAACGCTCGCTGGACGAAAACGGCCTTGCCGGCCTCGAAGAGGAACGCCGCCTCGCCTATGTCGGCATCACGCGGGCAAAGCAGCGCGCCTATATTTCCTTTGCCGCGAACCGCCGCATCCATGCGCTGTGGCAGAGCTCGATCCCGTCGCGCTTCGTGGACGAGCTGCCGAAAATCCATGTCGAGGTAACGGAAAACGCGATGGCGGGCGCGAGCTATCAGAACTACAACCAGAGCCGCTTCGCGCAGGACTTCGCGCGCGGCAGCAACTATTCGAGTCCCGGCTGGCGCCGCGCGCAGGCGAATTCGGAGATGCGCACCAAGCCGCCCGCCTATGAAGCGCATGCCGAACTCATCGCCACATCCGACCCTTCCGCCGCGAGCTACGGCGCGGGCGAGCGCGTCTTCCACCAGAAATTCGGCTATGGCCATGTGGCCGAGATCGACGGCAACAAGCTCACCGTCGATTTCGACAAGGCGGGGCGGAAGAAGGTGATCGACAGTTTTCTGGAGCGGGCGTGAGCGTGAGTGCGCCTTCCCTACACCCAATATTGTCATCCCGGCGAAAGCCGGGATCCATGTGCGTTCCGGCAAACGCGGAACGCGATGACAGGCCCATGGACCCCGGCTTTCGCCGGGGTGACACATATGTTTTGAGGGGTGCAGTAAATTGACCTCCCTCTGGAAACTTTCCTTCACCGTGCCCCATGAAGCGGCGGAGACCTTCTCCGATGCGCTGGAAGCGGCGATCTGGCCGGAAGTTCTCGCCGTCTCGATGACGGAAGCCGAGCCCGGCACGTCGCCGCTCGTGCAGACGGCTTCCGAATGGAACGAGGTGGAAGCGCATGGGGACTGGCGGATCGAGGCGCTCTATGCCGAGGCGCCGGAAGAAGAAACGCTCCGTGAGCTGATTTCCCGCGTCGAAAGGGAGACCGGCACGGCAGCGGACGATTTTCTGATCGCGTCCATGCCCGAGGAAGACTGGGTGACGCGCTCGCTCGAAGGTCTCGATCCCGTGCGCGCCGGACGCTTTTTCATCCATGGCAGCCACGACGCGGCGAAACGGCCCGCGGGCGCGATCCCCCTTCTCGTCGATGCCGGACAGGCCTTCGGCACCGGCCACCACGAAACGACGGCGGGCTGCCTCGAATATATTTCCGAACTCGTGAAGCCGGGCGTGCCCCTGAACGCGCTCGACATCGGCACCGGGACGGGCGTGCTCGCCATCGCCATCGCGAAACTCGCGCGGGTAAACGTGCTCGCCTCCGATATCGACCCCATGGCCGTGAAGGTGACGCGGGCGAACGCACGCGCGAACGGCGTCGCGCCCCTTGTCAGCGCCGTGACCGCGAAGGGCTTCGGCCATCAGGCGCTCCGCGCCCGCGCGCCCTACGACCTCATCGTGGCGAACATCCTGGCCCGCCCGCTCGTTTCGCTTGCGCCGTCCTTCCGCGCCAATCTGCGGCCCGGCGGCACGCTGATCCTGTCCGGTCTGCTCCGCACGCAGGAGGCGATGGTGCGGAGCGCCATGAGCCTGCAGGGGCTGAAGCTCGTTTCGCGGAAGCCGAAGGGCGACTGGGTGACGCTCCGCATGCAGGGATAGCCCATTGCCGCCCGTCCCCGCCCCACATACATTAAGACCATGTTCCAGACCTATGAAGACAGCGCCAACCCGGCGCTCGGAAAGACCCGCGCCGCGATGCTCCGCGAGGAACTTGGCCGCCGCGGGCTCGACGGTTTTCTCATCCCCCGCGCGGACGAACATCAGGGCGAATATGTGCCGCCCCATGCCGAACGCCTGCGCTGGCTGACGGGCTTCAACGGCTCGGCCGGCATGGCCGTCGTGCTGAAGGACAAGGCGGCGATCTTCGTCGACGGACGCTACACGCTGCAGGTGCGCTCGCAGGTCGACCTCGACACCTTCGAGGCGAAGCACCTGATGGACGAGCCGCCCGCGCGCTGGATCGAGGAGAACCTTCCCAAGGGCGCGAAGCTCGCCTACGACCCCTGGCTGCACACGATCGACGCCGTGGCGCGGCTCCGCAAGGCGGCGGAAAAGGCGGGCGGCACGCTGGTGCCGGTCGACACAAACCCGCTCGACGCCGTGTGGGAGGACCAGCCGGAACCGCCGGCGGCGAAGGTTCACCCCCACGCCATCGAATATGCAGGCGAACCCGCCGCCGACAAGATCAGGCGCCTTGCCGGCGACCTCATGTCGGGCGATGCGGACACGGCCGTGCTGACCATGCCGGATTCGATTGCCTGGGCGTTCAATATTCGAGGGAGCGACGTGCCGCACACGCCGCTGCCGCTCTCCTTCGCGCTGCTGCATGAGGACGGCCATGCCGACCTCTTCATCGACGAGCGGAAACTGGACGACGTGGCACGCGCCCATCTCGGCAACATCGTGACCGTGCATCCGCGAGACGCGCTGGGCGGCGCGCTCGACGCGCTGGGTGCCGCGAAGAAGACGGTGCTGGTCGACCCCGCGACCTGCGCTTCCTGGATCGAGGCGCGGCTCACCGCTGCCGGCGCGGAAGTGAAGCGCGGGCAAGACCCGTGCGAACTGCCGAAGGCGATCAAGAACGAGGCGGAAGTGGCGGGCACCCGCGCGGCGCATCTGCGCGACGGGCGGGCGCTGACGAGGTTCCTGCGCTGGGTCGCGACGGAAGCACCGGGCGGTAGCGTGACCGAAATCGACGCGGCAAAGCGCCTCGAAGCCTTCCGCGCCGAGACGGGCGAGTTGAAGGATGTGAGCTTCGACACGATCTCGGGCGCGGGCGCAAACGGCGCCATCGTGCATTACCGCGTGACGACCGCGACCAACATGCCGCTCAGGCGGGGCGAACTCTTCCTCGTCGATTCCGGCGCGCAATATGTGGACGGCACAACGGATGTGACGCGCACCATCGCCATCGGAACGCCGGGCGCGGAAGAACGCGACCGCTTCACCCGCGTGCTGAAGGGCCATATCGGCATCGCCACCGCGCGCTTCCCCGAAGGCACATCGGGCGCGCAACTCGACGCCTTCGCGCGCATGGCGCTGTGGAAGGCGGGGTTCGACTACGACCACGGCACCGGCCACGGCGTCGGCTCCTATCTCTCCGTGCATGAAGGGCCGCAGCGCATTTCGAAGATGGGCCATCAGCCGCTCAAACCCGGCATGATCGTTTCCAACGAGCCCGGCTACTACAAGGCGGGCGCCTATGGCATCCGCATCGAAAATCTCTGCGTGGTAACGCCGCCCGCCCCGGTCGAAGGCGGCGAGCGCATGATGATGGGCTTCGAGACGCTGACGCTCGCGCCCATCGATCTGGCGCTGGTCGAGAGAAGCCTGCTGACGGAGGAAGAGGCGGATTGGCTCAACGCCTATCACGCCCGCGTGCGCGCGGCGCTGTCGCCGGGATTGGATACGGAGACGCGCCAGTGGCTTGAGGAAGCGACAAGGGCGGTTTGACGCCGGCAAGTTTGGTGCTTGATCCCACCCTCCTCCATGGGGAGGGAGGAAGCGCAGATTGCAGACTGCAAACGCATCGAATACCGACAGCGCATCCCCCCGCCCCAAACGGCCCGTCTCTGGTTTGTTTTTGCCGACAGGCTGCGAAAGGGCCGTTTGACCCTCCCCGAGGGGAGGGTGGGTAGTAAGCTCAGCACATGAGTGACCTTCAGGCACGCCGGTTACGGCGCAACATGACGGAAGCGGAGAAAAGACTCTGGTCTCGCCTTCGCTCGAACAGACTCGGCTGTCACTTTCGCCGCCAACATCGTATCGGACCTTACATCGTCGACTTTGCCTGCCTGGAACGAAAGCTCATTATCGAGGTCGATGGCGGTCAGCACAATGAACCGAAGGGGTTGGCGCACGATGCCCGTCGCACGCAATTCCTGAACCGAGACGGTTACGATATCCTGCGGTTCTGGAACAACGACGTCCTCGCAAGGACGGATAATGTCGTCGAGACGATCTGGAGCCATCTCAACGCAACGCAGCCCTAACCACCCACCCTCCCCTTGGGATTTCTCTGCAAAAGAGGGTGGCAGAAGGCGTTGATTGATGATTCCCTGTTTTTGTCATCAGGGAGGTTTCGATGAAGCAGAT
>PHEF01000143.1 GCA_002842875.1 Alphaproteobacteria bacterium HGW-Alphaproteobacteria-3 | reverse complement strand
CGCCGCATCAGAGGCCGGACATATGACCGCAAGCGATCCGACGCATGATCAAATCCAGTCCTTGCAAAACAGGGGGCCGTCCACATATGCCGGATCAAGTCCGGCAACGACAAGAAAGAAGGGGGTCGGGCCGTATCTCCATCTATTGCTTCTTCAACCCCAGCATGTTGGCGATGACCTTGTCGAGGGTGCGCTTCGGGGCGAAGGCCATGAGCGCCTTTTCGGCGAGGCGGCCCTTCACCGCCGAATAGCGGACTTTCGGGTTCGGCGCCGTCAGGGCCTTGTGGATCAGCTTGCCCAGCGTTTCGGCGGGGAGGCCGTCGCGCCCCTGACCGATAAAGACCTTCTGGAATTTTTCGAGGATCGGCAGATAGGGCGAGTTCGAATAGCGCGTAATGTCGATCTCTTCGGCCTTGTCCCAGATCGCCGTTTTCACCGGGCCCGGCCCGATGACAACGACGCCGATGCCGAAGAGCATGAGCTCGCGGCGGAGCGCCTCCGAAAAACCCTCGATGGCGAATTTCGAGGCCGCATAGGGGCCGATGAAGGGCATGGCGCGGATGCCGCCCACGGAGGAAATGTTGACGATGCGTCCGGGGGCGCCTTTCAGCGATCTGTCGGCGCCGAGAAGGGGGGCGAAAGCCTGCGTCACCAGAAAGGGGCCGGTGACGTTCACATCCATCTGCTTGCGGAAGTCGTCCGGATCGACCTCGATCAAGGGGCCCGAGACGGCGATGCCCGCATTGTTGACGAGGCCGGCCAGCGTCTCGCCCTTGAGGGCGGCGCGGACTTCGCCCGCGGCCGCGCGGATCGCGGCTTCATCGGTCACGTCGAAGATGAGGGCCGTGAAGCTCGCGCCCAGCTCCTTCTTCAGGCGGGCGGCGTCGGCTTCCTTGCGGACCGAACCGAAGACGTGAAAGCCTTTCTCCGCAAGAACCTTCGCGGCGGCATGACCGATGCCGGTGGACACGCCCGTGACGACGACGGATTTCATTTCTTCTGCCCTCTCTCTCCATTCACCCTCCCCTCGGGAGGGATCGAAATTTGCGGCGCGCCAGCGGAGCAAATTTCGAGGCGGGGGTAAAGCGGCTAAGAAGCCCCCCGCCCCGAGAAATTCTGCGCAAGCTTGAATTTCTCGACCCGCCCCCAGGGGCGGGTGGGAACGGAGGCAAGTGACACTTCTCACAAATCAAGGTCGTAGCGCAGCCAATCGGTGCGCTGAGCGATCTTGTCGTAGAGGGCGCGGGCGTTTGTGTTGGCGGCGCCGGTCTGCCAGTAGATGCGGAGCCAGCCTTCGGCGCGGCCCTTGCCGGCCAATGCCTCGATGAGCGCGCGGCCGACGCCGCGGCCCCGCGCCGCTTCGTTCACATACAGGTCTTCGAGATAGCAGACGGGTTTCGGGCTCCAGGTGCCGGGATGGAGGATCGCATGGGCAAAGCCGAGCGGGCCTTCGCCGCTGTCCGCGATGAGACCGACATGGCCGGGCGCGGGCGCGACGAAGCGGGCCCATGTGCCGTCGCTCACGCCGGGCGGCAGCGAGGTCTCGTAAAAGGCGAGATAGCCCGCCCACATCCCGTCCCAGGCCGCACGGTCGGCAGCGGCGAAGGGGCGGATGGTGATGTTATTGCCTGTCATTGCCATCGCCAAAATACAGATGTCATCCCGGCGGAAGCCGGGATCCATGTGCGTCACAACAATTTCGCAAGTCAGATGGACCCCGGCTTTCGCCGGGGTGACACCTATTATTTTTCAGGCAGTATCGCTCGGCCCGACCTTCCCTACGCCGCCGTGGCGCCGCCGTCGATGACCATGGTCTGGCCGGTCATGAAGGCGCCGGCGGGGCTCGCGAGGAAGACGGCCGCGCCCGCGATTTCGTCCGGCATGCCGATGCGCTTCAGGGGGGCGCCCGCCGTCGAGCGTTCGAGGATTTCCGGATTGTCCCAGAGCGCCTTGGCGAAATAGGTCTTGATGAGGCCCGGTGCGATGCAGTTCACACGCACATTGGAGGGGCCGAACTCGACCGCGAGGTTGCGCGCGAGCTGCATGTCGGCCGCCTTCGAGACGCAATAGGCGCCGAGGATGGGCGAACCGCGCAAGCCGCCAATCGAGGAAACGATGGTGATGGAGCCATCCTTGCGCTCGACCATCTGCGGCAGGACCATGTGGGCAAGCCAGTGGTTCGACTTGATGTTGGCCGACATGATCTTGTCGAAGGCGTCGTCCGGCAGGTCCTTGGAGGGACCGAAATAAGGGTTCACGGCGGCGTTGCAGACGAGGCTGTCGACCCGGCCCCATTTTTCCATCGTCTTGCCGACGAGGCGCTGCAGGTCGCCCTTGTCGGAAATGTTGCAGGGGACGGCGATGGCGCTGCCGGCGAACTTCGCGTTGATCTCGCCGGCGACCTTGTCGCAGGCATCGCCCTTGCGGCTCGAGACGACGACCCTGGCGCCATGCTCGGCCATGCGGTGGACGATGGCCTCGCCGATGCCGCGCGTGGAGCCGGTGACGATCGCCACCTTTCCGCTCAAATCGAACAATGTCATGTGACTCCTCCTCCTTCGGTTCTCTTTTCCGGTTCCCCCGCCCTTCTTGCAGGCCGGCGGCCGGTTTTCCGTGTTCAAATCCGGTTCTCGCGGGGCCGGCTTGAACCCGGGGCAACATCAATCGGAGCGAAAAATGCTGATGAAGAAATTTGCGATACTGGCTGTTTGCGCGAGCTTCGGTCTCGCCGCGTGCCAGACGCAGGATCCCTATACCGGCGAGCAGAAGACGAGCAAGGCGACCTATGGCGCGCTGATCGGCGCGGTGGGCGGCGCGCTCGCGGGCGGCCTGATCGGCAAGGGCGACGCCCGGGACCGGCGCGAACGGGCACTGATCGGCGCGGGCGTCGGCGCGCTGGCGGGCGGCGGCATCGGCTACTACATGGACAAGCAGGAAGCCGAACTCACGCAGCGGCTCAGGGCGTCGGGCGTCAGCGTGACGCGCGTCGGCAACGACATCATCCTCAACATGCCGGGCAATGTGACCTTCGCGACGAATTCGTCGGATATCAATGCCCGCTTCTACGAGGTGCTGAATTCGGTCGCGATCGTGCTGAAGGAATACAACCAGACGCTGATCGACGTGACGGGGCACACGGACTCGACGGGTTCGGACCAGTACAATCTCGAACTGTCGCAGAAGCGCGCACAGAGCGTCGGGAACTACCTGATGGCGCAGGGGCTCGACGGCCGGCGCTTCTACATCGTGGGGGCGGGCGAGAGCCAGCCGATCGCGACGAACGATACGCCGGAAGGCCGCGAACAGAACCGGCGCGTGGAAATCCGGCTCTCGCC
>PHEF01000142.1 GCA_002842875.1 Alphaproteobacteria bacterium HGW-Alphaproteobacteria-3 | reverse complement strand
CCGGACATATGACCGCAAGCGATCCGACGCATGATCAAATCCAGTCCTTGCAAAACAGGGGGCCGTCCACATATGCCGGGTCAAGCCCGGCAATGACGTATTTATTTACACTCAGAGCCATGGCTGCGTCTCTTCGAGTTTCTTTTCGAAGGTTTCGATCTCGGCTTCCTTCTTGAGCGTGAGGCCGACGCCGTCGAGGCCTTCGATGAGGCAATGCTTGCGGAAGGGGTCGATGTCGAAATTGATGACGCCGCCATCCGGCCCGCGGATTTCTTGGCGCTCGAGATCGATGGTGACGACGGCATTGCTCCCGCGTTCCGCATCGTCCATCAGCTTGTCGACCTCTTCCTGCGGCAGCACGATGGGCAGGATGCCGTTCTGGAAACAGTTATTGTAGAAGATATCGGCGAAGCTCGGCGCGATCACGCAGCGGATGCCGAAATCGAGCAGCGCCCATGGCGCATGTTCGCGCGACGAGCCGCAGCCGAAATTCTCGCCCGTGACGAGGATCTGCGCGTTCCGGTAGGCCGGCTGGTTCAGCACGAAATCCGGAATCTCTTTTCCGTCGTCGTCATAACGCATTTCGTCGAACAGGTTCTTGCCGAGACCCGTGCGCTTGATCGTCTTCAGGAACTGCTTCGGGATGATCATGTCGGTATCGACATTGATGATCGGCAGCGGCGCCGCAACGCCAGTCAGCTTGTTGAACTTATCCATCTGGCTTTCGCTTCTTCTATTCGGCCGCGCTTGAAACGGCGGTCTGGTCGCCGCGACCGGAAAGCAATCCGGCCACGGAAATATCTTCATCGAGGCCCGGCCAATGCAGCCCCGCCCCGCCCCCTGAAATCTCGTAGGCCGCACGCTGCTCCGGCGTCGCCGCCAGCAGCCGCGGAAACCATGCGAGCGGAATGCCGAGCGAACGCCCGTCGGCCAGATCGACCCACATGCTGTTCTCGTCGAAACGCAGCGACTTAGCCGAAATATTCATGCCACGCCCTTTCGATCAGTTCCTTGTTTTGCTCCACCACTTTAGCAAGTTCGCGAAGCGTGCGTGCGTCGAATCCGTAGCTGTCGGCTGCATGGACCGGGTTTAACCAAAACTTCGCAGTCGCGCTGCCCTCTTGTACATGAACATGCACCGGCTCTCGCGGGCTCCCCTCATTCGAAAAGAAGAAAAAGCGGTAGCCTTTGTAGCGAAAGACGGTTGGCATCGCTCCTACTTCATCTCCCTCACATCGACGAAATGGCCCGCGAACGCCGCCGCCGCCGCCATCGCCGGCGAGACGAGATGCGTGCGGCCGCCGCGGCCCTGGCGGCCTTCGAAGTTGCGGTTGGACGTGGACGCGCAGCGTTCGCCGGGCTCGAGCTTGTCGGCATTCATGGCAAGGCACATCGAGCAGCCGGGTTCGCGCCATTCGAAGCCCGCTTCGAGGAAGATCTTGTCGAGGCCTTCCTTTTCCGCCTGTTCCTTCACGAGGCCGGAGCCGGGCACGACCATCGCGTTCACCGTCGGCGCGACCTTGCGGCCCGCCTTGATCGCCTTTTGCGCAATGGCGGCGGCGGCGCGCAGATCCTCGATGCGGCCATTGGTGCAGGAGCCGATGAAGACGCGGTCGATCTTCACTTCCGTCATCGGCGTGCCGGGGGTGAGACCCATATAGTCGAGCGCGCGTTGCATCGACTTCGCATGCGCCTCGTCATGCACGTCTTTCGGGTCCGGCACGCGGTCCGTGATCTTGATGACGTTTTCCGGGCTCGTGCCCCAGGTGACGAGCGGCGGCAGGTTGGCGATGTCGACGGTGATTTCCTTGTCGAACTTCGCGCCTTCGTCCGACGGCAGCGTCTTCCAGTATTCAACCGCCATCTCCCACGCCTTGCCCTTCGGTGCGCGCGGGCGGGTTTCGAGATAGGCGTAGGTCTTTTCGTCCGGCGCGATGAGGCCGGCGCGGGCGCCGCCTTCGATTGTCATGTTGCAGACGGTCATGCGGCCTTCCATGGAAAGGTCGCGGATCGCCTCGCCCGCATATTCGATGACATAGCCGGTGCCGCCCGCCGTGCCGATTTCGCCGATGATGGCGAGCACGATGTCCTTGGCGGTGAAGCCTTCCGGCGCCTTGCCCACCACGTTGATGCGCATGTTCTTCGCCTTGGACTGGATCAGCGTCTGGGTGGCGAGCACATGCTCGACTTCCGACGTGCCGATGCCATGCGCGAGCGCGCCGAAGGCGCCATGCGTCGAGGTGTGGCTGTCGCCGCAGACGATGGTGGTACCGGGCAGCGTGAAGCCCTGCTCGGGTCCGACGATGTGAACGATGCCCTGGCGGATGTCGGACATCTGCAGATATTCGACGCCGAAATCCACCGCGTTGTGTTCGAGCGTCTCGACCTGGATGCGGCTCTCTTCGTCGGCGATGCCCTTCGAGCGGTCGGTCGTCGGCACGTTGTGATCGGCGACCGCGAGCGTCTTCTGAGGCGCGTGAACCTTGCGATGCGCCATGCGCAGGCCCTCGAAGGCCTGCGGGCTCGTGACCTCATGCACGAGATGGCGGTCGATATAGAGGAGGCCCGTGCCATCCTCGGCCATCTCGACCAGGTGCGCATCCCAGATCTTGTCGTACATTGTGCGAGGTGCCATTTGCTTCTCTCTCTTCCGGCGGCGCCTTGCGCGGGGGTTCCGCGCGTCGCCGCACTTCTTCTTCGTTTCAGATCGTTGTTCGGAGCCGCATAACAAAAAAGCGGGCCCTGGGCGCTTCACCGCCCTGCCCGCTTTTCTAGAGACAGTTCCCGCTTATGCGGACGAAATCAGGCGGCGCCGTTCTCTTGGCTGCGGGTCTTGTCCTGC
>PHEF01000141.1 GCA_002842875.1 Alphaproteobacteria bacterium HGW-Alphaproteobacteria-3 | reverse complement strand
ACATCGCTGCTGCCAGAAAAATCCTCGTCATCCTTAACGCCAAACTCAGAGACGCAAACACGCCCCAAACCGCTTGACAGCCAATACAGTTGCTTCGCTGCGCTCGCAATGACGCAGGAAGGAAAGGCCGCAGGGAATTCGCGCCTTCGGTATAACAAACCACGGCGGCGGCGCCATGAAAAAGGGCTCCCGAAGGAGCCCTTTCATTGTCACATTTCCGCGTCAATCAGTGTGCGGCGGCCCAGACCTTGCGCATCGCGAAATAGAGGATGCCGGTCAGCAGCACGAGATAGATGAGCACCTGGAAACCCATGCGGTGACGCTGTTCGAGCTTCGGCTCGGCCGCCCACATCAGGAAGTGGGTGACGTCCTTTGCCATCTGGTCGACGGTGTTGGGCGTGCCATCCTCGTAATCCACCTGGCCGTCGGAGAGCGGCGCCGGCATGGCGATCATGTGGCCGGGGAAGTAGAGATTGTAGGAGCCGGTCGTGACCTCGAAGCCCTCCGGCGCGTCCACATAACCCTTCAGCAGCGAGTAGACATAGTCCGGCCCGCCGGCACGCGCCTTGGCGATCAGCGACAGATCGGGCGCGGCGGCACCGAGCGCGGCGGCGGAAGCCTCCGGGTTCGGATAGGGCGAAGGGAAGGCATCCTTCGGCTCGCCCGAACGCTCGTACATCTCGCCATCGGCGTTGGGGCCGTCCTCGACCGTGATCTCGGCGGCAAGCGCCTTGACCTGGCCCTCTTCGAATTCCGGACCGCCCGGCTCGCCGAGGTTGCGGAATTTCACGTACTCCATCGAATGGCAGACCGAGCAGACTTCCTTGTAGACCTTGTAGCCGCGGCGCAGCGCGTCGCGGTCATAGGTGCCGAAGACGCCCTGGAAGGACCACTCGGCGTGCTGGAGCGCGACTTCGCCCCCCGCGGCACGCGCGGGCGACACCGCGGCAAGGGCGAGCCCCGCCGCAACGGCGCAAAGGGAAACGGCGCGAGAGATGCTTTTCATTGCTGTTTTCACTTGTCCGGTCCCCCTCAGCTCGTGGCCTTGCCGTGCGGCAGCACCGACTCGGCAATGCTCGCGGGCAGCGGCTTCGTCTTCTCGACCAGCCCCAGCACGGGGAAGAGAACGAGGAAGTGCAGGAAGTAGTAGGTGGTGAGGATGCGCGACAGGTCGGTAACGTCGAAGCCGCCTTCGCCCACATGGATCAGGATCTTGTCCGTCGGCTGGCCGCCGCAATAGCCCAGACCGAGGCAGACCGCGACGAAGATCCAGAAGAACTGCCGGTAGAGCGGGCGGAACCGCGCCGAGCGAACCTTGGATGTATCGAGCCAGGGCAGCACGAAGAGGATCGCGATGGCGCCGAACATGAGCACCACGCCGCCGAGCTTGTCGGGCACCGCGCGCAGGATCGCGTAGAAGGGCAGCAGATACCATTCCGGCACGATGTGAGCGGGCGTCGAAAGCGGATTGGCGACGATGTAGTTGTCCGGCTCGCCGAGCCCGTTCGGATTGTAGAAGACGAAATAGGCGAACAGGATCAGGAACAGCGCCATGCCGAACCCGTCCTTGATCGTCGCATAGGGCGTGAAGGGAACGGTGTCCTTCTTCGGGTCCTTGATTTCAACACCCGCCGGATTGCCCTGCCCCGTCACATGCAGCGCCCAGACGTGAAGGATCACGACACCGGCGATGAGGAAGGGGAAGAGGTAATGCAGCGAGAAGAAGCGGTTGAGCGTCGGATCGCCGACCGAGAAACCGCCCCAGAGCCAGGTGCGGAGCGATTCGCCGACCAGCGGGATCGCGCCGAAGAGGTTGGTGATGACGGTGGCGCCCCAGAAGCTCATCTGGCCCCAGGGAAGCACGTAACCGAAGAAGGCGGTCGCCATCATCAGGAGATAGATGAGCACGCCGAGGATCCACAGCACTTCGCGCGGCGCCTTGTAGGAGCCGTAGTAGAGACCGCGGAACATGTGGATATAGACGGCGATGAAGAACATCGACGCACCGTTCGCGTGAACGTAGCGGATGAGCCAGCCGTAATTCACGTCGCGCATGATGTGCTCGACGCTCGCAAAGGCGAGTTCGGTGGTCGGCACATAGTGCATGGCGAGCACGATACCGGTCACGATCTGCACCGCGAGGCAGAGCGACAGGATGGCGCCGAAGGTCCACCAGTAGTTCAGGTTCTTCGGCGTCGGGTAATCGACGAAGCTGTCATTGACGAGCCGCAGGACAGGCAGACGGGCATCGAGCCAGCGCGAGAATCCATTGGCGGGTGTGTAGGTGCTTTCACCGCTCATCTGTCAGCCCCCTCAGCCGATCTTGATTCGTGTGTCGGAAAGGAACGCATAGGGCGGCACTTCCAGGTTCAGCGGCGCCGGGCCTTTGCGGATGCGGCCCGACGTATCGTAGACCGAGCCGTGGCAGGGGCAGAAGTAGCCGTCATACTCGCCCTTGTAGGACAGCGGCACGCAACCGAGATGGGTGCAGATGCCGATGACGACGAGCCACTGGCGCTCGAGCTCGCCGCTCGGCCCCGCGATGACGCGCTGGTCGTCCGTCTGCGGATCGGGCAGCGCCGAGACATCGACGGCATTCGCCGTCGCGATCTCTTCTTCCGTGCGGTGACGCACGAAAACCGGCTTGCCGCGCCACTTGAAAGTGGTTTCCTGGCCGACGGGAATGTTGGAAATGTCGCAGCGCCGACCGCGGCGAGCGACCCCGTTGCCACATAAAGGAAATCGCGCCGTGTCGGCTCGCCCGCGTGGATATCTGCCACGATTCAGGTCTCCTCGTTGAATAGGTCGAACGCCACGTACCGCTCGGGAAAGCGGCTCCCTGAAGAAGGGTCTCCCCCATTGCGGAAGAGCACGGCGCAGCGTCGTACACACCCGTTGCACGGTTGGAAAGTCCGACGAATCCCCTGCTTTCGCCCCATGCGTTGCGTGGTTTTGTGGCATCCAATCCGCGCATTGTCCAGCCCCGCCGCCCCTGTGGCAGGATGACGCATCGCCGCACCTCGCTGCCGGCGTATTCAAGTTGTCCGAACCCAAGGCATCCCATGCGCCTCGCCCTTTATGAACCCGACATTCCACCCAATGTGGGAACGCTGATCCGCCTCGGTGCCTGCCTCGGGGTGGCGCTCGACATCATCGAGCCTTGCGGCTTCCCCTGGGACGACCGCGACCTGAAGCGCGCGGCCATGGATTACGGCGCGCTGGGCGAGGTCGAGCGGCATTCAAATTGGGAATCGTTCGCAACTAGCCGCCCGGCAGGCGCGCGCATCGTCCTTCTCACCACCAAGGCGGCCCTTCCCTTCACCGGGCTCCGCTTCCGCCCGTCCGACATTCTCCTGCTCGGCCGCGAAAGCGCGGGCGTGCCGGCCCATGTGCATGAGGCAGCGGACGCGCGAGTGACGATCCCCATGCGGCCCCCTGCCCGCTCGCTCAACATCGCGCTCGCCGCCGCCATGGTGCTGAGCGAAGCGCTCCGGCAGACAAACGGCTTTCCGGCGGGTAAGTAGAGACGCAAGCCCAACGCGAAGAAGAAGAGAAAATGACCGAGGACAAGACGACCGCCGAAAGGAAGGCCCGCGCCGAAGCCTGGTTCCGCGAATTGCGCGACCTGATCTGTGCCGCCTTCGAGAAACTGGAAGACGAGCTGACCGGCACCTTCGCGGACAAGCCCGCCGGCCGCTTCGAGCGCACGCCCTGGAAGCGCGGCGATGGCCCAAAAAATACTGAAGGAGCGGATGAGGGCGGCGGCGAGATGTCGGTCATGCATGGCCGCGTCTTCGAGAAGGTCGGCGTCCACATCTCGACCGTGCATGGCGAATTCTCGGAAGACTTCCGCAAGCAGATGCCGGGCGCGGAGGAAGACCCGCGCTTCTGGGCGAGCGGTATTTCGCTGATCGCCCATATGCAGAACCCGCGCGTGCCCGCCGTGCACATGAACACGCGGCATGTCTACACGACGAAGAGCTGGTTCGGCGGCGGCGGCGACCTGACGCCCGTTCTCGACGTGCAGCGCCGCGACGATCATCCCGATACGGCCGATTTCCACGCCGCCTGCAAGGCCGCCTGCGACGCACATGACGCCGACTACTATCCGCGCTTCAAGAAGTGGTGCGACGAATATTTCTTCCTGCCCCACCGCAACGAACCGCGCGGCACGGGCGGCATCTTCTACGATCACCTGAACAGCGGCGACTGGGAGGAAGACTTCGCCTTCACGCAGGATGTGGGCCTCGCCTTTCTCGCGATCTACCCCGAACTCGTCCGCCGCCACATGAATGAGACGTGGACGGATGAAGAGCGCGAGGAGCAGCTTGTGCGCCGCGGCCGTTATGTCGAATTCAACCTGCTCTACGACCGCGGCACGGTGTTCGGGTTGAAGACGGGCGGCAACGTGAACTCGATCCTGTCGTCGATGCCGCCGACGGTGAAGTGGCC
>PHEF01000140.1 GCA_002842875.1 Alphaproteobacteria bacterium HGW-Alphaproteobacteria-3 | reverse complement strand
GTAGAATCGCTGTCAGGACGCACAAGCAATGGCTCTCAAAGTCGAACTCAAGCCCGGCGAACGCTTCATTCTGGGCGACAGCGTCATCACCAACGACGACCAGCGCACGCGCCTCTTCATCGAGGGCGACACGCCGATCCTGCGCGAGAAGGACATTCTCCGGGCGGCCGACGCCGACACGCCCTGCAAGCGCGTCTATCTCATCGTCCAGATGATGTATCTCGCCGCCGACCCGCGCCCCCACCACGACCTCTATTTCCAGATCGTTAAGGATGTCATGCAGGCGGCCCCTTCCACAGGCCCCTATATCGACGCCATCAACAGTAAAATCTTAACTGGCGAAATGTATAAAGCTCTCAAGGAAGCTCGTAAGTTGATCGAGTACGAACGAGGGCTGTTGGAGAATGTCAAAGGCTCATGAGGCTTATGCCAGTGCCTCGCGCAACGCGCCGAAGGATCCGCGAGAGTTCGAAGCGACGATCCTGACGCGGTCGGCAGGCCAGTTGCAGCGCATCCGCGACAACTGGGACAGCGAAAAGATGGACACCCTTCACGACGCGCTCACCTACAACCGCCGCATCTGGACCGTCTTCGCCTCTTCGGCCGCCGAAAAAGAGCATCCGCTGCCCCGTGAGATCAAGCAGAACATCGCCAATCTCGCCGTTTTCATCTTCAAGCGCACCGCCGAGATCGAGGCGAGCCGCGAACCGGAGCTCCTCGACACGCTCATCATGATCAATCGCGAAATCGCCGCCGGCCTCTACAGCCGCGCCTGATCCCTCCCCCTCTCCTCCCGGCATCTAGCGCGGCGGCATCCTGATCGCCCCGTCGAGCCGCACCGTCTCGCCGTTGAAATAGCCGTTACGAAGCATCGTCAGCGCGAGGTCCGCATATTCCGAAGGATCGCCGAGACGTGGCGGAAACGGCACGGACGCCGCCAGGTTCTCGAATATCTGCGGCGCACGGTCCTTCACGCCCAGCATCGGCGGTGTCGCCATGATGCCCGGCAGGATCGTGTTGATGCGGATGCCCTCCCGGCTGAGATCGCGCGCGATCGTCAGCGTCATCCCCTTGATTGCGGCCTTCGCCGCCGAATAGGCCACCTGCCCGATCTGCCCGTCCTCGGCCGCAACCGAACCCGTATTCACGATCGCGCCGCGTTCTCCGCCGTCCAGCGGATCGAGCGTCGCCATGCCCGCCGCGCTCTTCACGACGCAGCGAAATGTGCCCACCGTGTTGAGCCCCAGCACATATTCGAAATCCGCGATCTTGTAGGGCACGATCTCGCCCGTTTTCTTGTCGCGCGCGATCGTCTTTCCGCCGCGTCCGCCGCCGGCGCAGTTCACCAGGCAACGCTCCTGGCCGTTCGCGGCACGCGCCTTGGCAAAGCCCGCATCGACAGACGCTTCGTCCATCACATTGACCTCGCAATAGAGCGCGCCAAGCTCCTTCGCCACCCTCTCTCCGTTCTCCTTGTTGAGATCGAAAATCGCGACCTTGACCCCGAGGCCGCGCAGCGCCGTCACCGTCGCCTTGCCGAGACCGGATGCCCCGCCGGTAACGACCGCGGATATCGAACTATCGAGCTTCATCACGCACTCCCTCCCTCTTTTTGTTCTGCCCTTTGAGGGCAGTCATGGCGCACAGCATGCCGTCTTTTCCGGCACGCGCAACCGGCGCACATCGTCATCGCATCTTGACGTCGGGGCAGATTGAGGAAACGCCGCATGAAAAAAGGGCCCGTGAAAACGGGCCCTTTCTGTTCGTCCTGACCGCCGTCTACCTGATGTAGTTCACCAGCGAGAGCTGCGACAGCAGCGAGGTGACCTGGAAGCTTGCCTGAAGCTGCGTCTGCAGCGTCGTGAGCTTCACGCCAACTTCATAGGCATCCGCATTCTGGATATCGCCCAGAATTTCGTTCGCGGACGCCATCGTGGCGTCGTGCCGGTCCTGCGTATGGCTGAGCGTCGATGCCGCAAGGCCGAGATTGGTCACGATGCTCTCGACGGATTGCACACCCTTGAAATTGAGCACCTGCCCCGCCCGGCTCGTCAGCGCGCGATAGCTGTCGCGCTGTTCGAGGTCGTCCGCATCGCTGTATTCGGCCGCCGCGAGCAGCGCCGACATCTTCAGCGTGTCGCGTATCGAGGCCTGGTCGGCGCGCGCACCGTAAGCAAGCTGCCGGCTCTCGTCGATCTGCGCCACGAAATCCTTGCCCGCATTCGGGCCGAGATCGCCGCTGTACCAGATGACCGTATCGTCGGCCGTCGCGTCGCGAAGTCCGGTCGCCGTGCCGAAAGGCGGACCGTCCACACGCTGCGGCAACCCGCCCGCCGCATAGTCGAAGAAATTGTCCGCCGCCTCGACCGCGGATGCCGCCCTGAGCGTCACATTCGCCTCGCGCTGGATTGCCGTGTCGAGCGCCGCCTGGAAGTTGGCGCTTGTCGCCGTCGCATCCCCGCCGATCGTGAACTCGCCTGCTTCCGCCGGATTGTTGGTCGTCGCCTTCAGCGTCACGGTCGTCGCGGTGCCGTCCGGCAGGTTGAGCGCGAAGGAAATCGTCTCGCCGGCCGCCGGAAGTCCGGTAAAATCGACATCGGCACCTTGCGGAGAGCCCGCCGGGCCCGTCACGCTCGCATTCGAGAGCGTCGATTGCACGGCGGCGATCTTGAAGCCGAAGACGCTCGGGTCCGCATCCTCGGCGAGCGTCACCGTCGTGCCCGCCGAACGCAGCGCCACGGGCCGCGTCTGCGTGTCCTTGCCGCCGAAGAGATAGCGGTCTTCCACCTGCAGGTTGAGCAGGTTCACCATTTCGTCGAACGTCATCGCCGCCTGAACCTGCGCGCTCGTCTGCGTGCCATTCACCAGTTCGAAGCCGGACGTCGCCAGCGAGGTCTTCGTCTCGCTCACGATGTCGTTTACCCGCGTCAGCGTCGTGGACATGACCTCGATGCGCATCTGCGTCTTCGAGATCGTGTTCGTATAGGCCGAAATCTGTCCAAGCTGATGCGTCAGCGACAGAACGGAATTCCGGTCCGTGCCGAGCTTCGCATAGCTGTCCGTCTTGAGACCTGTCGAGAGCTGCCGCTGCAGATCGTCGAACTGGGCGCGCATGTCGTTGATCGACTGGCGGAGCGCGAGAGACTGGGAAAGCGTCGATACCTGCATGGGATTTACCTGCCGATGCTCATGAGCACGGTGAAGAGTTCCTGGATGGTCGAGATGACCCGTGCATTGGCCGAATAGGCGTTCTGAAGGAGGAGGAGGTTCGACAATTCGTCGTCGATATTGACCCCCGTCTCGGCGTCGAAGCGATCCTGCAGCGAAGAAGCGACCACCTGCTGCGCTTCCGCGTCGCGTGTCGCGTTCGCCGACTGGCTCGACTGGAACGAAATGATGCGCCGCGCGAATTCGTCGACCGAGCCGGTGAAGGGCGTAGCGTTGCCGCCGATGCCGGTCGACGGCGCATAGCTGCGCGGACTGGAGGTGAGCCGCGCCAGCAGGTCGAGTGGCCGCGTCGTGTCGCCGGGCGGTGTGCCCGTATTGTAGGCGACGAGCAGCGTATCGTCGGCGATCGCCGCCGGATTGACCGTGATGCGCGAGGCAAATCCCGTCTTCTGCGCCGGATCGCCGAGGCTGTTGGAGAAGATCGTGCCGCCCGAGCCATCGACGAAGAGCGCCATGCCGGTGCCCGCATCCGTGAGCGCCGAAGGCGTCACTGTCGCGCTCACCGCATCGATGTCGCTGTTGCCCAGGGCCCCGTCGTCGAGGAAGCGGATCGTGTTGCCCGCCGGGTTCGACACCGCCACGTCCGCCGGCAGCGCCGCCTGCAGGTCCGCGACGATCCCCGCCATCGGCTGATTGAAGTCGATGCCGATCACCAGGTCGTTGGGATTGGCCGTCGCGCTGTTGGGCAGCGGCAGGACCGACGGGTCGTCCACCCGCACGATCGTCACATCCTGCCGCACCCCGCCCACGGTGTAGGAAAGGTTGATCGTGTTGCCCGCAACCATGCCGGCCGTATCGATGTCGAAGCCGGTTGCCGCACCGCTCGTCGCAGCCGTGCTGCTGACCGTTTCTTCCGACATCGCGAGCGCAAGCTGCGCCGCCAGTTCGTCGAGCTGCGCCTGTGCCTGCGGCAGAATGCTGTCGCGGAGTTCGAGATGGCCCGCCAGCGCGCCCGAGCGGATGGCGCCCGCGGCGATGAGGTCGACCGAGGTCGTACCCGAAACCAGCCGGATCGTGCCGACGCCGCCATTCTCGTAGGTCGAGCCGGGATCGATCTGCGTGTGTTCGTCGAAGGTGAGTTCGACCGGTGTCCGGTCGAGCAGCAACTGTCCGCCCGAGGTGAACACCGTCACCGTGCCATCGTCGCGGTTCACGACCGTCACGTCCATGAGGCGCGACAACTCGTCGATCGCCAGGTCGCGATTGTCCTGCAGGTCGCCGACCGAAAAATTGCCGGCCTGGCGCTGCGCAATCTGGTTGTTCACGGCGGCGATGGTCTGGAGCAGCGCGTTCGCCTGTTCGACGCCCGCCGCGATATTGCGCTCCGCCTCCAGCCGCATATCCTGGATCGTGTCGGACATGCCGTTGAACTTCGCGGCGAGGTTGCTCGCCTGGTTCAGGAACGATGCCCTCGCCGCCTCCGATTCCGGATTGTCGATCAGCTCCTGGAGCATCGTCGCAAGCGCGCCGATGGACCCCGCGACGGAGCTGTTCGAGTCCGGCGTGCCGAAGCTCGCATCGATCCGGTCGAGCATGTTCGCCTTGATGTCGAGAAAGGTCGAGCTCGCCGACGCCGTGCGAAGCTGCTGCTGCAGGAAGCTGTCGATCTGGCGCTGCGCATTCGCGATGTTGCGCGAGGTAACGTCGATCCCGGCCTGGGAGACGTTCAGTCCGCTCATTGCGGCGCCGAGGGCGGAAGTAAGGCTCATGACGGGACCTGGTGACTGTCTTGCGCGTTGCGGCCGGTACGCGGCGGGATCGCCCCGCCGCGCCTGTTATTAGCGCTTCATGTTGAGCGTTTCGCTGATGAGCTGGTCCGCCGTCGTCACGATGCGCGTGCCGGCCGTATAGGCCTGCTGCGTCACGATGAGCTTGGAGAACTCGTCGGCGATATCGACATTCGATGCTTCCTGCGCCGATCCGATCACATTGCCGCCGCTCCCCAGCATCGGCTCGCCCGATTCCTGCGTCGCCGCAAAGGCCGTTCCGTCGATCTTCTGCAGCTTGTCGGCCGCGTTGAACTTCGCGAGCGACACTTCCGCCAGATCGACCGTCTTGCCGTTCGAATAGGTGCCGGTGATGCGGCCGTTGTCGGAAACCGCGATGCTGACGAGTTCGCCCGAGGGAAACCCGTCCTGGTCGAGCGCCGTCGTCTTCACGGTGCCGTTGTCGTCCTGGAACTGCGTGATGTTCGACGCGCCGTGATCGAGCGTCACATCGCCGACGCTTATACCGTTCACGGTAAGGCCCGTGATCGTGGTCGAGTCGACGGCGGGCGCAAGGCGGCCCTGCGCATCGAAAGCATAGTCCTGGCCGGCATTCACCCATTTGTCCTGGGCGCCGGTCGCGCTGTCGTCGGTCTTGTAGAACAGGTTCCAGGTGTCGCCGCCGCCGGCCGCATTGTCGATCTTCGCCCAGCGGAACTGCACATTGGCCGGCGCGCCGAGCGCGTCGTAGGCCGTCACCGCGCCGCCCGAGAGCGAATTGTCGAGGAAAACGCCCTCGTTCGCCGCCGAGATGGCGCTGAGATCGGCCAGCACAGGTGTGAAGCGGCCCACCGTCAGCAACTCGCTGTTCGCGATGGCCGGATCGGCGTTCACCGTCTTCGGCCAGGTCGGCAGGTTCGCCTTGTAGCTGATCGTGCCCGTGCTGTTCGCCGCCAGGAAATCGCGGTCGATCTGGATGCGGCTCGGCGTATCGCCCACCGGATTGCCCGTCACCGGGTCGATCTCGAGCCCCTGCAGCGTATAGCCCGCGCCATTCACGAGAAAGCCGTTCTTGTCCATCGAGAAGTCGCCGCGCCGCGTGTAGTAGTTCACGCCGTCGAAAACCGGCGCGCCATCCACCGTCGCAACCTGCTGCGAGACGATGAAGAAGCCCTCGCCGTTGATCGCCATGTGGGTCGGCGTCTCCGAGGCGTCGATCGAGCCCTGCACCGTATTGGTGAAGGCCGGGGCCGCAAGCACCGCGCCCGGCAGATGGTTTCGGCTGTTGGAAGCCGTCACGATGTCCTGGAAGCTCGTATCCGTGCGCTTGAAGCCCACGGTCTGCGAGTTCGCGATATTGTCCGAGATGTGACCCAGCGCGCTCGACTGGGCGCGGATGCCGGTCACGGCGGTGGTCATCGATCCAAAAAAGCTCATGGGCGCTCTCCACGGGGTCCGTCCCGGCCGAACGCGGCGGGACATGGTCTGGCCATAAGAGAGCAAGGATGAGGCCAAGGATTTATCTGTTGTTTTTCAAAGACTTGCCCCCATGAACCGGCACCCCGCCCGGCAGCCCCTGCCCCTCACCCGGCAGAAACTGCCGTGAGCCGGGCAACCGCGACCCTTTCCCACCCGTTAAAATTGAAAAGCGCCCTCCCCGTCCGCGAACAGGCCTTTTCCTTGAACCGCGCCGGGCCAGCCTTTAGGTTCCTTCGCGTTCAGCCATTCGGTAACGGGTGCCCGCGCGCACCCAGAGGGAAGCCATATCCATGAAGTTCGAGGGAACGAAAGATTACGTCGCCACAGAAGACCTGCGCGTCGCCGTCAACGCGGCGATCACGCTGCAGCGTCCCCTTCTCGTGAAGGGCGAGCCCGGAACCGGCAAGACGGTGCTGGCCGAGGAAATCGCCAAGGCGATTGACGCCGAGCTCATCACCTGGAACATCAAGTCGACCACCAAGGCGCATCAGGGCCTTTATGAGTACGACGCGGTCTCGCGCCTGCGCGACAGCCAGCTCGGCGACGAGCGCGTGAAGGACATCCGCAACTACATCTCCAAGGGCAAGCTCTGGGAAGCCTTCGAGCGCAAGAAGCGCCCGATCCTGCTCATCGACGAAATCGACAAGGCCGACATCGAGTTCCCCAACGACCTTCTGCAGGAACTCGACCGGATGGAATTCTACGTCTACGAGACGAACGAGACCATCAAGGCCGAAATCCGCCCCATCGTCATCATCACCTCCAACAACGAGAAGGAACTGCCGGACGCCTTCCTGCGCCGCTGCTTCTTCCACTACATCAAGTTCCCGGACGAAGAC
>PHEF01000139.1 GCA_002842875.1 Alphaproteobacteria bacterium HGW-Alphaproteobacteria-3 | reverse complement strand
GGCCGGTCGAAATACTTCGTGATGGCGGCCTCGAGACGTTCGACCGCGTGGCTGCGGAGTGCATCCCCCACGTCGAGATGGTGACCGCTTACCTGAACTTGCATGAAAGACCTTCCTGGGCCCACTACGCTACAACAGACGGTTGCCGAACGGTTCGGCCTGACTTCCGTCCCTCTGGAGGGACGACCGCATTTTCAACGCAGCCCATACTCTACGTCGGATATGGGCGTTCGAATCTGCCATTGTACATGCCGCCTGAGCGGCTCAACCCACCGCCTCACCGCCGGGTACGAAGCCCGGGGGCGTTTGAGCGCGTGGAAACTAGTTGGCCCCATCATGGGTGTCAACCGCATGCCTGAGAAAGCGTTAAAGCCGTTATCTTTCAAGAAGATATAGGTCGCCAGCGGGGCCGGGAAAAGGGCCCGGCGAGACTCAGGCGTAGGCCTTTTTCTCGCGCCGGCGCTGCACGGAAGAAGGAATATTGAGCGCTTCCCGGTACTTGGCGACCGTCCGGCGGGCAATGTCCACGCCCTGACCTTTCAGGATATCGACGATGTTGTCGTCGGAGAGAACCGCATCCGCCCGCTCGACGTCGATCAGCTCCTTGATGCGGTGGCGGACGGCTTCGGCCGAATGCGCCGCGCCACCCTCCGACGAGGCGATGGCGGAGGTGAAGAAATACTTCATCTCGAAGATGCCGCGCGGCGTCGCGATGTATTTGTTTGCCGTGACGCGGCTGACCGTCGATTCGTGCATCGAGATCGCCTCGGCGATGGTCTTGAGATTGAGCGGCTTCAGATGCTGGATGCCATGCACGAGGAAGGCATCCTGCTGGCGCACGATTTCGGACGCGACTTTCAGGATGGTGCGGGCGCGCTGGTCGAGGCTTTTCACCAGCCAGTTCGCATTGTTGAGGCATTCCGAAATATAGGCCTTGGCGTTTGCATCGCCCGAAAGCTTCGAGACTTCCGCGTAATATTGCTGGTTGACCAGCACGCGCGGCAGCGTCTCCGAATTGATTTCGACGGTCCAACTGCCATCTCTCCGCGCACGGACGAAAACGTCCGGCACGACGGGCACGACCGGTTCGCCGCCAAAGGCAAGGCCCGGCTTGGGGTTGCACAGGCGGATGTCCTCCACCATGCAGGCGATATCCTCCCGGTCGGCGCCGGTGATCTTCATGAGCTGGTCGAAGTCGCGTCTCGCAAAAAGCTCGAGATGTTCGAGAAAGAGCTGCATCGCGGGATCGAGCCGGTCGCGCTCGGCAAGCTGCAGCGCAAGGCATTCCTTCAGGTTGCGCGCGCAGACACCCGTCGGCTCGAAGGTCTGCAGCGTCTGCAGAACGGCCTCGACATCCTCGACATCCGTACCCAGACGCTCGGCAACTTCGGCGGCATCCACGACGACGTAGCCGGCCTCGTTCACCTGGTCGATGAGGTAGGCGCCGATCATGCGGTCGCCCGCCGTCTTGAGCGCCATGTTCATCTGTTCGGTGAGGTGTTCGGTGAGCGTCGTCTCGCGCGTCAGCGTCGCTTCGAGACTGAATTCGCCGTCCGAGCCCGCACCGCCGCTGCCGCGCACGCTCTGCCAGTCGGACGTGGTTTGTCCCGGCG
Organism: Alphaproteobacteria bacterium HGW-Alphaproteobacteria-3; assembly: GCA_002842875.1. Classification (GTDB taxonomy): domain Bacteria; phylum Pseudomonadota; class Alphaproteobacteria; order Parvibaculales; family Parvibaculaceae; genus Parvibaculum. Next base: position 3,407 of record PHEF01000139.1, on the reverse strand, counting down.
TTGCCGCCGCGGCATCGTTCTGCGCGTCGCTGCGGCTTTCGTCGGCATAGACATTGTCGTAGTCGGTATCGAGGTCGCCGTCGCGGCCGGGCAGCGGCCCGTCCTCGCTGAGCGAGAGCGAGGTGTCGGCGGAGATGACCTGTTCCCGCTCGCCCTCGTGTCCGTCGCGCTCCTCGCTGCGTTCGGCAGGCTCGGCGGTGCCCGGTTCGAGCAGCGGATTGCGCTCGAGTTCCTGTTCGACATATTCGGCGAGCTCGAGATTCGACAGTTGCAGCAGTTTGATCGCCTGCTGAAGCTGCGGGGTCATGACCAGGGATTGCCCCTGGCGAAGCTCGAGTCTCGGTGCTAGTGCCATGCCTCTGTCAGCCCCCTACACTCACGCACTACAGGCTGAACCGTTCGCCGAGATAAAGCCGCCGCACATCCTCGTTGCCGACGATGTCGGAGGGATTGCCCTCCATCAGCACCGTGCCGTCATGAATGATGACGGCATGGTCGATGAGTTCGAGCGTCTCGCGCACGTTGTGATCGGTAATCAGAACGCCGATGCCGCGATCCTTCAGATGGGACACGAGATCGCGAATGTCGCCGATCGCGATCGGATCGATGCCGGCGAAGGGTTCGTCGAGCAGCATGAAGGAGGGCTGCGTCGCGAGCGCACGCGCGATTTCGACGCGGCGGCGCTCGCCGCCCGAGAGCGCGATGGCGGGCGTGCGGCGAAGATGGGTGATCGAGAATTCGGCGAGCAGATCGTCGAGTTCGGCCTCGCGGCGCTCGCGGTCGGGCTCGACGACCTCAAGCACGGCGCGGATGTTCTGTTCGACCGTGAGCCCGCGGAAGATCGATGCTTCCTGCGGCAGGTAACCGATGCCGCGGCGCGCGCGGCGATACATGGGAAGGTCGGTCACGTCGTGCCCGTCGAGCAGGATCGTGCCGTAGTCGGGCGGGATGAGCCCGGTGATCATGTAGAAAACGGTGGTCTTGCCGGCGCCGTTCGGGCCCAGAAGGCCGACGGCTTCGCCGCGCTGGACATGGAAGCTGACGCCCCGGACGACCGGACGCCCCTTGAAGCTCTTGCCGATCTTCTCGACCCGTCATCAGGACCCCATCACTTCGTTAATGCCATGAAACGTCACTTGGCATTAAAATTGTATGAAGTGAAAGGATTAACCAAGACTTCTTTCGAAAAATCACTCCGCCGAGGGCTGGGAGCGGGGCTGGAAGAGGCCCTTGACCCGCCCGGTTCCGCCATTTTCGCCGCCGCTCACGCGGGCCTGGCCGCTGTCGAGATTGACGGAAAGGCGCGAGCCGCGAATGACATTTTCACCCTGCCGGAGCACGACTGAATTGCCCATTTCGATCTGGCGCGTGGCGACCATGTAGTTCGCCCAGTCGCCGCTCGCGGTCTGGTTATCGGGCGCGGAGATGAGGACATTGCCGGAGGCGGCGATCTTCTGGATGCGTGAGCCGCCCGATTTCCCGCCCGCATAATGGACGGCGATCCGGTCGGCCTTCATCCGGATATCGCCCTGAACGACGCGGACATTGCCGGTAAAGGTCGCGGTGCGCTCTGTGTCCTGGACTTCGAGCGCATCCGCCTCGACTTCGATCGGCTTGTCGGGTTCGTTGCGGAACCCGCCCGGCGCACCGCTTTCCTGCGCGCTGACGGGCGCCGCATGAAGGAGGCCGGCAAGAAGAAGCGCGAACGCCGCGGCAGTCGCATATCCGGTTTTCGGCTGGCCGGCTTTTGAATGGGCTCTCACTCTTCTTCCCCCTGGCTCGGCTGACCCGGCAGGATCAGCATTTTCACATTGCCGTCGAAGCGAAGCACCTGCATTGCATGGTCGGCGCTCATGCGGTCGGCACGCAGCGTGCCGAGGGGGCCATGCCCCTGAACCTCGGTCTCGCTTTTGAGTGTCCCCTCGCCGAAATCGATCGTCGCTTCTTCGCCGTGCATTTCGTAGCCCCAGGCGGTGAAGATATCGATTTTCTCGGTGAGATCGAGCATCTGCGTTTCGGAATTGTATCGCCCCCGGGAGGCGGTCAGCGACAGCCAGTCGGCCTCGTCGTTCATCTTCACATCGGCCTGGATGTTCTCGAAGGTGACGAAGCCGGGGTCGGAGGGGTCCTGTGTCGCATTGTCGGCGGTGACGAGATAGGGCGAGCCGTCGCCCGTCACGCCTGCGACGCGGGGGCTGACCATGCGCAGGTCGCTCGGCTGCGTGTCGATCTCGCGGAAGGCGGTGTCGAGATCGCCCTTGCGGTCGAAAAGGCCCGAATAGAAGAGGATGATGGCAAGAAGAAGCAGCGCGCCAACCGGCAGCGCAATCTTCATGAGCGAGACGAAACGGCTATAGCGTCCCTCGCGGCGCTCGGTGCGTCCGCGCGCGGGGGGCACCTGTCCGGCGGCTCGCGGCGCTGGCCTTCTGCGGGCCGTTCCGGCGCCGGCTGTCTCGTCGCCGGGTCGCTCGCTCATATTTTGTCGCTCCAGGGTCCACGAAGCCGCCGCGGCGGGCCGCCAGTATGCGCGTAAGCGCCATAATGCGTCAACGAAACTGCCGGAAAGCCGCCGGGAAACTGGCGGGTTCGCGCCGCTCTCAATGGGCGAAGATGTCTTCTTCCGGCCAGCCGGCGAGATCGAGCGCGGCGCGGACGGGCAGGAAGGCGAAACAGGCTTTCGCCAGCTCCACGCGGCCCTCGCGGGCGAGCATCCCGTCGAGCACGGCCTTTACCTCATGGAGATAGAGGACGTCGGACGCGGCATAGGCAAGCTGGGCTTCCGTGAGGTCGCGGGCACCCCAGTCCGAACTCTGCTGCTGCTTCGACAGGTCGACATTCGCCAGTTCCTTCACGAGATCCTTGAGCCCGTGGCGGTCGGTATAGGTGCGCACGAGCCTGGAGGCGACCTTGGTGCAGTAGACGGGCGAGGTGACGACGCCGAGATAACGCTGCAGCATGGCGACGTCGAAACGCGCGAAGTGGAAGATCTTGAGGACGTTCTGGTCGGCCATCAGCGCGCGGAGATTGGGCGCGTTGTAGGTGCCCCGGTCGAGCTGCACGACATGGGCATTGCCGTCGCCCGCCGAAAGCTGAACCACGCAGAGCTGGTCGCGCTCGGGGTTGAGCCCCATCGTCTCGGTATCGACCGCGACGCTCGTGCCGAAGCTGAGGTCTGCCGGAAGATCGCCCCTGTGCAGCGTGACCGCCATGTTCGGGCTCCGCCTGGCCCCCGTCGAGGGGGCGCGAGCGGCGGGCTTTCCTGTGAAGGAAGGCGACCGCCGCGGGAAAGGAATGGTGCCCAGGAGAAGACTCGAACTTCCACGCCCTTGCGAGCGCCAGCACCTGAAGCTGGTGCGTCTACCAATTCCGCCACCTGGGCACGTGCGCAGTTGCTTAAATAGGGGCCG
>PHEF01000138.1 GCA_002842875.1 Alphaproteobacteria bacterium HGW-Alphaproteobacteria-3 | reverse complement strand
TGAACTTCGTCTTCTTCATGGAAAATCCTCCGCCCGGCCAAGGACGCTAAATTAGAATTTTCCAGCTTCAAACGGTCCTGTTTCCGGGGGGCAGGTCACTTGATTGCCGTTGCTAAGGCATCGGCGACGAGCCGGGTCATAATCGTCGAACTCATGGACCAACCCGACGCCCGGCGCGACGGCTTCCGGAAACAGTTGCGTCAAGCCACATTACGTCTGCTGCTTTTTCTCAGGGTCGGTATGACGTGTCTGGCGAACGAACGCATGCTTTCGGCTGCCTCCTCGTAGCTCATGCCGCCGAAAAGGAAGCAGGGATTGATGTCGAATTCGCCTAGAAGCGATTTGCGATATTCGAACTTCTCGACGATTTCCCGGGGCGTCCCCCAGGCCGTGACATCAAGATAGGTTTTGGCCATTCCCTCCTTGCCGAGCGCGCGAATGGCGCCGACGGCCTGAGCGTAGGACTCGTAGCCCTTGGCGTCTTTAAAATGCTCGCCGGCCAGTTCATAGTGATCGAGTACCGAAAGCAGGTAGTTGGTTACATATTTCTGTCCCAGCTCCCTGGCGCGATCCGGATCGGTGTCGCAATAGGTGAAGTCGCATATCATGATCGGCGGTGCGTCGTTGCCGTGCTGCGTCTTGTACGCAGCCTTGTATTCCTTGACGGCCTCGGCCTGAGCCTCCCATGGCTTTTGAGCGAAGATCACCATCCGCGCGCCCGCCTTCGCACATTGAAGAACGGATTCCGGCGACATGGCGACCTGATAGATGCGCCCCTTGAAGGAACCGCGCGGATTGGGACGGATTTCGATCCGCTTCTGCGGATAGAAGGGGCCGCTCCCTTCGATGAAACCTGTCTCGAGAGCGTCGATGATCATCGGGCTTGCTTCATCGAAGCGTTGGCGCGCTTCGTCCATGTTCACGCCCATGCCGGCATATTCCTTGCGCGCCAGGCCGCGCCCCATCCCGAAGAGTGTTCGGCCTTGGCAAAGGTGATCCAGCAGGACAACCTTTTCCGCGATCCGAACGGGCACATTCCATGGAAGGATGACGGCGCCGGTGCCCAGCTTGATACGGTCGGTGCGCGCCGCCATGTAGCTCAGGAACTGGGTGTTGTCGGGACAAAACGAATAGTCCTCGAAATGATGCTCGACGGGCCACAATGCGTCGAAGCCGAGTTTTTCCGCCAAAATCCCGAGACGGATTTCCTCGTCATATATCTGGCCGTCGGTTACGCCGGAGTTGGCTCTGTCGAAATTCTGAAAAACCATCTGAATGCCGAACTGCATCGGAACGTCTCCCTGTTGTAGCGATTTCGGTTTCTTGTTTCAGCGGCCTATATAGTTAGGCTTGCGCTTCTCCATGAACGCCTTGGGCCCCTCGCGCGCATCCTCGGTCTTGAACACGGGCGCTGCGAAACGCGACTCCATACCCATCGCCTCGTTCTCAGGGCGTCCCAGGCATTCGCGGGCGGATTTACGAATCGCCTGAACGGCGATTGGCCCATTCGCGGCGATCTTCTCCGCGAGTTCGAATGCCGCGTCGAGCACCTGCTTCTGGGGAACGACGCGATTCAGGAATCCCAGATCGTAGGCTTCCTGTGCGCTGATCAGATCGCCGGTGAGCAGCAGTTCCATCGCCTTTGCATAAGGTATCTGGCGCGGAAGGCGCACCGTTGAGCCGCCGCCCGGAAAAATCGCCCATTTGACTTCCTGCACACCGAGCTTTGCGGTATCCGCGGCGATACGCATGTCAGTTCCTTGCGCCAGCTCCATTCCGCCCGCGACGGCAAAGCCGTTGATCGCGGCAATGACCGGCTTGGTCACATCGAATGTGCGCAACAAGCCCTTGGCCAGGATATTCGGGTCATCCAGAATTTTCCGGTCCCATTCGTTTTGCGGTTTGCGTGCGCCATTTATGAGCGGGATGAGTTGACCGAGATCCGCGCCCGAGCAAAACGCCTTGTCTCCGGCGCCGGTGACGATAGCGACGCGGATATTCACGTCGTCGCGCACCTCTTCCCAATGACCGGCAAGCCTGACCAGCATTTCCGGACTGAACGAATTACGCGCTTCCGGGCGGTTGAGAGTGATCAAGGCGATATGCCCTCTTTTTTCGAGCAGGGCCGGTTCCGTCGTCATGTTCGTGTCTCCTCCAGGTAATACATATGTGTTGTATGTCGCATGGATATAAATTTATCTGGACTCGGGCTGCGCGGCCAGAGAAGATTCATGATCAGGGATTGCCTAATTAGAAGTCGCGGCCTCGAAGCCAGATGCGACATGGGGAGAGCCAATGATCAAGAAGCCCATATCCGCGGACTCGCACATCACCGAACCTCCGCATTGCTATGTTGACTACATTGATCCCAAATTCCGCGATCGCGCGCCTCGCATCAAGCGGATCGACAAGGTCGGCGACGCTTTTATCGTCGATGGCATGGGGTCTCCGGTTCCAATGGGGCTGGTGGCTGCCGCCGGCAAGGACCCGGCGGAGATCACGACAGAGGGCGTCGCTTTCGAAGATCTATGGAAGAGCGGTTGGAACGCCAAGTTCCGCGTCGCGGACCAGGAAAAGGACGGCGTTGCGGCCGAATTCATCTATCCGACGGTCGGAATGGTGATCTGCAACCATCCCGACTTCGACTACAAGAAAGCCTGCTTCGACGCTTATAATCGTTGGCTGCAGGAATACTGCGCGGAGGCGCCTGACCGTCTTTACGGCCTTGCGCAGGTTTCCATGCGGTCGCCGGAAGATGGCGTTGCGGAAATCAGGCATGCGAAGGAGATGGGCTTCAGGGGCGTGATGATGCCCGGAAACCCCGCCGTCGAGGACTATGATTCAACTGTATACGACAAGGTCTGGGCGACCGCTGTCGAGTGCGACATGCCGCTCTCGTTCCACATCCTGACCGGCAAATCGGACAGTCTTTCG
>PHEF01000137.1 GCA_002842875.1 Alphaproteobacteria bacterium HGW-Alphaproteobacteria-3 | reverse complement strand
ACCGGCGTTCACCGTCTCTACGAAATGCAGAAGAAGGGCACGCTGCTCTGGCCCGCGATCAACGTCAACGACAGCGTCACGAAGTCGAAATTCGACAATCTCTATGGCTGCCGTGAATCGCTGGTGGACGGTATCCGCCGCGCCACCGACGTCATGATGTCGGGCAAGGTCGGCGTCGTCGCGGGCTTCGGCGATGTGGGCAAGGGCTCCGCCGCCTCGCTCCGCCAGGCCGGCTGCCGCGTCATCGTCACCGAGATCGACCCCATCTGCGCGCTCCAGGCCGCGATGGAAGGTTACGAAGTGACGACCATGGATGAAGCCGCATCCCGCGGCGACATCTTCGTCACCACGACCGGCAATGTCGACGTCATCACCGTCGATCACATGCGGAAAATGAAGCACCGCGCCATCGTCTGCAACATCGGCCACTTCGACAGCGAGATCCAGATCGGCGGTCTGCGCAATCTCAAATGGCACAACGTCAAGCCGCAGGTCGACGAGATCGAGTTCCAGGACGGCAAGCGCATCATCCTGCTCGCCGAGGGCCGCCTCGTGAATCTCGGCTGCGGCACGGGCCATCCGAGCTTCGTCATGTCGGCTTCCTTCACCAACCAGACGCTCGCCCAGATCGAACTCTGGACCAAGCCGGATGAATACGAGAAGAAGGTCTACGTCCTGAAGAAGGAGCTCGACGAGAAGGTCGCGCGCCTCCACCTCGAAAAGATCGGCGTGAAGCTCGAAAAGCTGAACAAGAAGCAGGCCGAGTACATCGGCGTCGCCGCCGAAGGCCCCTTCAAGCCGGATACCTACCGCTACTGAGCGAAGCACCCTGCCTTTGAGACGACAGAACGGGGTGCACATGTTGCACCCCGTTTTACGTTTGCTGCCAATTAAATAGGGTCGTCATGACCCGGCTTGTCCGGGTCATCCACGTCTTTCTTCTATGCTCTTGGCCAGACGTGGATGGCCCGACTAAATCGGGCCATGACGGTTTGGAGGATGGGTCCCCCTTTTTCCCGAACCTCGCTATTTCACCTCCGAGTCCCTCGTGGTGTAGTATCCGCCGGGGTCCGGTGATTTGCGCCCGCTCATATCCATGGGCAGGGCGCAAGACGGAAGGGGTTGTCGTGTGTTGAAGTCGGCAAAGAGCCGGAGGCGTGGTGTCGTGCGGCGTGGGGCAAGATTTGCCCCGGCGCTGTTTGCGGCGTCCTTCCCTTTTGCCGCCGCCGCGCAGCCTGTCCCCAAAGGGCTGATGGAAACGCTCGCCGTGCTGGGCTTGCCCTCGGAAGCCGCCGCCGAGCCCGCCGTCGCCACCTCCTTTGCCATTGCCGCGGGCCTCGCCTTCGCCGGCATCCTCGCCGCCATCACCGGCCTTCGCACCGCCCGCGCCGCCCGCCGCGTCGCGCTTGAGCGCGAGGCGAGCCTCTCCGCCCTCGAAGCCCGTCTCGATGCGGCCGAATCGATCCTCGCCGCCGAGCCCGATGCTGTCTTCATCTGGACGCCGGAGAGCTTGCGTGCCGCGCCCGGCACCTTTCAGGCCCGCCCCCGCATCGTCGGTTCCACGGCGACGCTGGTGGACCCTTCCTCGGGCGATCTCGACTTCAGCTACCTGCTGACCCGGCTCGAACCGGAAAATGCCGGCCGCCTCAACACGGCGGTGCAGCGCTTGCGCACGCGCGGCGCCCGCTTCTCGCTTCATGTTCAGTCCACGGACGGCCGCACCTTCGAGGCGGAAGGCCGCCCCGCGGGCGCGCTCGCCGTGCTCTGGCTGCGCGACGTGACCGGCGAGCGTGCCGAGGTGTCGCGCCTCAAGGAGCGTCTTCGCCAGGCCGAGTTCAGCCGTGGCCGCTTCGAGGAGCATCTCATGCAGGCGCCCTTCGCCGCCTGGCGCCGCGACGGCAAGGGCAATCTCGTCTGGGTGAACGCGGCCTATGCCCGTGCCGTCGATGCCGCCTCGCCGGACGACGCGGTGACGCGCGGCCTCGAGCTTCTCGGCGAGGAAACGCTGGCCACGCTCCGCCGCACGCTGTTCGACCGCGCCCGCGCCCGCGAGCGCAGCCACGCCATCATGGCGGGCGAACGCCGCGCGCTCGACATCGTCGAGCAGCGCCTCTCCGACGGCGTCGCCGGCATTGCCATCGACGTGTCGGATCTCGACGAGGCCGAGGCCGAGCTTCGCCGCCACATCGAAAGCCATGCCGCAACGCTCGACCGCGTGACGACGGCGGTCGCGATCTGCGGCCCGGACAAGCGCCTCACCTTTCACAATCGCGCCTATGAAACGCTGTGGGGCCTCGACCCGCAATGGCTCGACGGCGGCCCCTCCGACAATGAAATTCTCGATGAGTTGCGCGCCCGCCGCCGCCTGCCCGAACAGGCGAACTTCCAGGCCTGGAAGCAGAGCCGCATGGAAATCTACACCTCGACCGAGCCGCTCGAGGAATTCTGGCACCTGCCGGATGGCCGCACCGTCAAGGTGCTGGCGCAGGCCCATCCTTTCGGCGGCGTCATCTATCTATATGAAAACGTCACCGAGCGGCTCAACCTCGAAAGCTCCTACAACACGCTTGCCCGCGTCCAGCGCGAGACCATCGACCATCTCTATGAAGGCGTCGCGGTCTTCGGTTCGGACGGGCGGTTGAAGCTCTTCAATCCCGCCTTCCTCAACATCTGGGCGCTCGACGCGGACAAGCTCGCCGGCGAGCCGCATGTGAACGAGCTGATCGAGCTTTGCCGTCCGCTCATGGCCGGCGAGCGCGAATGGGAAACGCTGAGGAACGGCGTCACCGGCATGTCGGGCATGCGCACGCCGCAGACGGGCCGTCTCGTCCGGCCCGACAACACGGTCGTCGACTATGCCATGGTGCCGCTGCCCGACGGCGCGACGCTCATGACCTATGTCGACGTGACGGATTCGACGCAGATGGAGCAGGCCCTGCG
>PHEF01000042.1:20109-53583 GCA_002842875.1 Alphaproteobacteria bacterium HGW-Alphaproteobacteria-3 | reverse complement strand
AGGTCGTTGGCGAGCTTGCCGTCCTCGCCCGGAATTTTCGCGATCACCATGTGGATGATGTTGTCGGTCATGTCGTGGTCGCCGCCCGAGATGAAGATCTTCGTGCCCGAGAGGCGGTAGGTGCCGTCTTCCTGCTCCACGGCTTTGGTCTTCATCAGCTTCAGGTCGGTGCCGCAATGCGGCTCGGTGAGGCACATGGTGCCGGTCCATTCGCCGGAGATCATCTTTTTGGCGACATGTTCCTTCATCCAGGGCTCGCCCGTCGCCCAGAGCGCGGAGTAAGCCGCCGTCGTCAGGCCCGGATACATCGAGAAGGCCTGGTTCGCCGACATGCCCATTTCGGTGAAGGCGAAGGTGATGACGGAGGGCAGCCCCGCGCCGCCGGCCGCTTCCGGCGCGCCGAGACGGTTCCAGCCGTCCTCGCAATATTTCTGGAAGGCCTCTTTGAAACCGGGCGGCGTGCGCACGACGCCGTTTTCCAGCACGCAGCCATGCTCGTCGCCCACCTGGTTCAGCGGCTGCAGAACCTCCTCGCAGAATTTCGCGCCGCCCTCAAGGATCGCCTGCGTCATGTCGGGCGTCAGGTCGCCAAAGCCCGGCACCTCGCCGCGCTTGTCGATTTCGAGAAGCTCGTGGAACAGGAACATGAAGTCTTCCACGGGGGCCTTGTAGCTCGGCATGGGCGCGCTCCTTTTGGGTCGGGCTCTAATTGTGTCTGCGAGATTCTGAACTTGTCCGTCATGGCCCGCTTCATGCGGGCCATCCACGTCTTTGCCAGAAGGCCGGAAGAAAGACGTGGATGACCCGCCTTTATCCGCCCTTGGCGGATTAGCCACCAAGGGAGGGCCGGGTCATGACGAGGTTGAAAAGGCCTAAGCCCCTCCAGCCGCTACGTCAACGGCGCTTACCCGGGCCGCTTCCCGCTGCCTTCAATTTTGTCAGTAAGCGCGCCGGAATATGAAGGAAAAGGGGAGGGATGTCGAGGGGGCTACCATCCAAGGTCTCGAATGACCTCTTCGAACATCCCATCGATCTTCGACTTCGGTCCTGTCCCAATTTTCGTATGAAGTTGTTTGAATTCTTGGCTATCCGATCGAGCGACGAAGAAATCACTACTAGATTTCGCGAAGGCTGCATTGAGTTGCTCGTGTGAGAGATTCGGCACTTCATTGTCTTTGCAACCAACAATTGCCAGGTCATGCCTCACTGGCATGGCTACGAAGTCGGGCTGCGGGCTGAAGAGCAGAGGGTCCGCCGAACCATCAGTAAACAGCCCCACTGCAATGCAATCTGGAAGGATAAGTTGATTTTCTTCAAATGCCCGGAGCACCCAGCTCATCTTTGCCAACGGCTCAATCCTAGGAGTTGGTGCTAGGCCTTGCCTAAGTGCTTTCAAATGCGCATTGCGGGGCACTTCCGCCGCAAATTTCTTTAGTTCTTTAAGCAAGGCTTCAGTCTGCGGCTTCGAGTTTGAAAAGTTTTGTAGAAAATTTTTCTTTGTCCATGCAAACGCGGACTCCACAAACGCCTCTTTTGAGTAAAATCCCTTACTCTGAATGCTTACTTTGTGTTCGTCGTATAATTTCTCGAGGCTCTCGAGAGTCACTCCTGAAGCATGGTTATGATGTAACCCGAATGCAGCCCAGGCTTTGCGTTCGTCTGTAAATGTCGTGTCCGCGATTTCAGAAATTTTGTCGAACGTCTGGGATGTAATGTGTCTTATCGTCGCCTGTCTGATGCAAAAATGAGCTACCGTTTCAGCGACTTGGTTGGAGTTGAGATGGTCGTCTGGAGACGCCTTCCCAATTGTGTTGATTGTCTCCGCAATTCGATTTTCAAATTTGGTGATTTCATCATCAAGCGTTGCTTGGCCGTCATTTGAAGGCTGGGAGTAAAAATGTCGTTCTGCCGTAATGTTTGAAGTCGATGTTCTGAATGCGGCCCGGTCCTTGGGGTATACAAAGACCCTTGCTGGTTTGTTTCCCTTTCGAACTGCGAAATTTCGTAATAGGAATTGGGGAATAAAATGTTGTTTGTCTCCGGACATATCACCGTCTCTCAAGCCGCCTTCTTCAGCTTCATCTCCACCTTCAATCCCGCGCGGCAGGCGAGTTTTGTCAGCATGTCGAGGCTGAAGCTTTCGATCTGTCCCTTCGCCATGTTGTTGAGGCGCGGCTGCGAGATGCCGAGCCGCTTCGCGGCCTCCGCCTGCGTTACCTTCCACGACGCCACCCGGTCGCGCAGCGCGATGAGCAGGTCCGCGCGCAGGCGCATCGTTTCGGCTTCCGCCTCGTCCTTCGCCAGCGCCTGCCACACGCTGTCATAAGCCTTCGGTTTCGTCGTCATACTCAACTCCTTTCGCGCCGTCTTTTCACCAGCGCCTTGTACCGTGCTGCCGCGATGTCGAGATTTCGCTGCGGCGTTTTCTGCGTCTTCTTCGAGAAGGCATGCAGCACGTAAACCGCTTCCTCGAACTTTGCGACATAGATGACACGGAACTGTCCATCCGCTCCGGCAACCCGAATCTCGCGCACGCCGGGGCCGATGGTCTTCATCGGCTTCCAGTCGTCGGGATCGCGCCCGAGTTCCACGAGGTAAATCTGGAAGCCTGCGGCCTCGCGCGCCGGTGGCGGAAAAGAAAGCAGTTCGTCGAGCGTATCGCCCTCGAAAACCGCCTGCTTCTTCTTGCCCGTGGTCATGATGCAGAAATTATATAACTATTTATATAATCCGGTCAACGGTCCGCGCGCCGGATTCCCGCCCTCTGCGACCACGCCGTCCACAAATCCAGCAGCGGGTCCTCGATCTCTCCCGCCCGCCGGATCACGTCCCGCGCGCGCTGGCGTTCCGGGGTGATGCCGTTTCCTTTCCCCGTGCCTCGCGCGCCGATGCGGTCGCGCTGCGCGGCGGCGGTCATCAGTCTGCGGAGCATGTCGAGGCGCTGGGCCAGGTCGTCCCGGCGCGCCGCCGCCGCCGCGCGGGCGGTGGCCTGCCCAAGCGCGGCCTCCGCCTCCGCCATGACGGCTTTCGTGCCCGCGATGAAGGCGAGCGCCTCCTCGTATTCCCCCTCGCTCATGACGAGGCCGGCGGCGCGCGCCATCCCCGCCCCCCCGAATCCGGAGCCGGGGACAAGAAAAAGCGCCATCAGACCCACAAAAAGATATGCCCGCCTCACTTGTCCTCCCTTTGCGCATCTTGGGCGCGCTCCCGCGCCTCCTCATGCACCCGCCGCCCGCACCCGGGAATCTATGTGCCCGGCCGGGGACAAGTCTCCCCGTCCCGCCGCCCCGCGTCGAGCCCCTTGAACGGGGCGCCCGAAACCGGGGACAAGATTTTTCGCAGGCCCCGCCGCAGCGTCCGCAGGGCCCTTTCGGGCCAATTGTAACAGTTCGATGACATTTCGATGACAGTCTGGCCCCTTTGTCCCCGCCTCCGTTCATTCGCGAACGGGGCGCGGCGCGCCCGTGAACGGTCACGCGCTCTTCCCGCCGCCGCCGAAATGCCTAGACTGCTCCCCACAGCCATTCCCGAAACAGGTTCCAGCGAGTTCCCATGTCAGAGACGATTGCGCCCGAAAAACATTTCGACCGGGAGGCCGGCAAGGACGGTCTCGGTGAGTCGCTTGGTATCGTCCGTACACTGTATATGGACAAGGAGACGGGCCGCGCCGCCATCGAGGTCGAGGCCGAGATGCGCATGTGCCATTCGGGCGGCGTGGTGCAGGGCGGCTTCGTCACCGGCTGGATCGACGCGGCCATGGCGCGCGCCGCCATGTGCATCACGGATTTTCAGCAGACGCCCATGTCGCTCGAAATCAAGGTCAGCTTCTTCGCGCCGGCAACGCCCGGCCTTCTCGTCGCCGAAGGCTGGATCGAGCGGCGCGGCCGCTCCACCATGTTCGCCGAAGGCAATCTGAAAAATGCGGCGGGCGACATCATTGCGAAAGGCACCTCCACCATCCGCATGATGCCGCTCATCGACATGAGCAAGAAGAAGTAAGGCAATACAGCCTCTCACCCACCCTCCCCTCGGGGCGGGGGGCGGCCCGCGCGCGCGAGAAGTCGTTGGGAGAGAAGGGTTCTTTCTCCGGCGCCTTTTCTCAGCTTTCACTATAGATCGTCATGGCCCGCTTTATGCGGGCCATCCATGTCTTTGCGAGGCGAGCGACAGAAAGACGTGGATGACCCGGACAAGCCGGGTCATGACGCGACTTGGGGGTTCTCAGCTATTCGTATAGTCAGGCGCGCGCTTGCCGAGGAAGGCGGAAATGCCTTCGCGGAAATCCTTCGTCTGTGCGCAGAGGATCTGGTTGCGGTCTTCCATGGCGATGGCCGCTTCGAGGCTTCCCGCATCGACCGACATGTTGAGGCATTCCTTCGTCAGGCGCAGGCCGAGCGGCGAGGTCGTCAGCATCTCGTCGATATAGGGCTGTGCCGCTTCCTCCAGCTTCTCGTCCGGCACCACCTCCGACACGAGGCCGACGCGTTCGGCGCGTGCCGCATCGATGAAGCGACCCGTCATCATGAGTTCCGACGCGAGCGACACGCCCACGAGACGCGGCAGGAAATAGCTCACGCCGATATCGCAGGCCGACAATCCGATCCTTATGAATGCGGCATTCATGCGTGCACTCGCGCCCGCGATGCGGATGTCGGAGGCGAGCGCCAGCGCGAAGCCGCCGCCGCAGGCCGGACCATGCACCAGCGAGATAATCGGCTGCGGGCAGCGGCGCATGCGCATCACTATTTCGCTGATGCGGCGCTGGGAGACGAGCCCTGCCTGCGGGCTGCCGCTTGCGCCGCTGTCGTCGCGGTTCGAGCGGTCCTTGAGGTCGAGGCCGGCGCAGAAGGCGCGGCCCGCGCCTTTCAGCACGACGACGCGCACGGAATGATCCGTGTAGAGCCTTCCGAAATAGTCCTGCAACTCGTCCACGAGTTCGGGGTTCATCGCGTTCAGCGCGTCGGGGCGGTTGAGCGTCACGCGGTCGACCGCGCCGTCCTTCTTCACGATGAGCGTCTTGTAGGCCGTCATGGCGTCCTCCCTGTTTCGATTGCTTTTGAGGGAGCCTAGCGCGTGGGTCCGCGCGTGCAACTGACGCAGCGGCGGCCTCAGCCGATATGCGCTTCCATTTCCTGCTGGATCGCGAGCGGCAGGTCGAGCCAGCGCAGCGCCAGCGCGCCCGCGGGGTCGAGGCGCATCACCTCCGCGGCGAAGGCGAGCTTTCGTTTGTCGCCCGCCCAGTAGAGATGCCCGCTCAGGATGTTGCCGATCGCCACCGCTTCCGCGAAGCCCTCGACACAGGCGCCGCCCGCCGACCAGTCACGCGCCTTGTGCGCATAGCCGCCGAGTTCGACCATCAGCATAGGCGCCGAGGCGCGCGCGGCATGGCGTTCCTCGGGCGTGTCGCTTCCGCGCAAATGATCGAGCAGTTTCGAAATCAGGGACATCGGCCTCCGGCGGCTCGTTTGGCTTCGCGCAATCTTCGGCGTGCGGCGCCTCTCCCGCAAGCGAAGATTGCCGTTAACGCATTTCCGCAACAGGATGACAAGGCCGGGGCGCTTGCGCTATAGCAGGCTCATACGTCACGCAAAGCCCGGAGCTTCCATGTCACAGAAAGACGCCAAGCCTGTCATGATCGAGGTCGGTCCGGGTGAGCTCATCGACAAGATCACCATTCTGCGCATCAAGTCGGAACGGATGTCGGATGCGGCAAAGCTCGCCAATGTCCGGCACGAACTCACCGTGCTCGAGCATGCGCGCAAGGCGAACCTCGAGGACAGCGCGGAAATGCGCCGTCTCGAAGGCGAGCTGAAGGCGGTCAACGAGGCGCTCTGGGTGATCGAGGACGACATCCGCCAGTGCGAGGCGGACAAGGATTTCGGGCCGGCGTTCATCGAGCTCGCCCGCTCCGTCTACAAGCAGAACGACAAGCGCGCCGCGATCAAGAAGGAGATCAATCTCCTCACGGGTTCGGCGATCGTCGAAGAAAAGTCCTATACCGAATTCGAGTGAGCGGCGAGGCGGCGTTCCACCTCGTCGAAGACGCGGGGCACGGGGAGCGCCGCGAGGTCGTCCACTTCGATGGCGCCGAAATTCTCCGTGAGAATGCCGGTGCGCTCCGCCGGCATATGCGATCCGAATAATGCAAGCCCCGCAACGTCCATATGCGCCGCCAGATGGCTCGGTCCCGTGTCGTTGCCGATGACGAAGCGCGCGCTTTTCAATATCCCGGCGAGTGCCGACCAGTTCGTCTTCTCGATGCAGGTGCCGGGAATGGCGCGTGCGAGCTCCACCTCGTCGGGGCCGGGCGCCGTCACGACCGTTTCGCCCGCCGCGATCAGGTGTGCCGCAAGTTCCGCGTAATGCGGCCAGCGCTTTTGCGGGTGGCGCGCGGAGCAGCCGGGCACGAGCACGATATAGGGCGTCGTCACGCCCGCCTTCGCGAGCATTCCGCTTGCATCGCCGGCGAGCCATGAGACGTCGGGTTTGCGCGTGTGGCGGATGGTCAGGCCTGCATCCTCCAACTGTCCGGCGAGACGGTCGAGCGTGCGGATTTTTTTCGGGTCTTCCGCGCGGTGCGGGTGGCTGCATCCCTTCGCGGTGCCGGACCAGCGGCGGTCGTTCAGCATCCATTTGAAATAGAAAGCCGTGCGCTTCGAATTCTGCAGGTCGTAGACCATGTCGAAATCGAGGCTGCGCAGTTTCGCGCGCAGCGCCAGCATCCGGCCGATGCGCCAGCGCGGCGCGCGTTCATCGACGATCGTCTCGTCCACATGCGGGCAGCGCGCAAGGATCGCGCGATAGGCGGGCATGGTCAGCACGGCGATGAAGGCGTGCGGGTGGTTCTCGCGGATGTCGCGCAGCGCGCCTTCCGCCTGGATGACGTCGCCGAAGGCGCCATGCTTGATGACGAGAATGCGTTTCGCGTCGCTCGCGAAGAGGGTGGGGACGGATGAGGTCATTTTCGGCGCTCGCTCACATTCGTCCGCTGCGCCAGATCACGCGTCCCAGGATGTTCAGGCTGGCGGCATCGTCCTTGCCGATTTCTTCCGGCGGATAGCGGGTGGCATTGTCGCTCGAGACGATGATGCTGCCGTCGATCTTCATCTGCAGCCGCCGCACGAGGAGGGTGCAAAGATATCTTTGTATTCATGACTTGGAACGCACCAGTAAAGTTATACAACCTGGGCCGAACGCCGCCAAACCCTCACCGCCGCGCTGGAGGAGGGAAGGGGCCAATTTGTTCAAATTGAACTTGCGGCAGGGCCTCCGGCTGGATTCTTCGGCGGTTGGAGCAGGTGGTGACCTCGGCGCGATTCGAACGCGCGACCCTCAGATTAGGAATCTGATGCTCTATCCAGCTGAGCTACGAGGCCTCAAAAAGGCAAGCAGCGCCGTGGGAAACGAGCTGTTGCGCCGCGAAACCTAGGTCAGCTCTTCTCGCGCTGCAATAGTCCCTTGTCGACGGGACGACGCCGGGACGCGTTTGGTTCTTTGCGTCTATCTCCACTTTGGCCTAAATATCTATGGATACTCTCTAAGGTTGACGTGGGTTGTATGAGTCTTTTTGAAACACGCAAAGATTGCACCGCAGCGCCGCACAAGTGCCGCAGCGCCAGCCCCTCTGCAAGGCGGGGTGTCTGATGCGCGTTCTCATCATTGGCGAGCAGCCGGTTTTTTGCGAGGGGCTGGCCTCGATCACCAAACGGCTATACTCCGGCGCGGAAATTCGGGTCGCCGCCGGGCCGCGCCCGCTCAGCGGAATAGACACGGGCCTTGCGGATCTCGCCTTGTTCGATGCCGGCGCCGGGGCCTTGTCCGATATCGATGTGTTGAGCGACTTCGTATCGAGGACGAATGGCAGGATCGCGGTGTTCAGCGAGAAGAGTTCGCCGGGCTTCGTGCGCGAGGTCATGGACCTCGGTGTCGCAGGCTTCATCCCGAAGAATTTGGGCGTCAATCTTGTCGAAAGCGCGCTGCGGATGATCGAAATGGGTGGACGTTACGTGCCGGATATTCTTCTGACCGCAGAGGCGGAAGGGTTCGCCGAACCGTCGAGAGCGTTTCTCGGCGCCGGGCAGGAGAAACTCACGCCCCGGCAACGCGAAGTGCTGCAGGAGCTCGGCAAGGGCCGCTCGAACCAGGAAATTGCGAGGGTGCTCGGCATCTCGATTGCGACGGTCAAATTGCACGTCAATGCAATCCTGCAGGGGCTCGGTGTTCGCAACCGGACCGAGGCCGCCATCATCGCGCTTCGGGGCGTCCCCTCGCCACGCGTGGGAGATTCGGTCTGAGCAAAACGCATGTCGAAGGCGGATGGTGACCGAATGTTCCTGCGTGTAGCCGCCGGGCCGCTGCCGCGTATCGGCCGTCTTGCTCTTCTTTCGTTGTCCGCCTTCCTTGCAATCCCCTGCATCCATGGCGGTGGCGCAGTCCTCGCCGCCGAATGCCTGCTGGAAGAAGACAAGGCAACATCCGTCGTTGCGAAGATCATCGACGGCGATACGCTGGTCCTTGAGGACGGTCGTGAAGTCCGGCTGACCGGCATACAGGCACCCAAGCTGCCGCTCGGCCGTCCGAACTTCGATATGTGGCCGCTTGCCAGGGAAGCGCGTGACGCCGTTGCCGGCATTGCGCTTGGAAAACCGGTCATGCTCCGGTTCGGTGGCGCGCGCGTCGACCGGCACAAGCGTGTGCTGGCGCAGGTCTTCGTCGCGCGTGATGAGGGTGGCTTCGACTGGCTGCAGAAGGAAATGCTCGAGCGCGGGCTCGCACGTGTCTACACGTTCAGCGACAACCGGGCCTGCAGCGAAGAGCTTCTGGAGGCGGAACGAGCGGCGCGAGGAAAAGCCCTCGGCATTTGGGCGGATCCATTCTACGGAATCCACGACGCGGCCGATGTTGCGGGTCTTCTGGAGCGCGTCGGGCGCTTCGAACTCGTCGAGGGGAGAGTGGCGTCCGCTGCGCTCGTGCGCGGCAAGTTGTATCTCAACTTCGGCGACGACTACCGCAAGGACTTCACCGTGACAGTTCAGGAGCGGGACGTTAAGCTTTTCGGGAGGGACGAGCCCTGGGGGTCGCTTCTCGGCGGAACCGAAGCCACAGACGTCTCGGCCCTTGCGGGCAGGCATGTCCGGGTTCGCGGCTGGCTCGACCGCTACAATGGTCCGGAAATGGAAGCAACGCATCCGGAGCAAATCGAATTCACCGGTGACGCGGATTGAAATTCCTGCGGTTCACCGGCAAGCGGAGGTGGACTTTGATATCCTCTGTCGCTGCGGCGTTCGTCCGCCTTCGTTCCATCCCGCTTGCCGCATGTCTTCTTGCCGCCGGTTGTGCAACCAATCCCGCGACAGGCGAGCGGCAACTTGCGCCAATCATGTCGGCGGAACAGGAAGCCCGGGCCGGCGCCCAGGCACACCCGAAGATTCTCGAAGTCTATGGTGGCGCCTATCAGGACCAAAAGCTCGGCGGCTATGTTGCGGACATCACGGCGCGGGTCGTCAAGGCGACAAACCGGCCCGATGGGCCATACCGTGTAACGGTCCTCGACAGCCCCGTCGTCAATGCCTTCGCGTTGCCTGGCGGTTACGTCTATGTGACACGCGGGCTGATGGCTCTTGCCAACGATGAAGCCGAACTCGCGAGCGTCATCGGTCATGAAATCGGCCATGTCAATGCGCGTCACTCGGCACAGCGGCAGACGGCCGCGCTCGGAACCTCTTTGCTGGGTGCGGTTCTTGGCGCGGTTGTCGGAAGCGATGCGCTCAACCAGATTGCGGGGCTGGGCGGACAGGGGCTGCTTGCGAGCTACTCGCGCGATCAGGAATACGAGGCGGACATGCTCGGCGTTCGCTACCTCGCTGGCTCCGATTACGATCCCTATGCCGCGGCGGGATTTCTCGAATCCATGGGCGCACAACAGGCGCTCAACGCGAAGGTTCGCAATGCGGAATATGATGCGTCGCGTAACGACTGGCTTGCGAGCCATCCGGGGACGCCGGACCGAACCGCGGCTGCCGTTGAGCATGCGCGCGGAACAGGCGTGGCACCGGGGCAGCAAGCGCGAAACCGCAATACCTATCTGAATGCAATTGACGGCATGCTTTATGGCGACGATCCGAAACAGGGGGTGGTGCGCGATCGCGAGTTCATTCATCCCGAAATGCGTTTCGCCTTCAACGCGCCTCCGCGTTTTGCGATCACCAATTCGGCCCGCGCGGTGCTTGTCGAAGGGCCGGAGGGCACGGTGGCCCAGTTCGACGGCGCAAAAAAGGCCACGGGTGTCGAGATCGGGGACTATTTGACGAATGTTTGGGCAAGCGGCGTGAGGCTCTCGCCGCTCGAGCGCTTCACCGTGAACGGCATGAAAGCGGCGACCGCCACCACCGCCATAGGCAAATACAGGGGCCGTCTCGTCGCCATCGAATATGCGCCGGACCGGGTCTATCGTTTCCTGACAGGCACGCTGCCGCAGGCGGGTAACCGTTACGACGCGGCGCTCCATTCCCTCATCATGAGTTTCCGGAAGATTTCGGTGGCAGAGGCGCAGTCGGTCAAGCCCTTGCGCGTCGCCATCGTGACGGTGCGCAAGGGCGATACGGCGGAAACGCTTGGCCGGCGGATGATATATTCAGATTTCCAGGCCGAGCGCTTTCGCGTGCTGAACGGGCTTGGTCCGAACGCGCAGCCGACAGCAGGGCAACGCGTGAAGATCGTCGTTGGTAAATAGGTTTCCTCAGGCGAGAAGGCCGGCTTCCTCCGGATCGGGGACTTTGCTCAGCAGCGCGTCTCTCAGCTTCTGGAGTGCGGCGTGCTCGATCTGGCGCACGCGTTCTTTCGATATACCAAGCTGCATACCCAGGGTTTCCAGGGTGACAGCATCGTCGCGAAGGCGACGTTCCCTGATGATGATGAGCTCGCGCTCATTCAGGCTTTCGAGAGCGCTTTCGATCCACAGGGATCTCTGCCGTGCGTCATGGCGTTCCATGACTTCCTCGTCCGGCAGCGGCCTGTCGCAGGGCAGGAGATCCTGCCATTCGGCGGTGCTTTCCGCCGCCGTACTGTCGGCAAAAGTCGCGTTGAGGGAACGGTCGCCGCTCATCAGGCGAGCGTCGATCGTCTCCACATCCCGCGCGCCGACGCCCAGCCGCTTTGCGATGAAAATGCGGTCTTCTTCCGTCAGGTTTTGCCGTGTTCCGTTCGCGATGAGCGCGCGCAGACGGCGCAGATTGAAGAAGAGTGACTTGTGCGCCGCCGTCGTTCCCGTCCGGACGATCGACCAGTTGCGCAGGATGTAGTCCTGGATCGCCGCGCGGATCCACCAGCTCGCATAGGTCGAGAAGCGAACGCCGCGATCGGGTTCGAACCGGGCAGCGGCCTGCATGAGCCCTACATTGCCTTCCTGTATGAGGTCGCCATAAGGAAGCCCATAGTTGCGGAACCGCGTGGCCAGGGAAATGACGAGGCGCATGTAGGCACGCGTGAGCTCGTGCAGTGCGTGCTCATCCTTTTTTTCCCTCCACCGGCGGGCGAGTTCGAATTCGTGACGTTCGTCGAGAAGCGGCACCGTCATCGCGCTTTTCATGTAGCGCCGGTTGGCCCGCTGGGTTTCAGGCGTGTCCATATGTGCCATTGCGGTCTCCCCTGACAGGATGTGGGGCTCGTATAGCGCGTCCTGATCTTTCTACGTCTCAGACTTCGTTTGAGATCAACTCGACAGCTCCAAAAATGTTCCGGTTGTCCGGCTTTGCCGCGAGATAGCTGTTCCCTCATGCAAAAAGGCCCGGCAATCCGCCGGGCCTTTCGAAGCTCAATCCGTAAATGCGCGCAGAGCGCCTTACGCTGCCTCGCTTGCCTCGTCGGACTTCGGCGTCTTTTCGCCCTTCGGCGTTCCTTGAAGCGCCTGCTCCACCCGTTCGATGGCCGCATCCTCGCCGATGCGCTCAACGGCCGCCACTTCGCGCGCCATGCGATCGAGTGCGGCTTCGTAAAGCTGGCGCTCGGAGTAGGACTGTTCCGGCTGCCGGTCCGAGCGGTAGAGGTCGCGGACCACCTCGGCGATGGAGATCAGATCGCCGGAATTGATCTTGGCTTCGTATTCCTGGGCGCGGCGGCTCCACATGGTGCGCTTGATGCGCGCGCGGCCACGAAGCGTTTCGATCGCGGAATCGACGACACCGGAGTCGGAAAGCTTGCGCATGCCAACGGCGGTCGCCTTGTTGGTCGGAACCCGCAGCGTCATCTTTTCCTTGTCGAAGTTGATGACAAAAAGCTCCAACCTGTGGCCTGCGACTTCCTGCTCCTCGATTTCGAGGATCTGGCCGACGCCATGCGCGGGATAGACCACGTATTCCTTCGCCTTGAAATTCGGGCGCGGTGCCGTTGGTTTCGCGGGCTCCACCTTTGCTTTCGGCGCTTCCGGTTTTACCGCCTTCGCTTCGGCGGCTTCCTTCGCTGCCTTCGCGGCGTCGGCCTTGCGCGCATTTTCGGCGCGGCTCTTCGCCGCCTCCATCAGCTTGCTTGCGGCATTGCTGGGCGTCGTCTTGGCCGGTTTTGAGGGGGCGGCCTTGGCTTCCGGCTTTGCGGCGGGCTCCTTTTTCTTCGGAGCGGGCTTTGCGGGAGCCGCTTTCGCCTTCGGCTTTTCGGCGGATTTCTTCGGCGCCGCGGTCTTGGCGGCGGCCTTGGGGGCCGGCTTGCTCTTTGCGGGCTTCGCTGTTTTGGCTGCCGTCTTGGGGGCTGCTTTCGCCTTTCCGGCCGTAGCGGCCTTCGCCTTGGCGGGCGCGGCCTTCGTCGCCTTGGTGCTGGCTGTCGCCGCCTTGGCGCGCGTCTTGGCCGGCTTCGCCGCTACTTTGGATTTTGCGGGCGATTTTGCGGGCGCAGACTTGGACTTGGGTGTCTTGGTGATTTTGCTCGCCATCGTCTTTCCTATACCCAGCCTTTCTCGTTTCCGAAGGCCGGAAGCGGCGGTATGCCCTCTTCACGGCTCAGCATTTCACGCCCGCAGATACGCATCTCTCACCGTTGAGCCGTCGAAGACTTGCAGCCGGGACATCATCCCGGCTCCTTTCAGTCATCGAACGGGAAGACCGACATCGAAGGGCGGCACCAGCGCCTTCCAGGAAGGCTCGGAGCCGGGACCTTTCAACGTCCTGGGCGAAGCGCGGCCTTCCATCGGGCTCAACGTCTCCGGCCTTCGACGGCTAACGGCTAGCCGCCTCGAGCCGTAAACCGGTTAGACACTTACCGGTGCATCCCTGAACCTTTGGCCGGGTATGCGCCTGCATTAGCGGAAATTCCTGTGCGACATATATAGCACAAAAACCCGCCCTTTGGAAGGGCGTCCGCAGAAAAGACAGTTAACACAGGAGGATAGGCGCTCTTCTTCGCAGTTTCCTGCGCCTTTCGAGGGGCTTGCGAGCCTCTCGATCGGGTCAGTCGCCTTCGCCCGCCTCGGGGCTGAAATGCTGCTCGAACTTGCCCGCGACGCCCTGCCAGTCGTCGGCATCGGCCGGCGGTTCGCGCTTGATGGTAATGTTCGGCCACTTCGAGGCGTATTCGGTATTGAGTTCCAGCCATTTTTCGAGGCCCGGCTCGGTATCCGGCTTGATGGCTTCGGCCGGGCATTCGGGCTCGCAGACGCCGCAATCGATGCATTCGTCAGGATGGATGACCAGCATGTTTTCACCCTCGTAGAAGCAGTCCACGGGGCAAACCTCCACGCAGTCCATATATTTGCAGCGGATGCAGGCGTCGGTCACGATATAGGTCATCGCACTCTCCAATGGCGCCGCCGCATCGCAGCGAACGCTCCTTCCGGGGTTTCCCCCTTTGCTTATCCTTGCTTACGGGGCGGTATGCCGCGCCGGGCGATGACACGCTGGCGCGCCTGCCCGGATTCGCGATCGGGAACGTATATCAGCCCCGCGATGCGCCGCAACAAATTGGCTTCGTAGTCGTCGAGAACGCCGTCCGCGTAAACGACTTCCCACATTTTCTCGATCACCCCGACACGTTCTTCTTCGCTATAGGCCCGCTTGATGGCCTGGGTCCAGCGATGGAGGTCGAGCGTTTCGGCTTCTTCGCCTTCGGCCTCCTTCACCAGAGAGAGCACGGCTTCGGGCGTCAGGCCGAAGGAATCGGCTGCGATGCGGCGAATGGTTTCCCGTTCGTCCTCTCCGAACCGGGCGTCCGATGTCGCCGCCCTGATGAGTAGTGCGACAACCGCCACCTGGAGGTCGCCGAATTCCCTTGGCGCGCTCTCGGGGTTTCCGAGCAGAAAAGATTTGAGCCGGTCGATCATGAGTATTTTACCTATAGGCGCCGGAAGAATTATTCAAGCACGTAGAAAAGTGTGAATTATCCGCCGTTCCCGCGGAGCATTTCGGTCTGCCGTCTCTCTTTTTTTGTAGAGCGTCCGGAGCCCGGTTCACGCATGGGTGCTTGTGGTTCCGAAGGATCGCTTCGGGACGACAGGGGCGCCGGGGGATCGAGATCCTCGTAGAGCGATTGCGCTTCGGATGCAGGACCACGGCGCTCGGCGAGAAAGAGAATTTTCACTACCCGGACATGGGGGCCGAGCGGGAATGTCAGGGCATCGCCCGGGCGAATGGCTCGACTTGCTTTCGAAATGCGTTCGCCATTGACCCGGACGCGGCCGGACTGGACGAGGGTGGCAGCCAGCGAACGGCTCTTCAGGAAACGGGCGCACCAGAGCCAGCGATCGATCCGCTGACCAGGCTGACCCATCGCATCGCTCATGTCAGGAGCCGTTGCCGCGCACGCGTTCCTTGAGGACGGCGAGGGCAGCGAAAGGCGAATCCGGATCGGGTTCGCGCTCGCGCGGTTTCCTGTCCGGCTTCGCGGGAGGGGGGCCGGGGCGACGGTCCCGGCGCTGCGGCTTGTTGCCCTGCGCTTCCTGTTCGCCGTCACGTTTTTTCTTGTCGTGGCGCGGCTTCTTGCGATCGCTTTCGGCTTTGCCGCCGTGACGCTTGCGGACGGGACGCCAGATTTCCATTTCGACCGGCGCTGCGGCCGCTTCGGCGATGCCGGGCGCGGCGGGCTCTGCCTCGGGTGACGTTTCGGAGGATGCGGGCGCGCTTGCCTGTTCTTCAGGTGCCGCTTCGGCTTCGTCTGCGGCCTCAACGGAGGCGGAGACATCCGCTGCCGGCATTTCTTCCGGGCTTCCGGCAGGGGTGGGCTCTTCCGGTGTTTCCGCGGCACTCGGCGCGGAAGCCGTCTCTGCCTCTGCGCCCTGCTCCGCAGCCGGTGCCGCCTTGTTTTCCTTCGGCGTTTCCATGACCGGAGGCGTCACGGTTTCGACCTGCGAACGGTAGCCGAGACCCCGAAGGAGGCTGGCGAATTCCTCTCCCGAACATCCGACGAGCGACATCATGTCGGGCGTGACGATGAAGCCGCCATTGTAGGTGCGTGCCGCGATGACCGGACGGATCAGGTCGGCAACGCGCTCCAGCATGTCGAGGCGGACAGCGCGAACACCGCAAACACGGAATCCGACGGTTTCGTAGAAGCCTTCCGGTGCGGCCGGATCGGCGGGCACGGAGGTAAGGCCGGGTGTCGGTGGCGCGGGCAGGTTTTCGAAGGGCTCGCTCTCTGCCGCCGCATTGCCAAGCGCCCAAAGCGTCAGCCGCAAGCGGGCCGGCGCCGGCTTGAGAAGAACCGGCATGAAGATCGAATAAGCACCGAAGCGCACGCCATGCTTGCGTAGCTGGCCGCGCGCCGCCTGGTCGAGCGCGCGCACGTCTTCGGCAACGCTTTCGCGCGTCAGAGCCCCGAGGTTTTCGACGAGCCGGAATGCGATGCCCCGCGCGAGGCCTTCGATATCCGCGGCATCGCGCAGCGAAACGAGTGGCGCAAGGATGTTTGCAATGTGCATCTTCAGCCAGGCTTCGAGACGTGTCTGCACGGCCTCGCGCGCCGGACCGTTCAACTCCTCGCCTGCCACGAGTTCCACGCGTGGCGACAAGATGCTGCCACTGCCCCGGAGTTCGGCGACGGGGTGTCCCGCCCAGAGGATGCGTCCGTGCTCGGAAAGCGAAATGTCCGCATCCGGCGCCGTGACGAGGCGTTGCGCGCGACTTGCGATTTCGCCAGCCAGTGCCTGGGCTGCCGCATTGCGGAGCACGCGGCCCTGCTCGCCCTCGGCCCGTGGATCGGGCACGAAGACAAACCCCTGCAGGTGTCCGACATATTCGCCTTCAATCGCCTATCGATGAACCGCTGCGTCAAACGCTCGTGCAGAGCGTCGGACAGCCTATCCTCTATCGCACGCGTGCGCTCTTGCCAATGCGCAGGATTGTGCAGCCAATCCGCCCGGTTCGCCACATAGGTCCAGGTGCGAATATGGGCAAGGCGGGCCGCCAATATATCGATGTCGCCGTCGGTCCGGTCGAGGCTCCTCATCTGGCGATCGAGCCAGTCGTCCGGTATGCGCCCGGTCCCTTCCGCCGACGAGGTCATCAAAAAAAGGAAAAGACGGGTCAGGAGGCCCGCATGTTCGCTTGCGAGCGTTTTGCGGAAGTCGGGAACCTGGGCCACCTCCCAGAGGCGCCTGACCGCGGAAGCCGAGCGCAGACAGGCATTGACGTCGGGGTCGCGCACCATGCGGGTCAGCGCCTCCAGATCGTCGCCGACCTGCGCCCTTGCCAGTCCCGGCCTTGCGGGCGCGGCTTCGAGGCTCTTCATCAATGCCGCGACGCTCGAAAACTCGAGATGGGGGTTGCGCCACTGAAAGAGGCGCTCGGGTTCGAACTGGTGGTTCTCGATGCGGGAAACGACCTCGTCAGGGAGCGCGGTGGCGTCACCCGTGATGCCGAAGGTGCCATCGTTCATGTAACGGCCGGCCCGACCGGCGATCTGGGCGAGTTCGGACACCTGCAGGGGCCTGTGCTGGCGGCCGTCGAATTTCTGTGTCGAGGCGAAAGCCACATGGTCGACATCCATGTTGAGGCCCATGCCGATGGCGTCGGTTGCCACCAGAAAGTCGACCTCGCCGGACTGGTAGAGCGCGACCTGCGCGTTGCGGGTGCGTGGGCTCAAGGCGCCCATTACGACGGCCGCGCCGCCGCGCTGGCGGCGGATCACCTCGGTGATCGCGTAGACCTGGTCGGCAGAGAAAGCGACGACGGCGGACCGGCGCGGCAGGCGCGTGATCTTCTTCGAGCCCGTCCATGACAGTTCGGAGAAACGGGGCCGGTTGATGAAATACGTGTCGGGCAGGAGTTTCTGGATGAGGCCCCGCGCGGTTTCGGAGCCGAGCATCATGGTCTCGGAATGACCGCGCGCGCGCAACAGGCGATCCGTGAAGGTGTGGCCCCGTTCGCGATCGGCGGCGAGCTGAATTTCGTCCACGGCGAGGAAATCGACCTCGCGCTCAAGCGGCATCGCCTCGACCGTGCAAATGAAATAGCGGGCGGAAGGGGGGAGTATCTTCTCTTCGCCTGTGATGAGGGCGACGTTGCGGGCGCCCTTCACTTTCACCACCCGGTCATAGACCTCGCGGGCGAGGAGCCGGAGCGGGAGGCCGATCATGCCGGTTTCGTGCCCCATCATCCGCTCGATCGCGAGATGGGTCTTGCCGGTGTTCGTGGGCCCCAGAACGGCCGTAATGCGCCGGCGTTCCGCGAGGCGGTCCCGGGTCTGGCCGGAGGTGTGCTGGGGAGACGGGGTGCTCATGTTTCGAGGCGCACCTTCCGCGCAAAGCAGGTGCGATGCAAGGCCGTCCAGGCATTAACCGTTGCGATATTAAGGAACGGAATATTGCGCGAACGAACCGGGTCCGAATCGGCGACCGGACGATTTTCCACCTTCGTTCACGGCTAAATGTTGTGTCCACACAATGGCTTAGGCGGATGAAAGGTTAACGGAAAAAATCTGGAGCCCTTCCGCAGCGTCGCGGCGGCTGTCTCGCAGCGGGGCCGGTCCCGCGCCCTTTCGGATAATGGACCGCGGTCTATAGTGTCGGGATCGACATTGTGCAACAGCGCCGCCGGGCCCGCCCAAGAGGCATGCGGCAATCGCGGGAGGTAAATCGATGGACTTCAGAATTCCCAAGGAGATTACCGACTATCTGGGTGTGCTCGACGATTTCATCGAGAAGGAGATCAAGCCGCTTCAGGCGCAGGACGACAATGAGCGCTTCTTCGACCATCGGCGCGAACATGCGCGGACCGATTGGGACAATCAGGGTCTGCCGCGCCATGACTGGGAAGAACTTCTCGGCGCGATGCGCCGGCGCGCGGACAAGGCCGGCCATCTGCGTTATGCGTTGCCGGCGGAGTATGGCGGCAAGGACGGCACCAATCTCGGCATGGCTGTGATCCGCGAACATCTGGCGGCGAAGGGGCTCGGTCTCCACAATGATCTGCAGAATGAAAGCTCGATCGTCGGCAATTTTCCGACCGTGCTGATGTTCCGCGATTTCGGCACCGAACAGCAGAAGAAGACGTTCATTCCCGGCTCACTCGACGGGTCGATCCGCGTCGCCTTCGGCCTCACGGAGCCCGATCACGGGTCGGATGCAACCTGGATGGAGACCCAGGGCCGCCGCGAGAAACGCGACGGGGTCGATGGCTGGGTCATCAACGGCCGGAAAATGTGGAACACCGGCCTTCATGTCGCCACGCACGACTTCGTGTTTGCGCGGACGAGCGGCAAGGATGGCGATGCGCTGGGTATCACCTGCTTCATCGTGCCCATGGACACGCCCGGCGTCGTGGTCGAGGAATATCTCTGGACGTTCAACATGCCCACGGACCACCCGCTCGTTTCATTCAAGAATGTCTGGGTGCCGGAGGGATCCTATCTCGGCGATCCCGAGCGCGGGCTCGAGCTTGCCCAGCATTTTGTCCATGAAAACCGTATTCGCCAGGCGGCATCGAGCGTCGGGGCGGCACAGTTCTGCATCGACGAGAGCGTGAAATATTCGAAGGAACGCAAGCCGTTCGGCAAACCTTTGTCGGTCAATCAGGCGATCCAGTTTCCGCTGGTCGAAGCGCATACCGAAGCCGAGATGATCCGTACACTGATCCACAAGACGGCATGGCAGATGGACCAGATGCCGAAACCGGATGTCGCAAAGTATCTCTCGGACAAGGTTTCGATGTGCAACTACCGGGCGAACCGCCTCGTTTGCGAGGCGGCCGATCTCGCCATGCAGGTTCATGGCGGCATGGGTTACTCGCGCCACAAACCTTTCGAGCACATCTATCGTCACCATCGCCGCTACCGCATCACCGAAGGATCGGAGCAGATCCAGATGCGCAAGGTGGGCGGTCATCTTTTCGGAATGATCGGCGCTCGCCGGCCCGCGAAGGCGGCTGAGTAGGGATCGCGAAAATCGGGCCGGAACGAAAGCCGCCGCGTCAGGGCGTGGCGGCTTTTGTCTGGCCGTCGTTCCAGACCAGGCGCCAGCCGGGCAGCGTCATCTTCGCGGTCGTGCCCTCGTTGACGGCGCTCTCCAGCACGAAGCTGCCGCCATGCAGCTCGATCAGCGATTTCGTGATCGGAAGGCCAAGTCCAGTGCCGCCGTGCTGGCGGGCGTTGGTGTCGTCGACCTGCCCGAAGGGTTCCATGACCTCGGCAATCTTGTCGCATGGAATGCCAATGCCGTCGTCGCGCACGGAGATCGACAGGTCTCCGGCGTCGTCAAGGAAGACGCTTACTTCGATGTTGCCGCCCTCGCCGGTGAACTTCGCGGCATTGGACAGCAGATTCAGCATGATCTGTCGCATGGCGCGCTGATCCGCGTTCAAGGACGGCATGGGGTCGAACATTTGCAACTGCACCCGCTGCGACTTCTCCATGGTGCGGGCGCGCATGATGTCGACTGACCATTGTAGTACCGCGGCAAGGTCTACTTCCTGGTCTTCCAGCGCGTAACGGCCCGCCTCGATCTTCGATATGTCGAGAATGTCGTCGATGACATTCAGCAGGTGCCGTCCGCTGTCGTGTATGTCGGTTGTGTATTCGCGATAACGATCGGCTCCAAGCGGGCCGAACATCTCCTGCCGCATGATTTCGGAGAAGCCGATGATTGCGTTCAGCGGCGTGCGGAGCTCATGGCTCATGTTCGCCAGGAATTTCGATTTCGCGCGGTTGGCGAGTTCGGCGGCTTCGGTCGCGCGCTGCAGCTCCTGATCCGCCCTGCGCCGCTCGATAGCGATTCCGGCAAGATGCGCCGCGCCGAGCAGATAATCGGATTCCCATTCGCCGGGCTCATAGGCGTCCGGAAAATACAGTGCGAACGCGCCGACGACCTTCCCGTCATGCGCCATGATCGGCTGGAACCACAGCGACTGAATGTCCGCCTTGCGCATATAGGAGGAGATATGAGCGCCCTGGTATTCCTCCTGAAGGTCCGTCGTTACGATCTTGGTGCCGGCGAGTGCGATGCGGCCGAAAATCCCGTGACGCTGCTCCCTCCAGAATTCATCGACCCAGGCACCGAAATCGGCCGGCAGGTGCGGCGCTGCGCATGTCGTGAGATTGCATTCGGAGTCGATAAGAAAGACCGCGGCACGGCCGGAAGGGTTCGCCTCCTCCGACCCGAGCGCGAGGAGCGACATGACTTCGTCCAGCGGCGCGCCGGCGGCCAGCGCACGCAGCACGCGGAACTGATTGCGCTGCTCGGTTTCGGTGCGCTTTCGTCCAGTGATATCGCGCATGTTGATAACGTAGC
This sequence comes from Alphaproteobacteria bacterium HGW-Alphaproteobacteria-3, assembly GCA_002842875.1. GTDB lineage: Bacteria > Pseudomonadota > Alphaproteobacteria > Parvibaculales > Parvibaculaceae > Parvibaculum. Next base: position 32,885 of record PHEF01000042.1, on the reverse strand, counting down.
CGTGCACATTGGGATCGTTGACGAGGTTGGTAATGCTCGATTCGATCCACACCGTGCGCGTGGCATCGCGGGGGTTCGTGCTTCCCGCGTTGCGGGGAAGCGCAAGTTCGTAGGAAATCGTCTCGCTGGGTCCCGACTGGTTGCTGGCAAGTTCGTTGAGGACCTGATCCCTCTGCTCTTCCGACAGCAATTTCAGGCCGTTGAGACCGATCAGCGCTTCCGGCGAGAGGCCGAATTTTTCGGCTGCCGGCGATGCATACTGGATGACGGCGTTCTCGTCGGTGACGAGCACAACGTCGAAGGCGTTTTCCACCAGCGCGCGAAAATGATGCTCGCGCCGCTGGAGCTCGTCGTTCGCTTCCTCTGCGCGGCGACGCGCGGCCTCCGAGACATCGCGAGCCTGACCGAGGTCTTCGATGAGATCGGCGTTCCTGAAGCGCAGGTCGTATGTCTCTATCGCGTTGGCTCTCTGCTGCCCGGCGACGCGCACCAGAAGAAGATAGGCGGGCACGCAAGCAAAGCCGAGCGCCATGAATACAGGGTCGAGCGTCCAGATGGCGGCTCCGATCACTGCGGTAATGATCGGCGCTGTGACCGAGAGGAAGATCGGGACGATATGAAAGGCGATCTGCGATGCCATCACGACATGGATGATGAGTACCGTCAGGATGGCGAGGTTCTGAATGGCGTCGTCCGGCTGCCAGAAGAGCGGTATGAAGCCGAGCCAGAGGATGTTGAGGATCCAGTTGCGGATGGCCATCGGGCCTATCCACTCGGCCGCCTCGGCTTCATGGCGGGCGTCGGCAGAAAAGAAGCGCTGCTGGAAAAGGGCGTACTCGGCATAGCCTGCCACAATGGCGAACCACCACAGGGCGATCACCGGCATGGGGACCGCCGGCTGGAAGGTGAAGACGATGGCGCCCGATATCGCCGGAAAAAGAACAGGTATCCCGCGATAGGCCCGCATGATGGTGCGGTAGAGCTCGAGACGAATGGCGGACATGCGTTCGCCGCCGGCAGCGTTCCCGCCGGCCGGGGCGACAAGTTTCGTATGGCCGCTCACACCGGGCATCTCGACGGGGTCTCCTCCCCCAGATTGGACCTCTCCCCTGTGCCCAGTTCACGCCATGAAGGTAAAGTTTCCCTGAATGCCCGAAATCCTCCGGAAGCAAGAAAAAACCTTGCCCGCGCGAAGCGGACAGGGTTCGTCGGCATGCCCGATGGCGAACCTAGTAGGCGTCCGGCACCCTCACCACGTCTGCCGAGGTTGGGGCGGGACGCTTGCCGTCGACCGCGCAGCTTCGCTTCACACTGCGGTCGAGCTCGGTTGAAGGCGTCCAGAAGGCGGGAACCCAGTCTGCCGCGCGCTGGTCGGCGACCGAAACCTGATCGCTGGTCAGTCTGCCGCTGAACTGCTGCGCAACGGAGATATCGGGCTGGACGCCGAGAGAAAGCAGGCTCGGATTGCGGCTATAGAGCTTCGCCCATTTGGTTCCTTCGATCACGTCCTGCGGGACGCCCTCGCCCTTCAGGTAGAGCAGGGCCATCAGCTTCTGCGCTTCGGACCAGCCGCTGTCGGCGGCGCGGCGCACCCATTCGGCCCCGCTGGCTTCCTGGCCGGTGGCGATCAGACACTGGCCCAGCGCCATCTGCGCGCCCTCATAGCCATGGCCGCGATAGGCAAAGCAGGTCAGGACGTCGAAGGTCTCCGTGCCGCATTCGCCTCGTGCCGCCTGACTTACGGACCTCGCATAAAGCGTGCTCGAGGGATCTTGCTCCGCAAGGGTCCGCAGGACACGTCCATCGGCGTCACGTTTGCGGGCTGCCCCGCCTCCGCTGCAGGCGGCGAGAGCGAGGGCGATCACGCTCAGGGCGATCACCACTCCCGCCTTCGAGGTCAGTTGAATGCGTGCTGCTGGCATATTCCCCCCAGATTTCATTGTCGCGGCCCAAGCCTGTCTGCTTTTGCCCATTTGAACTCATATGCTGACGCAGCGAAATAGCGGCGTTTCAGCCACTCATTCGGGGCGGTTTGACCCGCTGCTGCGCTTCCCGGATACTCCCGCCGCCTTTGGGATGGCGAACGTTGGCATGTTATGCTGTTTCCAGTGAAATTTCGCAATTTGCCGTGAGTAGAGACGAAGATGGCCGACAAGAAGACTCTCAAGGATTGGGAAGCATTGGTCGCGAAGCAGACCAGGGGAGCGGGTCCGGAATCTCTCGTCTGGCGCACGCCGGAGGGGATCGACGTCAAGGCGCTCTACACGGCGGAGGACCTCGATCGGATCGCAGCCGAGGGCTACGACGCGAATACGCTGCCGGGTCTTGCGCCCTATACGCGCGGGCCGCAGGCGACGATGTATGCCGGGCGGCCATGGACGATCCGTCAGTATGCGGGTTTTTCGACGGCGGAAGAATCGAACGCTTTCTACCGCCGCAATCTGGCGGCGGGTCAGAAGGGGCTGTCCGTCGCATTCGACCTGGCGACGCATCGCGGCTATGACAGCGATCATCCGCGCGTGGTCGGCGATGTCGGCAAGGCTGGCGTCGCGATCGACAGCATCGAAGACATGAAGATTCTCTTCGACCGGATTCCGCTCGACGAGATGTCGGTGTCGATGACGATGAACGGGGCCGTCATCCCCATTCTTGCAAACTATATCGTTGCGGCCGAAGAGCAGGGCGTCAAGCCGGAGCAGCTCTCGGGAACAATTCAGAACGACATTCTGAAAGAGTTCATGGTTCGCAACACCTACATCTATCCGCCCGAACCGTCGATGCGGATCATCTCGGACATTATCGGCTTCTGTTCGGAGCACATGCCGCGCTTCAACACGATTTCGATTTCCGGCTATCACATGCAGGAAGCCGGCGCGACGCAGGTGCAGGAGCTTGCCTTCACGCTCGCGGACGGACGCGAATATGTTCGTGCCGCGCTTGCCGCAGGTCTCGATGTCGACGATTTTGCGCCGCGCCTGTCGTTCTTTTTCGCCATCGGCATGAATTTCTTCATGGAGATCGCGAAGCTGCGGGCGGCACGCCTTCTCTGGGCGCAGATCATGGCCGAGTTCAAACCGAAGGATCAGAAGTCGTCGATGCTGCGCACGCATTGCCAGACGTCCGGCGTCTCGCTCACGGAGCAGGATCCCTACAACAACGTCATCCGCACGACGATCGAGGCGATGGCTGCGGTGCTCGGCGGCACACAGTCGCTCCACACGAATGCGCTCGACGAGGCAATTGCGCTGCCGACGGATTTTTCCGCGCGCATTGCACGAAACACGCAGCTCGTCATTCAGCACGAGACCGGCATTACCAGTGTGATCGATCCGCTTGGCGGCTCCTATTACATGGAGACGCTGACACATTCGCTGGTCAAGGAAGCGTGGAAGCTCATCGAGGAGGTCGAGGAGCTTGGCGGCATGACGAAGGCCGTGGGCACGGGCATGCCGAAGCTCAAGATCGAGGAAGCGGCAGCCCGGCGGCAGGCAAAGATCGACCGCGGCGAAGAGGTGATCGTCGGCGTCAACAAATACCGCCCGGCCCAGAACGATCCGATTGAAATTCTCGATATCGACAATGCCAAGGTGCTGGCCTCCCAGGTCGAGCGGTTGAAGAAGGTGCGCGCATCGCGCGACGAAGTGGCGTGCCGGAAGGCGCTCGAGGCGCTGAGCGAAGGCGCGCGCGGCAAGGACAATCTTCTTGCGCTGGCGATCGATGCGGCGCGGGCACGGGCGACCGTCGGTGAGATTTCGGATGCGATGGAAGCGGTTTTCGGCCGCCACCGCGCGGAGATCAAATCCATCTCCGGCGTTTATGGCCAGGCATATGAAGGCGATGAGGGCTTCATGCAGATTTCGAAGGAGATCGAGGCTTTCGCCGAAGCCGAAGGCCGGCGTCCTCGCATGCTTGTCGTCAAGATGGGGCAGGACGGTCACGACCGTGGCGCCAAGGTTATCGCCACTGCGTTCGCCGATCTCGGCTTCGATGTCGATGTCGGACCGCTGTTCCAGACACCGGAAGAAGCCGCTCGCGATGCCATTGAAAACGACGTCCATGTGATCGGCATTTCGAGTCTCGCCGCCGGGCACAAGACGCTCGTCCCTGCTCTCGCCAAGGCATTGAAGGATGAAGGAGCCGACGACATCCTCATCATCTGCGGCGGCGTTATCCCGCAGCAGGATTATGAGTTCCTGAAAAAGGCCGGCGCGTCGGCGATTTTCGGTCCGGGTACGAATATTCCGGTGGCGGCACGCGAAATTCTGGCGCTTATCCGGGCGAAACGGCAGCAAGCGGCCTGAACTGCCGATAAACAAGGCTGCTCAAAAAATGCCTGTTTGACGGGCAGTGTGTGCGTCAAATGAGCGTTGCCGCATATTCCTTGTTGCAACCCGCTTCGAGCTGGATTATTCCCCCGGTCAACTTTCGACCATGAGAGTCGATTTGGCAGGGCACGCGTGCCGCTCAACGATCTCCGAGCCGCCGCCCATGGGCCCCGCCAGGCAAGACGTGCCCTCCCGGAACAGGAAACGCGGGAAAACACGGCTGTCGAACATAGAACCACATATGCGAGATCCGCGGAGGTGCCATGAGCACCGGAGATGGTTTGGCGCGCCCAAAGGCGAGCCGCCAGAGCAGCCTTGCCGACGTCCGGGAAAAGGACGACCGGCAGAAAGACTATTACGGCATGCTGGCGGTGCGGCTCGAAGGGCTGCTTGAAGATATCGAGAAGAGAGGCGTCCCACCGGAGGACGACCTCGTCGAACGCTTGCGCGCGCTTCACGCGGAAGTTCGCGGTCAGGCCGGCAAGACCGGTTGACCCCGGTCGCCCTCAGTTTGACGGGAAGTCGGCCGCTGCCGTGTTCACGCCAAGCGGCCGAAGCCTTACAACATCCAGAACGGCGCCGCCGATGGGTGTCCGCATCTGCACACGCACGGGGAAGTAGAATTTTCCGCTGTCGACCGGCGCCAGCCATATCCGGGTATCGTCGCGCTGTTGCATGGTCTTGGTGAGTTTCGCCTTTTCCATGCCCGCGCGCGGCGTTATGCGCACCTTGCAGCGGACCGCTTCGCCGCTATAGCCGTTGTCGCGCGTCGTGATCGTGTCGATGCGGTCAAAGGTCAGGTCGAGGTCGTAGCGGCGCTTGCCGTCGAAGACGGGGAGCTTGCGGTTGCAGGGATTGCCGTCGTTCGCCACGGGCACGAGAAAGGTGCTGACCGGGTCGAGTGTTCCCTTCCGCTCGAAAGGCAACGTGCTTTCGCGCTCTTCGGGAGAAAGCGGCGGGTCGAAGCTCAAGGCTGGCATCCCGGCATCGTTGTAGGTGAGGAGCCGCTTCTTCGTCTCGTCGTTCTCGGTGGAGGTGAAGGCGAAGCTTGAGGGACGCAGCTTGTCGCCATCGACACGGCCCTCGCTCGTCATGGTCCATCTCGCATCCCAGAACTTCTTCGGGAGGCCGGCCGATCCAAGACGGTTCTGCAGCCGGTAGCTTTCACCCTCCAGGCTTGCTTTCATCGAGCCTTCGGCAACGATGAGCCCGCCGATATAGACCGTGTAATCCGCGAGAACTCCTTCGGCGGTGGCTTCCGGCTCGACGGTCTTTGCGGACGCAGGCAAAGCTGCGCCAATCGCCGCCGCAAGCGCGAGGGCAAGCGCCAGGTTTCGTCCCGTTCTTTTGCGTTCGTGCATCGCCCGGTCCATGGCCAAAGGGTTCTCCCGGTCGTGGCAGGCCCTCCCGCAGGCTTTCCCGTCCATTCTCACCGCTCCAGGCCGAACCGGGGCTGAACGGCCGGGGCTGGACGGGGCCGATTTGGACAAGTATGCAACTGGGGCCATGAGCGGAACAGAGAAAAAGCAGGCGGAGCGGCGCGCCTACAATCGGGCGGCGCCCGATGCGGGAGAGCTTGCCGCGGGAATCCGGGCTGGAAGCCGCACGGCGCTGGCCCGCGCCATCACGCTTGTCGAATCGGCGCGGGCGGACCATCAGGACATCGCACAGGCCCTGCTGGCGGACCTGCTGCCGGACACCGGCAAGGCGGTGCGGCTCGGCCTTTCCGGGGCGCCCGGCGTCGGCAAATCGACCTTCACCGAAGCTTTCGGCCAGTACCTCACGGGAAAAGGGCACAAGGTTGCCGTTCTCGCCATCGATCCTTCCTCGGCGCGCACCGGCGGGTCGATCCTCGGCGACAAGACCCGGATGGAGCTTCTGGCGCGCGATTCCAATGCCTTCATTCGTCCCTCACCGTCGGGGGGCACGCTGGGCGGTGTCGCCCGCCGGACGCGCGAAGCCATGCTCCTCACCGAAGCTGCGGGCTATGACGTCGTCATCGTCGAGACGGTCGGGGTCGGCCAGTCGGAAACATCGGTTGCCGAGATGGTCGATATGTTTCTTCTCCTGCTGTCGCCGGGCGGCGGCGACGAATTGCAGGGGATAAAGCGCGGCATCATGGAGCTTGCAGACCTCGTCGTGGTCAACAAGGCCGACGGCGATCTCATTCCGGCCGCCAGGCGTGCCCAGATGGAGTACAAGACCGCTCTCCACCTGATGAAGCCGAAAAGCGCCGTCTGGACGCCGAGTGTCCTTCTCGCATCGGCCCTGAAGGGCGAGGGACTGGCGGAAATCTGGGCCGCCGCGCTCGATCACCGCACAAAGCTCTCCGGGGCCGGGGAACTCGACCGGGTGAGGGCTTCCCAGGCAAAAGCCTGGATGTGGACGGAGATAAGGGAGGGCCTTTTTGCAGCCCTCAAGGCAGACAAAAGGGCGGCCGCGCTCCTGCCCGAACTCGAGAACGACGTAGCGTCGGGCCGGGTTACGCCGACCGCCGCGGCGAAACGGCTCCTCGCCCTTGTGCTCGGGGAGGGAAAGGGCAGCCAGTAGCCCCTTTCTGGCCTTGACGTGCCCGCGAGGGCCTTTTATACGTGCGCGCCTGTCTTGAGGTGTTTTGGGGCTGCGCGGGAGACTGCGGCGGCCTCAGCCGAATTACGAAGGAAACCCAATGTCCCGCCGTTGCGAACTCTCCGGCAAGGCCGTGATGTCCGGCAACAATGTGAGCCACGCGAACCGCAAGACGCGTCGCCGCTTCTTGCCGAATCTCTGCCAGGTTACGCTGATCAGCGATGTCCTCGGCCGTCAGGTCAGCCTGCGGATTTCGGCCCATGCGCTGCGCTCGGTCGAGCACAATGGCGGTCTGGATCCCTTCCTCATGAAGGCTTCCGACGCTCAGCTCTCGCCGCGCGCGCTGAAACTCAAGCGCCAGGTCGAAAAGGCACAGGCTGTCGCTGCCTGACGCTTTCCAGCGAAATTTTCGAAACGCAGGCGGTCCAGTGGGCCGCCTGTTTTCATTTTGGCGGCTGAAGCGGCCGTTTACCCAGATTTCCGAAATTTGCACGGCGGCCTTTCGGGCACGCTAGGGCGCGGTTAGACTCTGCGCCGTATCGATTTCGGGGGCGGCATCATGCTGGATAGGGGGGTGGATCGCGTGCCGGTGGGCCGGCCGGGACCGGTGTCGCGGTTTGTGACCGCTCTTGTCCGTCTTGTCTTTCCCGTCCTCGCCCTGTGCGCGGCGTTTCTCCTGAGTTTCTATCTGCGGGGCGCTCCCGCTCCCGAGCTTGCGGCCCTTGGCGAGCTCGATACGCTGCTCGATCCCTCGGGCTGGATCAACTGGGGTTTCCTCGTTCTGCCCTCGGTCTTTTTCATCCTGAACCTGTCGAGCCGGCGTTACGGCGCAGCCTTGACGCTGACGGCGTCTCTCGTCGCATGGCTTGTGCTTGCGGGCGGCATCTTCTGGGCGGTCCGTGAAGGGGCGATCGCGGATTTCGAGCGGGATATCTCGCCTTATGCGCTCGCGGCGTCCTTTACCGGGGCGATGGCGGTGGGTCAGCTCGTGAATATTCTTCTGTTCGACTGGCTTCGCGGCATTCCATGGTGGAAGGCGCCGTTCTTCGCTGCCTTCGTCGGTGGGACCGTCTTTGCCATCGTCTTCAACACGCGCCCGGCAATGGTGTGGGACGCCGAACTCGGCGGCCGCTTGGCCGTCGAGACGGGCATCCATTTCACCTGGGCTCTGGTGCAGCTTCTTCCGACCCTGATGCTGCGGCGGACGATCCGTCCGCTTCCGGGCTTCGGGGGAGCTTGAGTGTTTCCGCCGCTGGTGCGAGTTGCGGTTTCTCCGGCATTTCAAGGCGGAACATCAGCAACAAGGTTCGCTGCAGCGGACTGAAGTTGTCGTCCGAAATCACATAGACGAGCAGGTCGCCGTTTTTGTCCTGCCGGACCGCCAATCCCTCCATGTTGTCGATGGAATAACGCTGGCCGACATCGATGAGTACGTCGCCGTCAACCACGGCATCGCGCGCGATCGCGTCTGCGGGGATGAGGCGCATCTGCATGCCGGCACCGGCAAGCGGCGAGTAGCGCCGCTCGAGCAACAGCAGGTCGCCGTTCGGCAGGCGCGCCATGTCGGTCGGGCGGTACGGCTCGCGCGCCCGAACGCCGAACCACGCAATGTGGTGTCCGTCGGCAATAAAGCCCTTGATGTGGCCGCGCGGATCGCGCGTGTCTTCTGCAATCGCCAATATGCGCGGTTCTCCGCCCGGCACCGAGGGCGGCAGAAGGTCGAGCGATTCGAGGCCGCCATTGTTGTTCAGGAGCCCGAAATGCCGTTGCGTCAGCAGTTGCTCCGGTATGGCCTCGGCGCCGGATGTTTCGAGGTCGTAGCGCCAGATACGGTGCGCGCGTTCAAAGCCGACATAGGCCTTGCCGAGGATACCGCCCGCCATACCCGGCAACATGACGAGGCTCTCCGCATCGCCGAGCGTCTTGCCTGCGATCGGCTTTCCATCGAGGCCGAGCATGGGAGCGATCTTCGCTTCCGCCATGCCGGAGAGACGCCCGCGCTCGTCATAGAGGAGGATTGCGGTCAGCCACCGGCCCTGGTCGGAGATGGAAAGCAGGGCAGCGCCGTCGGGGCTCACCGCGAGGCCCGACCAGCCGCCGAAATCCTCGTCCGGCGACGCGATTTCGATGCCGCCCGCCCAGACGAGTTTTCCGGTTCTGCTTTCGGTGCGGTCTTCCGGGTTCCAGAGCAGCGTGGATGTCGAGACCTCAACCGGCCTGGATTCGGCCGCCAGAGGGGAAGGTGCCGCGCAGATCGCCGTGAGCAAGCATGCAGCCAGAACCGATGTCGCGCCGTACCGGATAGCCAATTCGATCTCCCCTCCGTGCCGGATTGCAGACCGCCTTGTCTGGCGTGTTTTCCGGCGCGGGCATCATATCGGCGCATGTCGCGCTTACAAGAGCGCCGCGTCCTGCGGTGCGCGCGCCACGCCGGCCGCCCAGGGTGAACGGTCGAGGCCCAGCTTCGCCCGCCGCGTCCAGCGCGAGATCATCATGATGGAAACGGCGGCGAGCCCCGCCGCGAGGCCGAGCCAGATGCCCACTACTCCTTCGAGCTTCCCCGGAAAGGCGAGAAGAACGCCGGAACTGAGCCCGATGACCCAGTAGCCGACACCCGCGTAAACCATCGGAACGCGCGTGTCCTGCAGTCCGCGCAGCATGCCGGCGCAGATCGATTGTGCGCCATCAAAGACCTGAAACAGGGCGGCAATCGCGAGGAAGGAAACGGCAAGCGCGATGACGTTCGCGTTTTCGGGCACGCTCCGGTCGAGAAAGATGCCGATCAGCGCGTGCGGGAAGAGCATCATCATGAGTGCCATCAATGCCATGAAGGCGACGCCCATGACGAGAGGCGTCCAGCCTGCTCTCGTAATTGCCTCTGCGTCGTCCGCGCCCAGCGCGCGGCCAACGCGCACGGTCACCGCTTGCGAGAAACCGAGCGGGACCATGAAGGAGACGGCCGCGATCTGCAGCGCGATCGAGTGAGCGGCGAGCGCCTCCGCGCCGAAGAGACCCATGAGAAGGACGGCGGCGTTGAACACCATGACCTCGAATGCCAGCGTCATGCCGATCGGCAGGCCGAGGCGCCAGAGTTCGCGGTAGCGCATCCAGTCCGCGCGCCAGAAGCGGCCGAAAATGGAGTAGCGGCGGAAACGCCGGTCGGAAACGACGATGAGCGCAAGCGCGCCGAACATGAAGATGCTTGTCAGCACGCTGCCGATACCGGCGCCGGGCAGGCCGAGAGCGGGCATGCCGAGATGGCCGAACATGAGGCACCAGTTGGCGAAGGCATTGAAGGGCACGGCCAGCGCGCCGATGACCAGCGCCCAGCGAGGCCGTTCGAGCGCCGAGATGAAGATGCGCAGGACGACATAGAGAAAGGCCGGAAAGAGCGCCCATTGGAGCGCGCGCGTGTAGGACGCGGCGGATGCCGCCAGCGCCGGGTCCTGGCCGAGCAGAACGAGAATAGCCTCCGCGTTCCAGAGGAGCAGCCAGAACGGGATGCAGAGTGTTGCCGCCGCCCAGAAAGCCTGCCGCATGGTACGCCGCACGTCGCGCACCGAATGGCTGCGGCGTCCGAGTTCGGCGGCCGCCATGGGTGCAGCCGCGGTGACGACGCCGATGCCGAAAATCATCATGGCGAAATAGAGGTTCGATCCGAGGGCGCCGGCCGCCAGCGCTTCCGGCCCGATCCATCCCATCATGACGACGTCGGTCGCGTTGATCGCGATCTGCGCGAGGTTCGTCGCGATGAGCGGCCATGCGAGGGCGATCGTCGCCTTCGCTTCGGCGATCCAGAGCGTCCGGCCTGTTCCCTCGGTATCGGCGTGCATTGTCGGTGTCTTCTGGCGGCTTGAGAAAAGCCGCGCAGAATATTCCCCTCGCCGGGAAGCTCAAGCTTTCTTTCCGTTATTCCGCAGCCGATTTCGTTGTCCTGAAGCGGGCGAGGAGCGGGAAGGGGAGATAGGCGAGGAATATCAGAAGCACTGCCACGACGGGCGCGTCCATCAACGCCCCGTGCCGGCCGCCAGCCGCCGTGCGGTCCGCTGGGTCCGCCGCTTGCTCGTTTCGTCCTCGAAAAGCTCCGCAAGCTTTTCCGTCATCGCGCCGCCAAGCTGCTCGGCATCCACAATGGTGACGGCGCGGCGATAGTAGCGGGTGACGTCGTGGCCGATGCCGATGGCGATCAGCTCGACCGGCGATTGCGTCTCGATCTGTTCGATGACGCTTCGCAGGTGTTTCTCGAGATAGTTGCCGGCATTGACGGAGAGGGTCGAGTCATCGACTGGCGCACCGTCCGAAATCACCATCAGGATGCGGCGCTGCTCGGGGCGGCCGAGCAGACGGTTATGCGCCCAGATCAGTGCCTCGCCGTCGATGTTTTCCTTCAGCAGGCCCTCGCGCATCATCAGGCCGAGATTGCGCCGCCCGCGCCGCCAGGGGGTGTCGGCCGCCTTGTAGATGATGTGACGCAGGTCGTTCAGGCGGCCCGGCTGGGCGGGCTTCCCATCGGCAAGCCAGCGCTCGCGCGACTGGCCGCCCTTCCAGGCGCGGGTCGTGAAGCCGAGAATTTCGACCTTCACTGCGCAACGCTCCAGCGTGCGGGCCAGAATATCGGCGCACATGGCGGCAACCGTGATCGGGCGGCCGCGCATCGACCCTGAATTGTCGAGCAGCAGCGTCACAACCGTGTCGCGGAAATCCATGTCGTGCTCGACCTTGTAGGCAAGCGGCAGCGTCGGATCGACGACCGCGCGGGTGAGGCGCGCCGCGTCGAGGATGCCTTCCTCAAGGTCGAACTCCCATGTGCGATTCTGCTGGGCGAGCAGGCGTCGCTGCAGCTTGTTGGCGAGCCGCGAGACGACGCCCTGCATCTGCTGAAGCTGCTGATCGAGATACTGACGCAGGCGCGTCAGTTCCTCGATATCGCACAGGTCTTCGGCCGAGATCACTTCGTCGAATTGCGGCGTAAATATCTTGTAGGTGGGCTGGCGGTTGCGGTCGTCGCCCTGCTGGTTCGGCCGCCAGGGCTGATTGCCGTCGCTCGTCTCGTCCGTGTCGCCATCCATCGGCACGTCGTCGGAGTCGACTTCGACGGTCTGTTCATCGCCTTCCTCGCCTTCGCCCTCGGCATATTCGACCTGCTCGGCCGAAGAACCGTCGGGCTGTTCGGCTTCGCCGGACTGGCTCTGATCGGAGCTGTCCTCGCTGTCGCCTTCCTGGTCATCCGCATCCTCGGAGGACTGGTCCGGTGCCTCGCCCAATTCGTCGCCCATATCGAGATCGACGAGAATGTCGCGCGTCGCGCGCGCGAAGGCCGTCTGATCCTCGATCAGGTCCTGGAGACGGTCGAGGTCGGACCCGGCCTTTTCCTCGATCCAGGAACGCCATTGCTCCACGAGCTTCCGCGCGGAGGGCGGCGGTGCTTCGCCGGTCAGCTTTTCGCGCACCACCATGGCCACGGCTTCGGAGAGCGGGGCTTCGTCGCGGGACGAAATCCTGTCGTAACCGCGCGCGGCACAGCGCTGCTCGAGCGCGGCTGTGAGGTTCTGCGCAATGCCGGCCATCTGGTTTGCGCCGATCGCCTCGCAGCGCGCCTGTTCGACGGCATCGAAAACGGCGAGCGCATTGCCGCCTTCGGGCTGAAGGTTCGCATTCACCTTTTCGTCGTGATGGGCGAGGCGAAGGGCATAGGCGTCCGACACGCCGCGAACCTGCGCCACTTCCTCGGGCGGCAGGTTGCGGCTCGGCATGGGAAGGCGCGCGCGCAGTCCCCGAAGGCCGGGCGCTTCCGTGCCGAAAGTGACGTTGAGCTCCGGCTGCTCCGCAATGGTGCGCATCGTCATGCTGAGCGCACGCTTGAACGGTTCGACCGGGCTTTCC
>PHEF01000042.1:0-20067 GCA_002842875.1 Alphaproteobacteria bacterium HGW-Alphaproteobacteria-3 | reverse complement strand
GCGCGTTCCAGCTCGTCGCACTTGTTGAGGAAGGTGACGCGGAAGGCGAAGCCGACATCGCCGCCGAAGATGCGCGCATTTTCGGCCCAGGTGAGCACGGTGCGCGGGCTCATCACGGTCGAGATGTCGCCATTGATGAAGGCCGAACGCGAAAGGTCGGCGACGCGCACCATGGCGGAGATCTGCTTGCGGCCTTCCTCGGTGTCATAGCTCTTCAGCTTGGAGAGCATGATGTTCACTTCTTCGGCATGCGGCAGGTAGTTCAGCGTGGTCACGATGTTCCAGCGGTCCATCTGGCCCTGGTTGATCTGCTGCGTGCCGTGATAGAGGCCCGACGTGTCGCCGAGGCCGACCGTGTTCGCCGTGGCGAAGAGGCGGAAGGCCGGGTGCGGGCGGATGACGCGGTTCTGGTCGAGCAGCGTCAGCTTGCCCGACGCTTCGAGCACGCGCTGGATCACGAACATGACGTCGGGGCGGCCGGCATCGTACTCGTCGAAAACGAGCGCGACGGGATGCTGAAGCGCCCAGGGAAGGATGCCTTCGCGGAATTCGGTGATCTGCTTGCCTTCTTTCAGCACGATCGCGTCCTTGCCGACAAGGTCGATGCGGCTGATGTGGCTGTCGAGATTGATGCGGACGCAGGGCCAGTTGAGGCGCGCCGCCACCTGTTCGATGTGCGTCGACTTGCCGGTGCCGTGATAGCCCTGAACGATCACGCGGCGATTGAAGGCGAAGCCGGCCAGCAGCGCGATCGTCGTGTCCTTGTCGAACAGGTAATCGGGATCGAAATCGGGCACGTATTCGTTCGGCTCCGAAAACGCCGGTACTTCCATGTCGATGTCGATCTTGAACACTTCCCGGGCGGAGACCTTCTTGTCCGGGAGATTTTCCGACATGCCGTTTCTCGCTTCGAAGCTCATCTTTGTCCTACTTCCGTGCCCTGGATGTACAGGCCGGCTTTGATGGCCGGGTACTCAATCAAAAATGCGGCGCGCGCGCCCTCGGGCCGCGTACCGCCCGGACCGGCGGTTCTTCCGGACCTGCCTTCGCCGCTCCCGCCTATGAGCAGAAGCCGCTTTTGCGGAGGTAATCGTAGGCCTGGATGACCTTGCGCAGACGCTCCTCGGCAGACCTGTCCCCGCCATTGGCGTCCGGGTGGTGCCTTTTTACCAGTTCCTTATACCGTGCCTTGATCTCGTTCAAGGATGCGGTCGCGGGCAAGTCCAGTGTGTCCAGCGCCTGTTGCTCCAAAGCCCGGGGCTTCCGCCGCGTTTCCTGCCGTTCGCGGGCATCCGGCCCGACCGTCTCGTCAAAAAAGCCAAACGTATCGCGAAAAGGCGACTCCCGGCGGAACCTTGCCGCGAAGGGCGAACCGAAGGCCGCTTTCGCCGCGTTGACGCCCAGATTCCAGGTCGGCCGGTGCCCGGTCAATGCCTCCCTCTGGAAGGTGGCGACATCGGCGTCGCTCATGCCCTTGAAGAAGTCGTAGTTCCGGTTGAACTCGCGAATATGGTCTTCGCAGAACCATATGTATTGCCCGTCGGCGGCGGCGCCCTCGAGCTGGTGATTTGAACCCGGCTCGGCGCGCGGCGCGCGGAATGTGCCGGTCTCGCGGCAACCGGCCCATTCGCAGCGCTTGGGCGGCTGTTCCTATTTCGAGTTCAGCTTCACTGGCAAATTATGTGTTGGCGGCGGCGGCAAAACAAGGAAGCATGGCGCGCCTTGGGTTAACGATTAGCGTAACGGGTCGGTTCATGTCGGTCGCGGAGACGATACGCCGCAAACTTGAAGCCGCGCTTCTGCCGGAGCGGCTGGAGATTGTGGACGAGTCCCACCTCCACAAGGGTCATGCCGGTCACCGGCCGGAGGGCGAAACGCATTTCCGGGTGACGGTCGTCGCCGCGGGCTTTGCGGGAAAATCCCGTGTCGAACGCCAGCGGCTTGTCACGACCGCCCTCAGGGACGAGATGGGAGCGCCCATCCACGCTCTTTCCATGAAGACGCTGACGCCCGAGGAAGCCAGGACATCCTGATCAGCCGCCAGTACCCGCCTTCAATCCCCGGGCTGGCGTCACGCGGAGCTGCGCGATCTGGTTACGATGCCGGCGCGTGATCTCGAAGCGGAAACCGTGGAAAGTAAAGGCCTGCCCGACATCGGGAATGGTCCGCGCCTCGTGAATGACAAGACCGGCGATCGTTGTCGCTTCGTCGTCGGGCAGCGACCATTCGAGCGCGCGGTTGAGGTCGCGGATCGGCACGGAGCCGCTCACAACGATCGCTCCATCCGGCTGCACGCGAAGGCCGGCGACCTCGATGTCGTGTTCATCGGAAATTTCGCCGACAATCTCCTCCAGAATATCCTCAAGCGTGATGAGGCCCATCAGCGCGCCGTATTCGTCGACGACGAGCGCGAAATGCGTCTTGCGGCGGAGGAATGCGTTGAGCTGGTCCTGCAGCGTCGTCGTGTCGGGCACGAACCAGGGCTTCGTCGCAACTGCCAGAATATCCACCGCGTCGGGCTGCCAGTTCACGCCGGCAAGCGCGCGAAGCAGGTCCTTTGCGTGCAACACGCCGATGATGTTTTCCTGCTCGTCGCGCCAGAGCGGGATGCGCGTATGAGGGCTCGCCAGGACCTGGGAGACGATGTCGCTGTTCGTTTGCGCGGCATCGATCATCGCAATGTTCTTTCGATGAACCATGATGTCGCTGACCTCAAGGTCGCGCAGGTCGAGAATGCCGCCAAGCATGTCCCGGTCGATCTTCACCACGCTGCCTTCGTAGTGATGAAGGTTGATGGCGCCGCGCAGCTCCTCGTGCGCGGAGAGAACTTGCGCATGGTCGTCGACATCGTATCCGAAGATGCGGAACGTATGGCGCACGATGAACTGGACGGCTGCCGTCACCGGGCCGAACAGATAGATGATGAACCGCAAGGGCTGCACCACGGCAAGCGCAACGCGGTCCGTGTTCGTGATCGCGAATGTCTTCGGTGCGACTTCCGCAAAGACGAGAACGACGGCCGTCATCACCAGCGTTGCATAGACGACGCCGGCATCGCCGAAGAGCGCGAGGAAGAGGCTGGTCGCCAGGGCCGACGCCAGAATATTGACGAGGTTGTTGCCAAGGAGGATCGCGCCGATCAGCCTTTCGCGATCCTCGGTCAGGTGCAGCACGCGCCGTGCGCGCTTGTTCCCCTCTTCGGCGAGGTGATGCATGCGTGCGCGCGAGGCAGCCGTGAGCGCCGTTTCCGATCCGGAGAAGAAGGCGGAAAAAAGCAGCAGCAACACGATGGCGCCCAGAATGACGCCGAGACCGAGCGATATCATTTCAAGCGGGCTCCCTCTCCCGCAGCAGGGCCCGAAGCTTGCCGGGATCGACGTCGCGGGTGACGAAGGCATCGCCGATCCCGTGGGCGAGAATGAAGGTGAGCTTGCCGTCGAGGACCTTCTTGTCCTGCCCCATCAGCGCGATGAGCCCGTCGGCGTCCGGCAGGGTGCCCGGAATGTCGGCAAGCGAGCAGGGCAGTCCGGCGCGGGCGAGATGCTGGCGCACGCGCACCGCGTCCTGTCCCGGGCAGAGACCGAGCCGCGCGGAAAGTTCGAACGCCAGCGCCATGCCCACGGCAACGCCTTCGCCATGCACGAGACGGCTGGAGAAACCCGTTGCCGCTTCGAGCGCATGACCGAAAGTATGACCGAGATTGAGAAGTGCGCGCACGCCGCTTTCGCGTTCGTCCGCGGCGACGGTGGCGGCCTTCGCCTCGCAGCTCTTCACGATGGCGCGGATACGCGTCTCGACATCGCCCTCCTTCAGGCGGTCGAGATTGGCTTCCAGCCAGTCGAAGAAATCGCGGTCTCCGATCAGCCCGTATTTGACGACTTCGGCATAGCCCGCGAGGAACTCGCGCATCGGCAGCGTGGCGAGCGCATCCGTATCGGCGAGCACGAGGCGCGGCTGATGAAAGGCGCCCGCCAGGTTTTTCCCGTGCTTCGTGTTGATGCCGGTCTTGCCGCCGACGGAGCTGTCCACCTGGGAAAGCAGCGTCGTCGGGATCTGCGCGAAATCGATGCCGCGCCTCAGGATCGCCGCCGCAAAGCCGGTGAGGTCGCCGATCACGCCGCCGCCCAGCGCAATCACGAGATCGCCGCGCTCGATTTCCTCGCCGAGCAGCCATTCAGTCAGCTTTTCAAGCTGGGCGAAGGATTTCGTGCTTTCGCCCGCGGGCAGGCGAATGGCGGAGTGGCGGATGCCGGCCGCATCGAGGCTCTTTTCCAGTGCAGGCAGGTGAAGTCCTGCCACAGTCTCGTCGGTGACGACGGCGACGCGCTTGCGGCGGAGAAGCGGCGCGAGATGCGCGCCCGCGACCGCGATGAGGCCGGGGCCGACGAGAATGTCGTAGGCCCGGTCGCCGAGGTCGACCCTTACTTTTCTTGTATCGTCAGTCATTCGTGGGCACCGGCATGAGCCTCGCCGGCGTGCTCCTCGTGGAACCGCGCCAGCCTTTCGACGACCAGCTCGACGACCGCGTCATGCGGACCCTCGAGGCTCTCGATGGTAATGTCAGCTCCGGCGTAAACGGGGTAGCGTTCATCGATCAGTCTCTTCATCGTTTCGCGCGGGTCGCCGGCCTGAAGCAGCGGCCGGTCGCCGCGCTTGCCGACGCGTTTCATCAGCACATCGAGATCGGCTTTCAGCCAGACGGAGATGCCGCGTGCCGCGATATTGGCACGGGTGAGCGGGTCCATGAAGGCGCCGCCGCCCGTTGCGAGCACGCAGGGACCCTCACCGAGGAGCCTTGCGATCACGCGGCGCTCACCGGTGCGAAAGGCGGGCTCGCCCCTGCGCTCGAAGATTTCGGGAATGGTCTCGCCGGCCGCCTTCTCTATTTCGGCATCCGTGTCCACAAATGCAAGATCGAGGCGGCGCGCCAGCCTTCGGCCGACCGTGGTTTTTCCGGCCCCCATCAGGCCGACAAGGACGATCGAGCGCTCTTCGAGCGGCACGGGCGAGAGCGCCTCGGTCTCTTCTCTGTCGTCCGGGTTGCTGTCGTCGCTGGCGTTCGTCATTCCGCTTGTCCGGCCTCCGGCCCTGCCGGCCATTGTGGCCGCCTTAACCTTGTTGGCCTAGTCTTCCGGTCTTCCGCCGGGAGGAAAACCGAATCGTAAACGATAGTTAACGGGGTTGCAGCCGGTCAGGGCTGTAGATAAGGCCTTGCGGGGGCAGAGTCGCGCCCAAATTTCGCCGCAAGCGGACCGTAAGGCTGGATAACTGTCCCGGCGGCATGAACCCGAAGGTCGAGGCCTCGCGGTCTCGAGCCACAAGAAGGAAGAATCATGAGCCGTGCTACCAGCTTTCTCGTTCTCGCCGTCCTCCTTGCGGGCGCGGCGGTGGGCGGGCTGTTTTATCTGGACCGGGCCGTTGAGCCGCAGGCCCAGACAGTGGAGAAGGTTCTCCCAGATGACCAGTTCTCGCGTTAAGCCGGCGGCGCGGCGGCCTCTTGCCGCCGGGCTGGTGCTTATCGCCACCTTGTCGGTTTCGGGCCCTGCGGTTTTCGCCCAGGAGGCGGGTGTGCTGCAGACGCCTTCGGGCATGCAGCCCGTGCGGCCGGTTCCGCAGTCGCTTGCCACGCCGCCCACGGGAGCCGGAGAGACGGCGCTCGCGCCCGCGACCGGGCCGCAGAGCATCGTCCCGCCCGGTTATGGCGCGACAACGCCTTCTTCCGCGATGCCCGGTGCCACGCCTTCCGGGCCCTCGCAGTTTTTCCCCACGGGCAAGCAGGTCACCGAACCGAGCGTGCGTGTCCTGAGCTCCGTACCGGGGCAGCGGGGCACGGGCATCGAAATGGGAACGCTTTCGGGTGTCGATGCCTCCACCGCGGGTCTCTTGAGCGCCGGGCAGGGCGGCTTTGGAGCGACGATGTGGCGCGGCGCATCGCGCGCGGATATCGACAGCTACCTTGCCCGTCTCCCGGTGCCATCGCGCTCGCCGGTCATGACCGACCTGGCCCGCCGGCTTCTTCTCACCGGCGCGCAACCGCCCGAGGGAGCCGGGAACGCAGGCTCCCTTCTGGCAACGCGGTTGAACCTGCTGATCGCGGCCGGGCATACGCAATCCGCACTCGAACTTGCCCAGGCCGCGGGCGGCGACAGATCGCCGGGCATCGCAGTGGAACTCGCCCGCACCGCGCTCGCGCAGAACAATGAGCGTCTCGCCTGCGATGCACTCAAGGACATTCCGCCTGGCAACGATCCCGCCCATGACGCGATGGCCGCCTTCTCGGTCAAGCTCAGTGCCTATTGCCAGATTGCGGCGGGCAACCGCGAGATCGCGAGCCTCACGCTCGATCTCGCGCGCGAGGAGGGGCTCGACGATCCGCTCTTCTATTCCCTCGCAAGCGAGGCGGCGGCGGGCATTGTCCTGCGCGCGCCGGAGCCGAACGAGATTGGCATCGTCGATGCCGCCTTCTACCGGCTTGCGAAGCGGGATCTGCCGGGCAATGCCGCCGCGCTTGCCGTGCCGGCTCTTCTGCCGTCGCTTCTCGACGATGCCTCGCTGCCGGACGAACGGAAAGTCGAGGCGGCGGAGCGGGCAGCGGCATACGGTCTCATCGACGGACGAAGCCTTGCCGCCTTCTATGCGAAGCCAAGCTTCACGCCCGAGCAGATGGCAGGTCTTTTTACCTCCGATATTCCGGAAACGTCGCCGCTTCGCCGCGCCATGATCTATCAGGCGATCGGGTCGGCGGTTGCGGCCGACGAGCGCATCCGGCTCTTCAAGCTCGCCTTTGCGACCGCCGAATCGGCCGGGCTCTACTATCCGACGGTGGAAGCACTATATCCTGAGCTACAGGCGATGGAGCCGAACGAGGCACTTCGTCCTCTTGCGCCCGCCGCGGCACGTGCTTTCATTGCAATCGGCGAGCGGACCAGGGCGCAGAACTGGTTCGCCCTCATGACGTCCGGCGGACAGATGCTGGGCCGCGACGTGCGGGAATTGTCGGGCCTCATGCGCGTTTCCGGCGGGTCGCCGGAAGGTTTCGACGGCAAGCAGCTTTCGGCCGAGATCGTTGCCGACCTCAAATCCGGCGTAAAGGCAACGCAGTTCTATGCCGCAAGCGAAGCGATGCTGCTCGATGCGCTCGGGTTCCAGTTGGACCCGGCCGTGTGGGACGCGCTGCTCGATGCGCGCGGGGCGTTGACGGGAAAGGTTCCGGCCGAAGCCCTGCTCAACCAGTTGCAGGCGGCGGGAGCCAGGAACGCGCTGGGCGAAACCGTCCTTCTGGCGCTCGATGCAATCGGGCAAACGGGGCCCGGTTCCGTCCATCCGCGTGGTGCAGCGCAGGCGGTGTCGAGCCTTCGGGCGGTCGGTCTTGAAAGCGAGGCACGTCGCCTCGCACTGGAAGCGCTGATGGCAAGAAGCGGTGCCGGGCGCGGTTGAGTAAAGGGTGAGTTACATGGCAAAAGAGTCTCAGGAGCGCGGACAACATCTCGAGGCATTTCTCGAAATGCTGAGCGCGGAGCGCGGTGCGGCCCGCAACACGCTCGATGCCTATGAACGCGACCTGAAAGACTTCACGGCTTTTCTTGCCGCCCGCGGCAAACCGGTGACAAGCGCCGTCGCGAAGGACATCCGCGACTATCTCGAAGGATTGTCGGCGCAGGGCCTTTCCGCTTCCACCGCCGCGCGCCGCCTCTCCGCCATTCGTCAATTCCATGGCTTCCTGTTTTCCGATGGCGTGCGCTCCGACGATCCCTGCGGATCGATCGAGGGTCCGCGCCGTGCGCGTCCGCTGCCGAAAACCTTGACCGTCGAGGAGGTCGATGCGCTTCTCGCCGCTGCGCAGCGCGCGGAGGACGGACGCACGCAGGAAGAGACGGTGCTCGCCTACAAGCGGGCACGGCTCGTCTGCCTGATGGAAGTTCTCTATGCGACGGGCCTTCGCGTTTCCGAGCTTGTCGGGTTGCCGCTGTCGGCGGTGCGGGGCGACGAGCGATTCCTGGCCGTCAGCGGCAAGGGCGGGCGCGAACGGCTGGTGCCGCTTTCGGAAACGGCGCGGGCCGCCATCGATGCCTACCTGCCGCTTCGTTCCATGCGTCTCGGCGAGCAGCTTTCTCCCTGGCTCTTTCCCTCGCGCGGGCGGCAGGGCCATCTCACGCGGCACCGTTTCGCTCAACTTCTCAAAGACCTTTCGGTGGCCGCCGGTCTCGATCAGTCGCGCGTCTCGCCGCATACGCTGCGCCATGCTTTCGCCAGCCACCTGCTCGCGAATGGCGCGGACCTCAGGGCCGTGCAGCAGATGCTCGGCCACGCCGATATCTCGACGACGCAGATCTATACCCATGTGCTCGACGAGCGGCTGAAGGAACTGGTGCAGACGCACCATCCCCTCGCCCGGAAGGACAAGGCGTCCTAGCGCGGTTCGATGCGCGTCAGCTTGTCCGGATTGCGGATCATGTAGAGCGTCGAGATGCGTCCGTCGCTCACGCCGAAACCCAGAGCCGCGTGCACGCCCGCGTCGTCCTGCATGACGAAGCCCGGCAACCCGTTGACGGTTGCGGGCAGCGTGACGAAGTTTTGCGGGCGCTTCTTCAGAATACCCATGAAGAACCTTGTCACGTGGTCGGGACCGAACAGCGGGTTGAGTGCCGCGATCGCCTTGCCGCCGCCATCCGAATAGAAAATGACGTCCTCGCTGAGGCAATCGATCAGCGCTTGCGGATCGGCGCTGGCGATGGCGGCGCTGAAGGCGTTGGCGAGACGCAGATGTTCGCGCGCGCTCGTGTCGAAACGCGGATGGGCGTCCTGCACGCGCTTGCGGGCGCGGCTCACGGTCTGGCGGCAGGCGGCTTCCGACTTTCCAAGCAGGGCCGCGAGTTCGCCATAATCGTAGTCGAAAGCATCGTGCAGCAGGAAGGCCGCGCGCTCTTCCGGCGCCAGGCGTTCGAGAACGTGAAGCAGCGCCATCGATATGTCGTCGGCGAGCGAGAGGCGTTCTTCCGGCGTCGGGTCCGTCTCGCGGGCGGCGGTGACGATCGGCTCGGGAAGCCAGGAACCGACATAGGTCTCGCGGCGCGCGCGGGCGGCGCGCAACTGGTCGATGCCTAGGCGGGCGACGGTCGTCACCAGCCATGCTTCCGGGTTGCGGATCGCGGAGATGTCCGAACCTCGCCAGCGGAACCACGCTTCCTGGACGACGTCCTCGGCATCGCTCGCCGATCCCAGAATCCGATAAGCGACGCCGAAGGCGCGGGCGCGGTGACGTTCGAAAACGGCGTCGGTTCCTGTCTTGGCTCCCGCCATGCCGCTCATGCCGCTCTCGCTTCCCCTGGCGCCGCGTTCGTGGCCTCGCCCGCGATGACGACGCGCTGGCATGCCTGAGCATATCCCATTGCGCGCTTCACTGTCGGGAAGACGCGGGTCGAGGCGATGGCGAGCGCGATCTCGGCAAGGCCTGCCTTTCCCCAGCGCCGTTCCACGGCACTTCGCAGGTCTTCCGATCTGGCGTCGCGGGCGGAAAGGAGCCGGGCGAATTCGAAAGCGAGTTTTGTCTCCTCGTCCATGGCGGCGAGGTTTTCCTCGACCGCCGCACGGAGGATTTCCGGCCGGGCGCCTGCGGCGAGTGACAGATTGATGACAGTCTGAAGACAGGGTCCGCAATCTTCGGCATGAACGGCCGCGATGCGCACCGCGCAGGCTGCGTCGAGCGGCAGCGCGCCACGATGCCGGCTCATAGGCACGAAAAGGGCAAAGCGCCAGAAGCCGGCGGGCGATCCAGCATAAAGATCGCGCATGAAGTCGGCGCTTTCGCCTGTCATGGCTTCCTGCTTGCGGATCAGGCGTGCGATGAGGTTTTTCAGCATGATTTTTCTCTCCTGCGCGGGTCAGTTCGAACGGGCGGGAGCACACCACCAGGTGAGCGCCGCGGAGATGAGCGGAGGCAGGAAGACCCCCGGCAGATCGATCAGGATGTGCTCGACGGGAAGCCGGGCGGCCGCGATGTCCCAAACGTGAAGGAGGGCGTGCAGACCGAGATAGAGCGTGACGGCGCCGAGAAAAGCGGCGGCATGGGCCGGCCAGCGGATGGCGGCAGCACTCAGCGTGGCGAGCATCAGGTAAGCGACACCGATATCCCTTACAAAATGCGGATTGTAGGGGCCCGTATTCGGCACGCCGTCGATCGACGCGTACCAGTTGGCGGGGTCGGCGAGCATCCAGATGGCGTTGACAAGCCACGCCAGGACGAAGATGCCAATCGCCATGCGCTTGACCGGACGGTGAGGGGCGAGGGTGGCGGCGAGCTCTGGCATGGGGCCTCCGGGTTCGGGGTGCGTGTTTTCACAGTCCCAGACGGTCCGGACGCCCGGTTTGTGACAGGAGGCCCGTGAAGCGCAGGAATCCGCCATTTACCTTCGGCTCGAGCACCGGTTGACAAGGGCGCGGGGGCGGGCCAGTGTGCCGCGCACTTGCAAAAAGCGCGGTCCTCGATGAGGTCCGCTCGCCGGTTTCGCATGAGCGGCCGGACAGGAGCTGCCGGAGCGCGATGCATACATATCTCGATTTCGAGAAGCCGATTGCGGAACTGGAAGGCAAAGTGCAGGAGCTGAAGCTCCTTGCGCAGGACGATCCATCCGTCAGCATTGGCGACGAAGTGTCGAAGCTGGAGCAGAAGGCCGCCCAGCTTCTTCAGGAAACCTATGCCTCCCTTACGCCATGGCAGAAAGTGCAGGTCGCGCGCCACCCGTCCCGGCCCCATTTCCTCGATTACATCGAACGTATGGTGGAGGATTTCACGCCGCTCGCGGGCGACCGCGTCTATGGCGAGGATGCGGCGATCGTCGGCGGCCTTGGCCGGTTCCGTGGCCGCTCGGTCATGTTCATCGGTCATGAGAAGGGCTCGGACACGCAGAGCCGTCTCAAACATAATTTCGGCATGGCCCGGCCCGAGGGCTACCGCAAGGCGATCCGCCTGATGACGCTCGCGGAGCGCTTCGGTATTCCGGTTGTCACGCTTGCCGACACGTCGGGCGCCTATCCCGGCATGGAGAGCGAGGAGCGAAGCGTCGCCGAGGCGATCGCGCGTTCGACGGACCGTTGCCTCTCGCTCAGCGTGCCGCTCATTTCGGTCATCATCGGAGAAGGCATGTCAGGTGGCGCCATCGGCATCGCCTGCGGCAACCGCGTTCTCATGCTCGAGCATTCGGTCTACGCCGTCATTTCGCCGGAGGGCGCCTCGTCCATTCTGTGGCGGAGTTCCGACAAGGCGAAGGATGCCGCCACCGCCATGAAGATCACCGCCCAGCATCTCCATGAGCTTGGCGTGATCGACCGTATCCTGCCCGAGCCCATCGGCGGCGCGCATCGCGAACGCAACCAGATGATCAAGGAAACGGGCGATGCAATTGCCGAGGAACTGAAGGGGCTCGAAAAGCTCGACGCCGACTCGATCAGGCGTCTCCGTCGCGAGAAGTTCCTGGCAATGGGCCGCATCGGCCTTTCCTGAACCGGGTTTGTCCCGCAGGCAGACTCCGCGATTCACCTCGCGTTAAGCATGTTCCCCTAGAACGAGAGCGACTGTCTCGTTTTCTTCCATGAGGGGGCCATGCGCATGCTCGCCGAACCCGAAGTCCTGCAAACCGCGGGCGCGAGGCGGTTCTTCGGCTACTGGGACAGCCTTCCCAAGGACGGCGCCGTGCCGGACCGGAGCGATTTCAGCCCGGCGGGCATCGCGGCGCTGATGCCGGTGGTGACGTTGCTCGAAGTCGTTTCGGACGACCTCATCCTTCAGCGCCTTGCCGGGACAGCGGTCTGCCGGACCATGGGCTTCGATCCCACCGGCATGAATGCGCTCGATCTGATTTCACCCGCCACACGGCCGGATTATCTCGACCTCATTCGCAAGCAGATATCGACGCCCTGCGGCCGCTGGAACATCCTGCGCAGCCGTCACGACAACATGGTCGACAGGGCGGAGGTGCTCACCCTGCCGATGCGTCACCGCCAGTCGGGACACTGGATCATTCTTTCCTATTTTGCCGCGCTCTCTCCTGTCGCCTACGACCCGGGGCCATACGAAATCCTCGGCTACGAAGACACGCGCTGGATCGACATAGGGGCCGGCCTTCCGGACTGACGCGTTCACGTCCAGAAGAGCATGATGAGCGGTACGGC
The DNA here is from genome assembly GCA_002842875.1 of Alphaproteobacteria bacterium HGW-Alphaproteobacteria-3. Lineage (GTDB taxonomy): Bacteria > Pseudomonadota > Alphaproteobacteria > Parvibaculales > Parvibaculaceae > Parvibaculum. Next base: position 7,899 of record PHEF01000042.1, on the reverse strand, counting down.
GACGAGCGTGACCACGATCTCCAGCGGCAGGCCGAGCCGCCAGTAGTCTGAAAACCTGTATCCGCCCGGACCCATGACCAGCGTGTTCGACTGATGGCCGATGGGCGTCAGGAAAGCGCAGCTCGCGCCGATGGCAATGGTCATCAGGAACGCGTCGGGGTTTATGTCGAGTGCCTGTGCCGTGGCGATGGAGATGGGCGCCATGATGAGCGCGGTGGCAGCATTGTTGATCACGTCCGTCAGCAGCATGGTGGCGACGAGAAGCAGGGCGACGATTGCCCAGGTCGGCAGAATGCCTGCCGTACCGGCAATGCTTTCGGCGATGAGAATGTCTGCGCCGGTATTCTGGAGCGCCTGACCGACCGGGATCATTGCACCGAGCAACACGATCACCGGCCAGTCGATATGCCGGTAAAGGTCGCGAAGCGGCAGGATGCCGATGATGATGTAAAGCACGATTGCGGCGATGAAGGCGACGGCGAGGGGAAGCACGCCGGTCATCGAAAGTGCGATGGCACCGGCGAAAATGGCGAAAGCCGTGCCGAGCCTTCGGGGCGTGCCGAGGCGAAGTCCGCGCTCGGGAAGCGGCAGAAGACCGATTTCAGCCGCTACTTTCGGGTCGCCGGTCTCCCGCGCTTGCAGAAGCAGCACGTCGCCCGTCTGGAAACGGACATTGTGAAGCCGTCCCCCGATTGGTTCCCCCTGCCGCGCCACAGCGAAAAGCTGGAACTCGTCCCGGGCGAGCCGCGCCAGCGTGCGCGGACCGAAACCGATTAACGGCGAATTCGGCGCGACGATCGCTTCGGTGAGCTTCAGGGCGGAGCTTGTGATGTCTGAGCGGATTTCGCCTTCGGGGCCGACGAGTTCCAGCTCCTGCTTGCCCAGAAACTCGGTGAGGTCGGTAGGGTCAGCGCGAAGAATGAAAATATCTCCCGCTTCGATCGGCTGCCAGGACTCGAGCCGGTAGAGCTGTCCGTCGTCACGCACGCGTGCGGCAATCGCAATGTCTTCGCCGGCTGCCGTTTCCATATGCACGACACGCTTTCCTGCGAGCGGACTTTTCGATTTCACTCGTACCTCGGGACATATTCCTTGAGCGTGAACATGTCCTCGGGCAGAACGCCGCCCTTGCGTTCCCGCGGGATCAGCCGCCAGGCGCCAAGTGCGATGAAGCAAATGCCGGCCACCGCGACAGGAAGACCCACCCAGGCGAAGTCGAACATGCGAAAGGGTTCGCCCGCATAGGAGCTGCGAAAGCTTGCGATGATGATGTTCGGCGGTGTACCGATAAGCGTGATCATGCCGCCGAGCATCGAGCCGAAAGCGAGCGGCATCAGCAAAATGGCGGGAGGGCGCCCGCGCTCGGCGGCCGTTGCAAGCGCGACGGGCAGCATGATGGCCAGCGCCCCCACATTGTTCATGAAGGAAGAGGCGAGCGCGACGACGCCGGTGAGTATGGCGATGTGGCCCGCCGTGGTTTTCGTCAAGGGAACGATCCGCCGAACGACGACCTCGACGAGGCCGGAGGTGCGCAGCGCTTCCGATACGACAAGCACGGCGGCGACGGTCACGACGGCGGGATGTCCGAAGCCCGAGAGCAGTTCCGCCGGTTCGGCAAGTCCCGCAAGAGCGACGGCGACCAGTGCAATCAGCGCCACGATGTCGTGCCGCAGCTTGCCGGACGCAAAAAGGGCAAGCGCGAGAAAGAGGATGCCGAATGCGAGGCCCTGCTCGAGGGTCATGGAGTGGCGGTTCCCTTCACAATCCCCATTTCGCGGAAAGCATCGCGCACATCGTCGGCGAAAAGTTCAGGTTCTTCCATCGCCGCAAAGTGGCCGCCGCGCTTCATCTGGCGCCAGCGTGCGATGTTGTAGCTGCGCTCCGCCCAGGAGCGCGGTGTGTCCGGCAGCACATCGATCGGATATTCGGAATAGGCAGTCGGCACCGTCACCTTCTCGCCTGGACGGAGGAGGGCGGTGCCTTCGGCGGGGCCAGCCTTGTAGAGTGTGTTCGCCGAGTTGATCGTGCCGGTGAACCAGTAGATCGAGAACTGCGTGAGGATGAGGTCGAAGGGAAAGCGCGCCATCATGCCGTCCATCGTGTCCGTCTTGCCGGTGTCGCCGAGGCGGTAGTATTTGTCCGCGAGCCAGCCCGCGAGACCGGCGGGGCTGTCCATCAGGCCGAAGGCGAGCGCCATCGGTTTCGTCGACTGGATCGAGCGGTAACCTTCTTCCTGCCGCCACCATTTCTGCATCGTGGCAATCCAGTGGCCTTCTTCCTCGGTCACCGGCGGCTGGCTCTCGTGCTTCAGTGCCGGGCGCAGCGGCAGCATGGTCAGATGAATGCCCATGAGGCTTTCGGGATACTGGAGCGCGAGGCGCGAGGTGACGAAGCTCCCCCAGTCGCCCGCCTGCGCCGCATACCGGTCATAGCCAAGCACCTCGGTCATCAACCGGTGCCACAGATCGGCAATCGCCGCGGGTCCGATCGGCTTGCGGGGCAGCGAGGAAAAGCCGTAGCCCACAAGCGAGGGAACGATGACGTCGAAGGCGGGGCCGTCGCGTCCATATTTCTCCGGATGCGCCAGCGGATCGACCACATCCAGAAATTCGCGGAAGGTCGATGGCCAGCCATGCGTCAGGATCAGCGGCAGGGGATTGTCGCCCGTGCCGCGCTCATAGATGAAGTGGATGGTGTGGTCTTCCGCGTCGTCGTCTGTCAGCGTCGCGCGATATTGCGGGAAGCGGTTGAGGCTTTCTTCCGCCGCGCGCCAGTCGAAGTCGTCACGCCAGTATTCGATCAGCCGCTCCATGTAAGGAAGGCTCGTGCCATATTCCCATGTCTCGTTGCCGAGCGGCTCATTCGGAAAACGCGTGCGCTGGAGCCTGCGCTTCATATCCTCGATCTCCGCTTCCGGGACATGAATGGAGAACGGATCGGCGGGCACGATGCGATGGGTCATGGGGTTGTCAGCCTTTGATTTTCTTCACGAAGCTCATTACTTCATCGGCAAAGAGGCGGCCGGTCTCCCAGGCGGCAAAATGGCCGCCGCGTTCGAGTTCGGACCAGTGGACGATGTTGAAGCCCTTTTCCATGTAGTTGCGCGGTCCGATGCAATAGGCCTGCGCCTCCTGCGGGAACTTCGCCATGCCAGTCGGCACGTTCACCTTCGTCCCGGGAGCCATGTTGGTGCCGCCTTCCTCCATCATGCCGCGATAGAACCAGATGGCCGTGTTGAAGCTGCGGGTCACGAGATAGATCATGATGCCGGTCAGCATGGCGTCCCTGGAAAAAGCGTTCTCCAGATGACCCGGCACGTCGCCGTTCCGGCGGTCGGACCATGAATGGAACTTCTCGACGATCCATGCCGCGGCACCGACGGGACTGTCCATCATCGCGTAGGAAAGCGTCTGCGGCTTCGTCATCTGAATCTGCAGGTAAGCACCGTCGAAAGCGAAGGCGGCTGCGGCTGCATTGGTCCAGGCCACTTCTTCCTCCGTCTCGGGAAGGACAGGCGGACGCAACCCGTTCATGTTCACATGAATGGCCTTGCAACCGCCCTTCTTGTCCACGCCATGCTCATAACCGAGCCAGCCGGTGACGACGGATCCCCAGTCGCCGCCTTGCGCGATATAGGTCTCGTAGCCGAGCACCTCTCGCATCAACTTGTCCCACAGCGCGGCGGTTCCGCGCGGACCCATCGGTTTTTTCGGCTTGCCCGAGAATCCGTAGCCGGGCAGCGACGGGATAACGAGGTTCACCCCGTCTTCCGCCCTGCCGCCGAACTTCTCCGGGTTGGTCAGGGGTTCGATCACCTCGTGAAATTCGAAGACGGAACCCGGCCAGCCATGCGTCAGCAGCAGCGTCTCCGGGTTTGAACCCGAGCCTTTGACGTGAATGAAATGGACTTTGAGCTCGTCCACTTCCGCGTGGAACTGCGGGAAGGCGTTGAGCTTCTTCTCCGCCGCGCGCCAGTCGAACGTCTCCGTCCAGTAGCTGCAAAGTTCACGCATATATTCCATATCGGCGCCGTAGGCCCAGCGGTCGCCGCCGGGCGCAATTTCCGGCATCTCGTGCCACTCATAGGCGCGCACCTTCGCCATGATGGCGTCGAGCTTTCCTTGCGGAATATCGATGGTGAAAGGGGTAGGGCTCTTCCCGGTCATTTCGGCCTCGCTGGTTCGTATTGCTGTTCTTTGTTGCCGCGGATTATGGCAGCGCAAGGCGCCGCCGCAAGCGGCTGCGATTGCGGCCCGGGCAAAGCGCCACTAGAGTTGCCTGAGCAAAGAATACGAAAATCGAGGGGAGAGGGAATGGCCGAAGCCATAATGGCCAAGGGGGCCGCGCCTGCCAGGGTATCGCCCGGATATCGGCGTTACGCGCTGATGGTACTCGTGCTCGGCTATACGTCGAGCCATGTCGACCGCAGTATCATGGGCATCCTGATGCCGTCGATACAGGCGGAGCTCCATCTCTCCGACACGCAGCTCGGATTTCTGTCGGGCATCGCCTTCGCGATCTTCTATGCGACCCTCGGTATTCCGATCGCGCTCGTTGCGGATCGCGGCAACCGCCGCAACATCATCGCCTGGGCCATTGCGATCTGGAGCGGCATGACGGCGGTTTGCGGTCTCGCCATGAATTTCTGGCAGCTCGCGCTTGCGCGCATCGGCGTTGGCGTCGGCGAGGCGGGGTCAAGCCCTCCTTCCCATTCGATGATCGCCGACATGTACCCGCCCGAAGAACGCGCCAGTGCCATGGCGATTTATTCGCTCGGTGTTTATTTCGGTGTGATGATCGGCTTTCTCGTCGGCGGCTGGGTGGCGGTCTGGTACGGCTGGCGCATGGCCTTCTTCGTCGTCGGTCTGCCGGGTCTTCTTCTTGCGCTGATCGTCCGCTTCACGCTGGTCGAGCCCGAACGCGGCGGCGCGGATGGCATGGCGCCGGAGAAATCCGACAAGCCGCTCAACTTCCAGACGGGTGTCACCATCGTCAAGGAAGGGTTTCACCATCTCTGGTACACGGCGGCGGTTCGTCATGTCGTGTGCGGCGTCACCATCACGTCCTTCGTCGGCTATGGCGGCGTCATGTGGGGCCCGGCCTATCTCATCCGCACGCATGGCATGTCGATTGGCGAAGTATCGACCTATCTCGCGCTGATGGTCGGCATTGTGGGCGGTCTCGGTGCCTATATCGGCGGGCGCCTGACGGATCGTCTCGCCGCGAAGGATGTGCGCTGGAACACATGGGTCGTCGCCTGGGCGAAGCTCGCGGTGGTGCCTTTCATCGTCGCCTTCTATCTCACCGACAACTGGCCGGTCTTCCATATCGGCAACCACGGCGTTTCGATCCTCTGGGTCCTCTATGTACCGATCTCGTTCCTCGGCGCCTTCTACCTGGGGCCTTCCTTCGCGATGATCCAGACGTTGACCCCGCCCGCGAAGCGCGCGCTCGCCTCGGCCATGATGCTCTTCATCCTCAACATCATCGGTCTCGGCTTCGGCCCGCAATTCGTCGGCATCCTGTCGGATTTCTTCAATCATACGATGGACATGGGCAACCAGTCGCTGCGCTGGGCGCTGTTCGGCACCTCGCTGTTGAACCTCTGGGCGGCGGCGCATTACTTCCTTGCCGGCCATCACCTGAAGAAGGCGTCGTCGGAAACCCATCGCGCCTGATCTTTCGGAAGCGCAAAAGAAAAGAGCCGCACTCTTCAGTGCGGCTCTTTTTTGTTTGGGCAGGCGCGGCGTTCAGAGCGCGCCGTGGCAGTGCTTGTATTTCTTGCCGGAACCGCAAGGGCAGGGTGCGTTGCGCGGCGTCTTGCCCCAGGTGCGTGGATCGTTCGGGTCGGTGGCAACGCCCGGATCGTTCCGCACGGTGCGGAGCGCCGTGTCGCCGTCCGAGAGCTCGTCGTCGCCGGTCAGCGGATCGGTATGATGCGCGTGCATTTCGGGCAGGGGTTCGTTCTCGATCTTCGGCGCCTGTTCTTCCGTCACGAACTGCGCGACGGCGAGCTGGCGCGTCACATCCTCGCGCAGCCGCGAGAGCAGGCTTTCAAAGAGCTCGAACGCTTCGGACTTGTATTCGTTGAGCGGGTCGCGCTGCGCGTAGCCGCGCAGGCCGACGGCCTGGCGCAGATGGTCGAGCATCATCAGGTGGTCGCGCCAGTGATGGTCGAGCGTCTGAAGGAGGACGGCCTTTTCCACCTGCCGCATGAGGTTCGGACCGACCTGCGCCGCCTTCGCGGCCATCAGCCGGTCGGAAGACGAATTGATGCGGTCGCGGATTTCCTCGTCCGCGATGCCTTCCTCTTCGGCCCATTCCTCCACCGGCAGGTCGAGGTCGAGCGTCTTCTTCGCGTCTTCCTTCAGTCCGGCGAGATTCCACTGCTCGGCATAGGCCTTTTCGGGCACATGCAGCTTCACCATGTCGTCGATCACCTGGCGGCGCATATCGTCCACGGTGTCCGAAACGTCGTCGGCGCGCATGAGGTCGATGCGCTGCTCGAAGATCGCGCGGCGCTGATCGTTCATCACGTTGTCGAACTTCAGCAGGTTCTTGCGGATGTCGAAGTTGCGCGCCTCGACCTTCTGCTGTGCCTTTTCGAGCGCCTTGTTGATCCAGGGATGGACGATCGCCTCGCCTTCCTGAAGACCCAGCTTCTGCAGCATGCCGTCCATGCGGTCGGTGCCGAAGATGCGCATGAGGTCGTCTTCGAGAGACAGGTAGAACTTGGAGCGGCCGGGATCGCCCTGGCGGCCCGAGCGGCCGCGGAGCTGGTTGTCGATGCGGCGGCTTTCGTGGCGCTCCGTGCCAATCACGTAGAGACCGCCAGCCTCGAGGGCGCGGCGCTTCTTCTCTTCGATGTCGGCGCGCACTTCTTCCGCCTTGCGGGCACGCGCGGCTTCGTCCTCGATACCGGCCGTCTCGTCGGCAAGCCGCATGTCGAGGTTGCCGCCGAGCTGAATGTCGGTGCCGCGGCCTGCCATGTTGGTTGCAATCGTGATCGCGCCGGGCACGCCCGCCTGAGCCACGATATGAGCTTCCTGCTCGTGGTAGCGGGCGTTGAGTACCTTGTGCTTGATCTTTTTCTTCTTCAGAAGTTCGGCCAGCGTTTCCGACTTCTCGATCGAGGTGGTGCCGACAAGAACGGGCTGGCCGCGTGCCGCGCAATCCTCGATTTCCTCGATCATGGCCGCATATTTCTCCCGTGCGGTGCGGTAGACCTCGTCGTCCTCGTCGAGGCGCGAGATCGGCTTGTTCGTCGGAATGTCGATGACTTCGAGGCCGTAGATGTCGCCGAATTCCGATGCTTCCGTCATCGCCGTGCCCGTCATGCCCGAAAGCTTGTCGTACATGCGGAAGTAGTTCTGGAAGGTGATCGAGGCGAGCGTCTGGTTTTCCGGCTGGATCGGCACGCGCTCCTTCGCTTCGAGCGCCTGGTGCAGTCCGTCGGAGTAGCGGCGGCCCTCCATCATGCGGCCGGTGAATTCGTCGATGATGACGACCTTGTCCGCCTTGACGATGTAGTCCTTGTCCTTCTGGAACATCTTGTGCGCGCGCAGCGCGTTGTTCACGTGGTGAACGATGGAGATGTTCTCGATATCGTAGAGGCTGCCTTCGAGGAGAATGCCGCGTTCCCTGAGGACCTCCTCGATGCGCTCGTTGCCCTCTTCGGTGAGGTTCACCGTGCGCTGCTTCTCGTCGAGTTCGTAGTCCGCGTCGCCGATCAGCGGGATCACTTCGTCGATGGACAGGTAGAGATCGGATTTGTCGTCGAGCGGACCGGAAATGATGAGGGGCGTGCGCGCCTCGTCGATCAGGATCGAGTCGACTTCGTCGACGATGGCGAAGGCATGGCCGCGCTGCACCATGGAGGCGAGCTGGTACTTCATGTTG
>PHEF01000136.1 GCA_002842875.1 Alphaproteobacteria bacterium HGW-Alphaproteobacteria-3 | reverse complement strand
GCGCGTCTATACGACGACACCGAAGAAGCCGAACTCCGCTCTGCGTAAGGTCGCCCGCGTAAGGCTGACCAACCAGTTCGAAGTGACGAGCTACATCCCTGGCGAAGGCCACAACCTGCAGGAGCACTCCGTGGTGCTGATCCGCGGCGGCCGCGTGAAGGACCTTCCGGGTGTTCGTTACCACATCATCCGTGGCGTGCTCGACACGCAGGGTGTGAAAGATCGCCGTCAGCGCCGTTCGAAATACGGCGCGAAGCGTCCGAAGTAAGGAACAGAGACATGTCCCGCCGCCACAGCGCAGAAAAGCGAGAAGTTCTTCCGGACGCCAAGTTTGGCGACGTTGTTCTCGCGAAGTTCATGAACAGCCTGATGTATCACGGCAAGAAGTCCGCCGCTGAAAGCATCATTTACGGTGCGTTCGATCAGATGCAGCAGAAGGCCAATGTCGACCCGCTGCGCACGTTCCACGAAGCCCTCGAAAACGTGATGCCGGCGCTTGAAGTGCGCTCGCGGCGCGTTGGCGGTGCGACCTACCAGGTCCCCGTCGAGGTTCGTCCGGATCGTCGCAAGGCGCTGGCGATCCGCTGGATCATTGCCGCCGCTCGCGCCCGCAACGAAACGACGATGGTGGCGCGTCTCTCGGGCGAGCTGCTCGATGCGGCGAACAATCGCGGCTCCGCCGTCAAGAAACGCGAAGACACGCACCGGATGGCTGAAGCCAACCGCGCCTTCTCGCACTACCGCTGGTAACGCGTTCAAGACCCCTAAAGGCAGACCGTCATGGCACGCAAAACGAAGCTCGAAGATTACCGCAATATCGGCATCATGGCTCACATCGATGCGGGTAAGACGACGACGACCGAGCGCATCCTTTACTACACGGGCGTGAGCCACAAGATTGGCGAAGTGCACGACGGCGCTGCCACCATGGACTGGATGGAGCAGGAGCAGGAGCGTGGCATCACGATCACGTCCGCTGCGACGACCTGCTTCTGGAAAGACAAGCGTATCAACATCATCGACACGCCCGGTCACGTGGATTTCACGATCGAGGTGGAGCGTTCGCTCCGCGTGCTCGACGGTGCCGTGACGGTGTTCGACTCGGTTGCCGGCGTGGAGCCGCAGTCCGAGACGGTGTGGCGCCAGGCCGACAAGTATCGCGTTCCCCGCATGTGCTTCGTCAACAAGATGGACCGCATGGGCGCGAACTTCTATCGCTGCGTCGATATGATCGTGACGCGCCTCGGTGCGGTGCCGCTGGTGGTTCAACTTCCGATCGGTTCGGAAGCCGAGTTCGAAGGTCTGATCGATCTCGTCAAGATGCAGGAGATCATCTGGAAGGATGAATCTCTCGGTGCCGAGTTCGAGTATCGCGACATTCGCGAAGACATGAAGGATCAGGCGGACGAGTATCGCGCAAAGATGGTCGAGCTCGCCGTCGAAATGGACGACACGGTGATGGAGGCCTACCTCGAGGGCAACGAGCCCGACGAGGAGACCCTCAAGAAGCTTATCCGCAAGGGTACCATTGCCCGCAAATTCGTGCCGGTTCTCTGCGGCAGCGCCTTCAAGAACAAGGGCGTGCAGCCGATGCTGGACGCCGTGGTCGATTTCCTGCCGTCGCCGCTTGAGATCGAGCGCATGCAGGGCATCGATCCCAAGACCGACGAGCCCGACACGCGCGGCGCTTCCGACGATGAGCCGCTTTCGGTTCTCGCTTTCAAGATCATGAACGACCCCTTCGTCGGCTCGCTCACCTTCTGCCGCATCTATTCGGGTGTGGTCACTACCGGTACGGGTGTGCTGAATTCGACCAAGGACAACCGCGAACGTATCGGCCGCATGCTGCAGATGCACGCGAACCATCGCGAAGACATCAAGGAAGCCTATGCGGGCGACATCGTCGCCGTTGCCGGCCTCAAGAACACCACGACGGGCGACACGCTTTGCGATCCGCTGAAGCCGATCATTCTGGAACGCATGGAATTCCCGGAGCCGGTCATCGAGGTTGCGGTCGAGCCGAAGACGAAAGCCGACCAGGAGAAGATGGGCATCGCGCTCAATCGCCTTGCGCAGGAAGATCCGTCTTTCCGCGTTTCGGTGGACGAGGAATCCGGTCAGACCGTCATCAAGGGCATGGGCGAACTGCATCTCGACATTCTCGTCGACCGCATGCGTCGCGAGTTCAAGGTCGAAGCGAATGTGGGTGCGCCTCAGGTGGCCTATCGCGAGACGCTCACGAAGCGCGCCGAAATCGACTACACGCACAAGAAGCAGACGGGCGGTTCGGGCCAGTTCGCTCGCGTGAAGATCGTGTTCGAGCCGGGCGAGCCGGGTACGGGCTTCCTGTTCGAGAGCAAGGTCGTCGGCGGTTCGGTGCCGAAGGAATATGTGCCGGGCGTTCAGAAGGGCGTCGAGAGCGTGAAGGATAGCGGTCCGCTCGCCGGCTTCCCGATGATCGACTTCAAGGCGACCCTTATCGACGGTGCCTATCATGACGTCGACTCGAGCGTCATGGCGTTCGAAATCGCGGCGCGCGCGGCGTTCCGCGAAGGTGCGCAACAGGCAGGTGTGAAACTCCTCGAGCCGATCATGAATGTCGAGGTTGTGACGCCGGAAGAATATATGGGCGACGTGATCGGCGACCTGAACAGCCGTCGCGGTCAGATCAGCGGCACCGAGCAGCGCGGTATCGCGCAGGTGATCCACGCGATGGTGCCGCTCGCCAACATGTTCGGCTACGTATGGCCAAAGAGAAGTTTGAGCGGAACAAGCCGCACTGCAACATCGGGACGATTGGACACGTTGACCACGGGAAGACGTCGCTGACGGCTGCGATCACGAAGGTGCTTGCGGAGACGGGCGGTGCGACGTATTCGGCGTATGACCAGATCGACAAGGCGCCTGAAGAGAAGGCGCGCGGGATCACGATCTCGACGGCGCATGTCGAGTATCAGACGGAAGCCCGTCATTACGCGCATGTGGACTGCCCCGGCCATGCGGACTATGTGAAGAACATGATCACGGGCGCGGCGCAGATGGACGGCGCGATCCTTGTTGTTTCGGCCGCCGATGGCCCGATGCCGCAGACGCGCGAGCACATTCTGCTTGCGCGCCAGGTTGGCGTTCCGGCGCTTGTCGTGTTCATGAACAAGGTGGACCAGGTCGACGATCCGGAGCTTCTGGAGCTTGTCGAGATGGAAATCCGCGAGCTTCTTTCGAGCTACGACTTCCCGGGCGACGATATTCCGATCGTGAAGGGCTCGGCGCTTGCCGCGCTTGAGGACTCGAACAAGGAAATCGGGCACGACGCGATCCTCGAGCTGATGAAGGCGGTTGACGCCTACATTCCGCAGCCCGAGCGTCCGATCAACCTGCCGTTCCTGATGCCGATCGAAGACGTGTTCTCGATCTCGGGCCGCGGCACGGTTGTGACGGGCCGCATCGAGCGCGGGATCGTGAAGGTCGGCGACGAAATCGAGATCGTCGGCATCAAGGACACGACGAAGACGACCTGCACGGGCGTCGAGATGTTCCGCAAGCTTCTTGACCAGGGTCAGGCGGGCGACAATGTGGGCGTTCTGCTTCGCGGCACGAAGCGCGAGGAAGTGGAGCGCGGGCAGGTTCTTTGCGCGCCGGGCTCGATCACGCCGCATACGGAGTTCGAGGCCGAGGCCTACATCCTGACGAAGGAAGAGGGCGGGCGTCATACGCCGTTCTTCACGAACTACCGCCCGCAGTTCTACTTCCGCACGACGGACGTGACGGGTGTG
>PHEF01000135.1 GCA_002842875.1 Alphaproteobacteria bacterium HGW-Alphaproteobacteria-3 | reverse complement strand
CTTCATGGGGGCCATGGGCAAGTCGGCGCAGTTCCTGCTCCACACCTGGCTGCCGGACGCCATGGAAGGCCCGACGCCCGTCTCCGCCCTCATCCATGCCGCGACCATGGTGACGGCCGGCGTCTTCCTCGTTGCGCGCCTCTCGCCCGTCTTCGAGTTTTCGCCCTATGCGCTCACCGTCGTCACCGTGATTGGCGCGACGACCGCCTTCTTCGCCGCGACCGTCGGCCTCGTCCAGAACGACATCAAGCGCGTCATCGCCTATTCGACCTGTTCGCAGCTCGGCTACATGTTCGTGGCGCTTGGCGTCGGCGCCTACGAGGTGGCGATGTTCCACCTCTTCACCCACGCCTTCTTCAAGGCGCTCCTGTTCCTCGGCTCCGGTTCGGTGATCCATGCCATGAGCGACGAGCAGGACATGCGCAGGATGGGCGGTCTCTTCAAGCTCATCCCCGTCACCGGGGTGCTGATGGTGATCGGCACGCTCGCGCTCACCGGCTTCCCCTTCACCGCGGGGTATTACTCGAAGGACGCGATCATCGAAGCGGCCTATGCCGGCCACAACCCGGCGCATATGTATGCCTTCACGATGACAGTCGTCGCCGCGCTGCTCACCTCCTTCTATTCCTGGCGTCTGATCTTCCTGACCTTCTTTGGGCAGAGCCGTGCATCGAACGAGACGCTCTCCCACGTCCACGAGTCGCCGCTCGTCATGCTCATGCCGCTCGTCGTCCTCGCGGTCGGCGCCATCGGCGCGGGCATGGTCTTCGCACCGCTTTTCATCGGTCACGCCTATGAAGAGTTCTGGCTCGAGGCTGTCTATCGCGGCGCCGAAAACCACATCATGCACGAGTTCCACAACGTGCCGGAATGGGTGCCTTACCTGCCCACGCTCATGATGGTCGTCGGTTTCGCCGTCTCCTGGCTCTTCTACATCGCGCGGCCCGACATGCCGAAGCAACTCGCGAAGACGCATGAGCCGCTCTACAAGTTCCTGCTCAACAAGTGGTACTTCGACGAGATCTACGACTTCCTCTTCGTCCGCCCGGCCTTCCGGCTTGGCCGCGTGCTCTGGAAGCAGGGTGACGGCCGCATCATCGACGGCCTCGGCCCGGACGGTGTTGCCGCACGCGTGCTCGACATCACGCGCGGCGTCGTGCGCCTTCAGAGCGGTTATCTCTATCACTACGCCTTCGCGATGCTGCTCGGCGTGGCGGGTCTGGTGACCTGGTTCATGGTCGGGGGAACGCACTGATGACCGACGGCAATATTCTCTCGCTCATCACCTTCCTGCCGATCGTTGGCGCGCTCATCATTCTGGTGACACGCGGCGACGAGGCCTCCGTCGCGCGCAATGCGCGCTACGTGGCGCTGTGGACGACCTCCATCACCTTCCTCGTCTCGCTCTACATCTGGTGGAAATTCGATCCCACCACGGCGGACTTCCAGTTCGTTCAGGAAACGGAGTGGCTCGGCGGCGCGATCAACTACCACATGGGCGTCGACGGCATTTCGATGCTCTTCGTCATCCTCACCACCTTCCTCATGCCGGCCTGCATCCTCGCAAGCTGGACCTCCATCGAGAAGCGGGTGAAGGAATACATGATCGCCTTCCTTGTGCTCGAAACGCTGATGATCGGCGTCTTCTGCGCGCTGGACCTCGTGCTCTTCTACCTCTTCTTCGAGGGCGGCCTCATTCCGATGTTCCTGATCATCGGCGTCTGGGGCGGTGCGCGGCGCATCTATGCGAGCTTCAAGTTCTTCCTCTACACTTTCGCAGGCTCGGTGCTCATGCTCCTCGCCATCATGGCGATGTACTGGGAAGCGGGCACGACCAGCATCCCCGTGCTTCTCGCGCATGATTTCCCGGCGGACATGCAGCTCTGGCTCTGGCTTGCCTTCTTCGCCTCCTTCGCGGTGAAGATGCCGATGTGGCCGGTGCACACCTGGCTGCCTGACGCGCATGTGGAAGCGCCCACTGCCGGTTCCGTCATCCTCGCGGGTATCATGCTGAAGATGGGCGGCTACGGCTTCCTCCGTTTCTCGCTGCCCATGTTCCCGGTCGCTTCCGCCGATCTCGCCTGGCTCGTCTTCGGCCTCAGCCTCATCGCCATCGTCTACACCTCGCTCGTCGCGCTGGTGCAGGAGGACATGAAGAAGCTGATCGCCTATTCCTCCGTCGCCCATATGGGCTTTGTGACAATGGGCATTTTCGCTGCCACGCATCAGGGCGTGCAGGGCGGCATCTTCCAGATGCTGTCGCACGGCTGGGTCTCCGGCGCGCTCTTCCTCTGCGTCGGCGTCATCTACGACCGCATGCACACGCGCGAGATCGCGGCCTATGGCGGCCTCGTCAATCGCATGCCGCTCTATGCCGTCGTCTTCATGATCTTCACCATGGCGAACGTCGGTCTGCCCGGCACGAGCGGTTTCATCGGCGAGTTCCTGACCATCGTCGGCACCTTCAAGGTCAACACCTGGGTTGCCGCCATCGCCGCCACCGGCGTCATCCTCGCCGCCGCCTACGCGCTCTTCCTCTATCGCCGCGTTGTCTTCGGCGAGATCGAGAAGGACACGCTGAAGTCGATCATGGATCTCAACCGCCGCGAGGTGCTCATCCTCGCGCCGCTGCTGGCCACGACCATCTTCTTCGGCGTCTATCCCTCGCCGATCATGGAGGTCACCGCCGTCTCGGTCGAAAACCTCGTCGCGAACTACAACGCCGCCCTGGAGGCGCACCGGCTGGCGGGCGACACTGGCATCCTTGGCCAGGTCGCAAGCCTCTTCGCCGGAAACTAGGTCTCGGGAACGAAACAACATGGAACAAGCAGTGACCAACGTCCCGGACTTCCTGCCAGCCTTGCCTGAAATCCTCATGGCGCTCGGTGCCAGTGGGGTGTCTTCCGCAAATGCGATGCGCGCGAAACGGGCATCGGCGCCATCGGCCTCTTCGTGCTCGTCGCGGCGCTGCTCGTCATCGAGCCCGACACCGCGGTTCAGGCCTTCGGTGGCATGTTCGTGGTCGACGTCTTCACCAGGTTCATGAAGCTCCTGATCCTGCTGGCCGCCGTCGCTGCCATCGTCATGTCCTTCGGCTTCATCCGCCGCGAAAACATGGATCGCTTCGAGTTCCCGGTGCTCATCGTGCTGGCGACGCTCGGCATGTTCATGATGGTCTCGGCGAACGGCCTCATCGCCCTCTACATGGGCCTCGAGCTGCAGAGCCTCGCCCTCTATGTCATCGCCGCCATCCACCGCGACAACGCGCGCGCGACGGAAGCGGGCCTCAAATATTTTGTCCTCGGTGCGCTCGCCTCCGGCATGCTGCTTTATGGCGCCTCGCTCGTTTACGGCTTCACCGGCAGCGTCGAGTTCTCGGGGATCGCCAGTGTCCTCGCCACGGAAGGTGCGAATATCGGCGCCATCTTCGGCATCGTCTTCGTGCTGGCGGGCCTCGCCTTCAAGATTTCGGCCGTGCCGTTCCACATGTGGACGCCGGACGTCTATGAAGGCGCGCCCACGCCGGTCACCGCCTTCTTCGGCGGCGCGCCGAAGGTCGCGGCCATGGCGCTCATCCTGCGGGTGCTTTTCGGCGCCTTCCCCTCCATGGAAGCCGAATGGCAGCAGATCGTCGTCTTCATCTCGAT
>PHEF01000041.1 GCA_002842875.1 Alphaproteobacteria bacterium HGW-Alphaproteobacteria-3 | reverse complement strand
GCGAAACGCGCCCGGCGCGGAAGACGGCTTCTATGTGGTGCCGAAGGTGGTGGAGTAAACGATGAGCGACCTGACCAAACTGACGCTTGCCGCCGCCCGTGACGCGCTGAAAAAGAAGGAGATCAGTTCCACGGAGCTGACCGGCGCCTATCTCAAGGAGATGGAGGCTGCTTCCGCGCTCAATGCCTATGTGACGCCGACGGCGGAGAAGGCGCTGGAGATGGCGAAGGCCTCCGATGCGAAGCTCGCCAAGGGCGAGGGCGGGCGGCTCGAAGGCATTCCGCTCGGCATCAAGGATCTGTTCTGCACGAAGGACGTGCTGACGACGGCCTGCAGCCACATTCTCGACGGCTTCCATCCGGCTTACGAGTCGACGGTGACGGCGAACCTCTGGCGCGATGGCGCGGTGATGCTGGGCAAGCTCAATAATGACGAGTTCGCCATGGGTTCGTCGAACGAGACGAGCTTCTACGGCCCGGTGGTGAACCCGTGGCGGCGCAAGGGTTCGGATGCGAAGCTCGTGCCGGGCGGTTCGTCGGGCGGTTCGTCGGCGGCGGTGGCGGCGAAGCTCTGCCTTGCGGCGACGGCGACGGATACGGGCGGCTCGATCCGCCAACCGGCGGCCTTCACCGGCACCGTGGGGCTCAAGCCCACCTATGGACGCTGTTCGCGCTGGGGCATCGTGGCGTTTGCCTCGTCGCTCGACCAGGCGGGGCCGATCGCGCGGGATGTGCGCGACGCGGCGATCATGCTGGGTTCGATGGCAGGCCACGACGAGAAGGACACGACGAGTGTCGACCGGCCGGTGCCGGACTACGAGGCGGCGCTCGGCCAGGGCATCAAGGGCCTGAATGTCGGCATTCCGAAGGAATACCGCGTGGACGGGATGCCGAAAGAGATCGACGATTTGTGGACGCGCGGCATCGAGTGGCTGAAGGCGGCGGGCGCCAATGTGAAGGAGGTGAGCCTCCCGCATACGAAGTATGCGCTGCCGACCTACTACATCGTTGCGCCTGCGGAATGCTCGTCCAACCTCGCGCGCTATGATGGCGTGCGCTACGGGCTACGCGTCGAGGGCAAGGACATCACGGACATGTATGAGAGGACGCGCGCCGAAGGCTTCGGCGCGGAGGTCCGGCGCCGCGTGCTGATGGGCACCTATGTGCTCTCGGCCGGGTATTACGACGCCTACTACCTGAAGGCGCAGAAGGTGCGCACGCTGATCGCGCGCGATTTCGCGGAAGCCTTCTCGGAGGTGGATGTGCTGCTGACGCCGACGGCGCCTTCGGCGGCATTCGGCATCGGCGAGAAGACGGACGATCCGCTCTCCATGTATCTGAACGACGTGTTCACGGTGACGGTGAACCTTGCCGGACTTCCCGGCATCTCGGTGCCTGCCGGGCTTTCCGCCGAGGGGCTGCCGCTCGGCTTGCAGCTCATCGGGCGGACCTTCGACGAGGAGACGCTGCTCCGGGCGGCGTTCGCTATCGAGGAAGCGGCAGGTTTCACGGCGGAAGCCGAAGCGTGGTGGAGGGCGTGAGCATGGCCGAGACGATGGTGAGCGATTTCGAACGCACGATGAAACTGCGCGAAGCCCGCAAGGAAGACCTGATCCAGGGGGCAACCGGGGACTGGGAAATCATTCTCGGCCTCGAAGTGCATGCGCAGGTGACGTCGAACGCCAAGCTTTTCTCGGCGTCCTCGACGAAGTTCGGCGCGGAGCAGAACACCCAGGTGAGCTTCGTCGACGCGGCGATGCCGGGCATGTTGCCCGTGATCAACCGTTTCTGCGTGGAGCAGGCGGTGCGCACGGGGCTCGGCCTCAAGGCGAAGATCAACCTGCGCTCCATCTTCGACCGGAAGAACTATTTCTATCCCGATCTGCCGCAGGGTTATCAGATTTCGCAGTTCAAGCATCCGATCGTGGGCGAGGGCGAAGTCCTGCTCGACATGCCGGACGGACGGACGGTGACGGTCGGTATCGAGCGCCTGCATCTCGAACAGGACGCGGGCAAGAGCCTTCACGACCAGCACCCGGCGATGAGCTTCGTCGATCTCAACCGGTCGGGCGTGGCGCTGATGGAGATCGTTTCGCGGCCGGATATGCGCTCGGCCGAGGAGGCGCAGGCTTACGTGCGCAAGCTCCGCACCATCCTGCGCTATCTCGGCACCTGCGACGGGAACATGGAAGAGGGGAGCCTGCGCGCCGACGTTAACGTCTCGGTGCGCAAGGCCGGTACGGGCCTCGGCACGCGCTGCGAAATCAAGAATGTGAACTCGATCCGCTTTATCGGACAGGCGATCGAATACGAAGCCCGCCGGCAGATCGAAATCCTGGAAGAGGGCGGCAAGATCAACCAGGAGACGCGGCTGTTCGACCCGAAGACGGGCGAGACGCGGTCGATGCGTTCCAAGGAAGAGGCACATGACTATCGCTACTTCCCCGATCCCGATCTTCTGCCGCTCGAGTTCACGCAGGACTTTGTGGACGGCATCGCGGCTTCCCTGCCCGAATTGCCGGACGAGAAGAAGGCGCGGCTCATCTCCGCATATGCGCTATCGCCCTATGACGCGACCGTCCTGATCGGGGACGGTGCGCGCGCGGACTACTTCGAGGCGGTGGCGAAGGGGCGCGATGCGAAGCTCGCGGCGAACTGGGTGACGGGCGATTTGTTCGGTGCCCTGAACCGCGAAGGACACTCGATCGAGGAGACTCCGGTGAGTGCAAAGCAGCTCGGAGAGCTCATCGACCTCATCGCGGACGGGACGATCTCGGGACGAATCGCGAAGCAGGTTTTTGATTCGATGTACAAAACGGGTCGCGACCCGGCTCGAATCGTCGAAGAGGAAGGCCTGCAGCAGGTAACGGATTTTGGGGAGATCGAGGCTGCAATCGACGCCGTCATTGCCGCCAACCCCGATAAAGCCGAGCAAACGAAAGTCAAGCCTCAACTTGCGGGCTGGTTTGTCGGCCAAGTCATGAAATCCACGTCTGGCAAGGCAAATCCGAGCGTCGTCAACGAAATCCTCGCGCGAAAACTCGGTCTATCGTCCGACAACTGACGAAAAATTCCGGCTTCCGGATGAACCGTTTGGTAACCACTTTCCCCTGAGAGTGGCGCGACCACGCGTGCACAAATCTGTTGCATTGTGTTGCCGAGCGCTTTTTACGCGCTCATATTGTTGTTGCGCGCGCGTTGCGAGTAAATGGATTGTCGCCAAACGAAACGGCACATCAGGAGCTAGATAAACATGGCTACCACCACGAAGACGAAAGCTAAGCCGAAGGCCGCCGCGGCCAAAAAGCCCGCGGCCAAGAAGCCTGCTGCGAAGAAGCCCGCCGCCAAGAAGACGGTGAAGAAGCTCGCAGCGAAGACGACGGCAGCGAAGAAGGCCCCCGCGAAGCGGAAGCCTGCTGCGAAGAAGAAGCCCGCCGCCAAGAAGGCAGTGGCCAAGAAGACCGTAGCGAAGAAGGCAGTGGCCAAGAAGCCCGCTGCGAAGAAGACCGCTGCGAAGAAGAAGCCTGCGGCCAAGAAGCCTGCAGCAAAGAAGACGGTCGCCAAGAAGGCCCCCGCAAAGCGGAAGCCTGCTGCGAAGAAGACGACCGCCCGCAAGACCGCTGCCAAGAAGCCGGCAGCCCGCAAGACAGCGGCCAAGAAGCCAGCTGCCAAGCGGAAGCCCGCTGCGAAGCGTAAGCCTGCAGCGCGCAAGAAGGCGGCGTAAGCAGCCGAAATGAGCGATATACGCCGGTCAAAACCCGTTAAGGCGGCGGCGATACGTTCTTCAGCACGGCGACGTCCCGCTTCCGGGCGGGACAACGCCAAGCCGATCGATCTCTACTACTGGCCAACGCCAAACGGCTGGAAGGTTTCGATCATGCTGGAGGAATGCGGGCTGCCTTACGCGGTCAAGCCGGTGAATATCGGTATTGGTGACCAGTTCAAGCGATCCTTTCTGAAGGTCGCACCGAACAACCGGATGCCAGCCATCGTGGACCCGAGCGGTCCGGGGGGGAAACCGATCTCGATTTTCGAGTCGGGGGCAATCCTTCAATATCTCGGACGCAAGACCGGCAAGTTCTATCCGGCAAGCGAACGCTCGAGAGTTGAGGTCGACCAATGGCTGTTCTGGCAAATGGCTGGGCTTGGCCCCATGGCGGGCCAAGCCCATCACTTCCGCCAGTACGCTCAGGAAAAGATCCCTTATGCGATCAAGCGGTATACAGACGAGGTGAACCGGCTCTATGGCGTTATGAACAAGCGCCTGAAGGACCGGGACTATCTCTCCGGCCGTTACTCGATCGCCGATATGGCCTGCTGGGGCTGGATCGTACCCTACAAGAACCAGGGTCAGCGGCTTGACGATTTCCCATTCCTGAAAGACTGGTTCGAACGGGTCGGCACCCGTCCGGCCGTCCAGAGGGGGTTTGCCCTTGGTCGCGAATGGCGACGGGGTACCATCGGGGACAAGACCAAAGAGGCCGAGCGCGCACGCAACGTGCTGTTCGGGCAACGCGCACGAAGTTAGAGGCGGGGCTTAACGGCTCCCTCTCTTATGGTAAGCTCACAGCGCTTCCGGGAAACCGGAGGCGCTGTTTGCCATTTGCGCCAGGGGGCGCCGAAGGGAGGATGTTCCGCATGCGCCTCATTCAGACCATTTCCATGGCCGCGACGATTGCCGCAGCGCTTGCCGCTCCCGCGAGCGCCGAAACGGTGACGGCGACGGGAAGCCTGATCATGAAGGACAAGTACGGCACCAGCGAGGCCTGGGGGCGGACACTGAAGCTGCCCGAAGGCGGCAAGATCGTGCGCGTCATGGACGGCACCTACGGCTTTTCGATCCTCGATGCGAAGGGCGATGCGATTGCCGACTTCCTTCTGCCGCAGGAAGCGGTGGGGCTTGAGCTCGCAGCCGGCGAATATACGCTCTCGCCCTATGTGTGTGCGCGGCACCGGCATCATCACGTCGAAGTGACGGTCGATTACTGACATATCCCGGCAGGCGTATGTTGCGCACCCTGTTCGCATTTCCCATATGGGCTTGACCGAAATTCGCGGGGTGCGGGGAGGAAAACCGCATGCCGCATTTGCCAAAGGCGGAATGCGATGATCGATTTCTA
Source organism: Alphaproteobacteria bacterium HGW-Alphaproteobacteria-3 (assembly GCA_002842875.1). Lineage (GTDB taxonomy): Bacteria > Pseudomonadota > Alphaproteobacteria > Parvibaculales > Parvibaculaceae > Parvibaculum. The sequence goes on along the minus strand of PHEF01000041.1, from coordinate 20,652 downwards.
TACATGGACGACGCCGAACGGACGCAAGGTCTCGATCATGCTCGAGGAAACGGGACTTCCCTATGAGGTTCATGCGGTCAACATCGGCAAGGAAGAACAATTCGCGCCGTCATTTCTGAAAGTCAGCCCCAATAATCGCATTCCCGCGATCGTCGACAGGGACGCGGATGCCGGGCCGGTATCCGTGTTCGAGTCGGGTGCGATCCTTGTTTATCTCGCCGAGAAGACAGGCAAGTTTCTGGCCCCCAAGGGCGAGCAGCGCGCGAAGACGCTCGAATGGCTGATGTGGCAGATGGGAGGTGTCGGGCCGATGTTTGGCCAGGCAGGCCACTTCATCAATACCGCGCCGGAAAAAATTCCCTATGCGATCGACCGTTATGTCGGCGAAGCGGCGCGCCTCATCAAGGTGCTCGATAACCGGCTTGGCGAGGCGGCCTTCATGGGCGGCGATTATTCGATCGCCGACATGGCGACCTATCCCTGGATCAGCGTCGCCTTCGACCTGATCAGGCAGGCGAAACCCGATGTGGTCGGGGAAGGCGCGAATGTAAAGCGCTGGCTCGATGCCATCGGCGCGCGGCCGGCCGTTCAGCGCGGCATGGAAGTGCCGAAGGTCTAGGCGGCGGACATCGTTGGCAGTTTTGTCACGCCCGCTCACACAAAGCCCATGGTGAGCGGGCCGTTAACCATTTTTTCAGTGCGCGCGTGGAGAGTTGTACCGGGACGGAGAGGGGCTCCGTCTTCAGGGTAACAACGGGCTTGAAGCCTCGAATACGGGGAGACCAGCACATGGCTCGCATGCAACTCGAAGCCATCGAGAAAAGCGAGCTTGCCGCAGAGGGCGGCAAGTGCGACGCGCTATATAATCTTGGGCTGATGTACTCGACGGGGCATGGCGTGGACGTCGATCTCGTGACCGCCCACAAGTGGTTCAATCTTGCGGCGATGAAGGGAAGCGATGCGGCGCGAAGCTGCCGTGCGGAACTGTCGGCGGAGATGACGCCCACCGAGATCGCAGAGGCGCAGCGCCAGGCGCGCGAGTGGCTCTCTCATCAGTAAGATGCTGAAATAATTAGCTGATTTTCGGGTTTCGGTGCGTTTTCCCGAGCCTGCAAACTCCTTCGCGGTTGCGTAAAGACGGTGACAGGCCGCCGCGCTCCGCTTATCTTCCGGCCACTCCGAAGCCTTTGCTTTCGCGGCCCCTCAGCGGAGCGAACCGGGCTTCAACCGTTCTCCGCGTTCCCCCAGGAGTGGCCATGACCGACGCCTCGCCGCAAGCCGACAAAAATCCCGTCGAAGATCTCATCGACCTGCTCGATCTCGAACAGATCGAGATGAACCTCTTTCGCGGACATAGCCCCGATGTGAGCTGGCAGCGCGTGTTCGGTGGCCAGGTGATCGGACAGGCGCTGGTCGCTGCCTACCGGACGGTGGAAGACCGGGTCTGTCATTCATTGCATGCCTATTTCATACGGCCCGGCGATCCGAAGATTCCGATCGTCTATGAGGTCGACCGCTCGCGCGACGGAAAGAGCTTCACGACGCGGCGCGTCGTGGCGATCCAGCACGGCAAGCAGATATTCAACCTTGCCGCATCGTTCCAGGTCGAGGAGGAGGGGTTCGAGCATCAGGCGGCGATGCCCGATGTGCCGCAGCCGGAAGACCTGCCAAACGAGCGCGAACTGAGGAAGGCGATCGAGGACAGGCTGCCGGAAGCGGTGCGCGCGCATTTTGCCAGGCCGCGGCCCATCGAAATCAGGCCGGTCAATCCTCAGGATTATATCGACCCGGCGCCCATGGAGCCGGTGCAGCATGTCTGGTTCCGTGCGCGCAAGGGCATTGGCGACAACACGCCGCTCAACCAGTGCATCCTCGCCTATGCGTCCGACATGACGCTGCTCGATACCGGCATCCGCCCGCATGGCGTGAGCTGGGTGAGCGGCAAGCTGCAGTCGGCGAGCCTCGACCATGCAATGTGGTTCCACGGGCCGTTCCGGACGGATGACTGGCTGCTCTATACGCAGGACAGTCCAAGCGCTTCGGGCGCGCGCGGGTTCAACCGGGGCAGCATCTATACGCGGGACGGCAAGCTGGTCGCTTCGGTGGCGCAGGAGGGGCTCATTCGCTACCGGGGCGGCCCGAAGGGCTGAGTTCGCGGCCCAGGAGCGAAAATCCCCACGATGGAGCCGGAGAGGTGGCCGAGTGGCTGAAGGCGGCGGTTTGCTAAACCGTTGTACAGTGTAAAGCTGTACCGTGGGTTCGAATCCCATCCTCTCCGCCATCCCGCATTTCCCCGCGAGACATCAGAGTTCGAGTTCGACCCGCTCGCTCCCGATCTCCAGCACCTTTAAAGATACCGGAAAAGGTAAGCGCTTCGGTGGCGCGGGTTGAGTGAAAGGCGGTCAGCCTTCGCGAAGGCCTGCCTTGCCGATGCGCTTTTTCAAAAGCCGGTGGCCGATGACCAACGTCACTCCCCGCAACACCAATGCGAATGCGACCGTCGCCACGCCGACCGCATTCAACCCCAGTGGGCCGATGCTGCCGGCCAGGATCGCCGCATAGACAATCACTGCTCCAAGCTGGATCAGAAGTGCCGTGCCGCCCTTGCTTGCCGAATACATTGCGTGGTTCAGCGAAAAACCGACCGTCTGGATAAGCGTGGCCAGAAGCAGTAACCGGAACAGCCAGATATGCGCGAGCATGTCGGCGCCGAAGGCCAGTTCCACGACAAGCGGCAACACAGCGAAGAGCACGCCGCCCACAAGTGCGACCGCCACCACCGTCACCCTCAGTTGCTGCACGAGCACATCGCGCAGCATGCTCCACTCGCCGCGTCCCGAAAGGCGGGCGTAATCGGGCAGCAGCAGCGGGCCGAGCAACTTGATCGGCGCCGACGCCCCCGAAGTTAACTGCCGGGCAAGTTGCAGCGCCGCCGCCTGTGCGCCCCCGAAGGTGGCCCCTACGACCAGCGTGGTCAGATGCGTTACCGCGATGGGGGTGGTGCTGATGAGGTTCGACATCAGGAAGAACCGCCAGATGCCGGGGAAAAGCAGCCCGGCCTGGACCGGCCGCAGGGTCAGGATCGGCAACAGGCCGCGCCGCGTCAACTCGCGCGCGCTGACCACCATCGGAATTGCCGCGCTCAGGACGAAGGCCGCGAACCAGGCCAGCGCCAGATCGCGCACGCTATCCCCGAACACCGTCACCAGCACCACCAGCGACAGGCGGATCACCGCGTTGACCCCGTGCTGCAACGCCAATATCTCGACCCGGTCGAACAGGCGCAGCACGCCGTTCGGCGTGGCGTTGGTGACGAACAGGATCACGATCATGAACCACGGTGCGATGGCCGCAATCTCGGCGTTCCAGCCAAACCAGCCGGCGGCGTACGGTACCAGCAGCACGGCCACGCAGATCGCACCGGACACGGTGAGCAGGTCAAGCGTCAGGGTCACGCCGATCAGCCGCCGCAAGCGCTCGTTGTCGCCGTCTTCCGCCGGGATTGCCCCGTAGCGCAGCACGGCCTGCCAGGATTCGAACTTCACCACATCGGAAAAGACGCGGACATAGGCGACAAGCAGCATCACCATACCCAGATCGGCTGCCCCGAAGCTGTGCAGGATGATGACGTTGGTGACCAGGTTCAAGACGCCGAAGCCCACCCTGCTGCCCACGATCAGGCGGGCATTGGCAAGAAAGCGGCGGTGGATGTCGCGCTGTATCAAGATGTGCTTTCGGCAGGCCGGCTGCGGCGATCAGTCGAGCGGCAACGCCGATGCCTCGGTGAATACGGTTTGCCTGCGCCCCAGCCGGCCTTTCTGCTGGCATGTCAACTGCCAGCGCAGGCCGGGATGACGCCGCGCTGCCAGAGCCATCTGGGTGTGCCACCAATAAGGCTGCTGCTGCGTGGTGTGTGCATTGCGTCCGTCGGGCAGTGTCTTGATCGCCGGATAGCAGGCAGCAACGATGAACACGAACTTTCGAGCGAGCCCGAACATCTCGTCGATCACCCACGGTACGTCGAACGGCGACAGATGCTCCACGACATCGGTCGAGATCACCCCGTCGTGGCGTTCGTCGCCATCGAGTTCGGCAAAGGGGGCGTGGCCAGGGTCATAGCAGCGGACACGGATGCCGGGCAGCGCGGTCGATTGCCGCCATGGACTGTCATCGGACTCGCCCGGAATCGTCTGGTAGTTGATGGCCTTGCCGGCGCCGTAGTCGAGAATTCCGGTTGCACCGGTCTCGCGGGCAAGGTCAGCGATGGCCGCGAAATATTTTCTGACCTGACTGCCGGGAAATATCTCGGGCGCATCGTGCATCTGTTGGTATTGCGCGATCAGCCGGTGAAACTCGGCGCTCGGCCGCTCCTTGGTGAACAGCAGGTAGCCGGCCGCGTCGGCGGATTTCTCCAGATCGTGCCAGACCTGGCCAAGCGGGTTGTCGCGATAGACCAGCAGGCCGGGGAACGGCTTCCACGGCTGGGTGTGCAGCGTGGTGTAGTGCAGACAGTCGGTCTGAGCGATCGGAAACTCGCCGTCGCGGGAGTTCCAGGTTCCCGGCATCTCGCCGAAAAGGCCGCCCGCCTCCATCGCGCGTTTGAAGTGATCATGGGTCTTGCCGGCCTTGACGTCGTCCAGCGTCCACATCGGCGCCATGCGGTCGCAGTCGATCAGCATGACCGAGTTTTCCTTGACCGAGATCGCCAGCACCCCTTTGCCGCCCATTTCCATGTCGAACAACGCGGCCGGGTCGGTCAGATAAATCTGATCAACATCGTTGTAGATGGCCCGGCCGGTGTTGCCGGCCAGATGCGGGATCGCATAGCGATAATTGGTGAACCCGGTCTTCCAGCTAACCCGCGGGATGCCGGCGATGTTCGACATCAGGTGGATCTCGTATTGCCGCGCCGGGTTGCGCACCTGCATCACCGACCACACGAATACCCGCGTGGCACGGTATTGCCCGGGCTCGGTACCGAGGAAGATGCGCACCGGCGGCTTTTCAGACGGGGCGACACCGGGCGCGGGATCGAGGCGGATGACCTCTATCTGCCCCATGTCGCCGGAGTCGCGATCCAGATGCTTGTCGATCCAATAGGCAGCGCGCCGGTTGTACCAGTGGGTCTTGTATGGATTGTTCTCGATCTTGTAGCTGCTTTTCATCAGTGCTCCTGTCGCGCCCGCGCGTGCTTCGGACCCAATCGCCGATTATGCGCGCGGTGCCGAAAAGTCAACAATGCGCTGGGTCGATAAGTATAAAGTGGCCATCCTCGACCTTTTGCGCGACCTCCGCAAAAGCGGCGCTCAGGGTCACGATCTCGCCCTCGTAGCGGCGTAGATGGGTGCGGATGAACTCTGCATCGGTGTTGCGATCATGGGCGGCGGTATATGCGTTAACGGTGTTTTGCCCGGGATAGGCGCCGGCGGGGTCGGCGAACATGTCCATGCCCGCCACGATCAGCCGGCGCGGCGCAAGTGCAATGGCGGCGGCAAGCATCACTGCGCCGGTGGTCGGGCGCGGATGGCCGTTCAGCGCGTCGCTGGCGATCCCGGCAATCTCTTCGACGACGAAATAACGCAATGCGCCGTTCCACGGGCTTGTCAGGCGGGTGCCAAGCAGCGCCTCTTCCTTGCGGTGCGAGGCAACGCCGATCAGTGTGGACCCGGCGGCGCGCATTGATTTCTTGACGCCAGCGAAGATCACGTCGGCGCCGGTCAGGTAGCCGCCTGCCTGCCATTGATGATTGACCCGGAACAGCGCGTCGTGCGCCATGCCCGCAAGGCGCGGATCGGCCGACGTCGGGCCGTTGCCAAGGCACATGATCGTCTGCGGCCGGCCAAGCGCCGAGGTCAGATCTTTCCGATCCGCCAACTTGCGGATCGCGGGCGACACAAGCGGCCGGTATGGCCCGCTCAGCAACCGCTGCGCGACGCGTGCCATTCGACTAACTATCGGTCTCTCGCCGCGTTCGAACCCCATCGCCGCGACGAGATGATCGACTGTTGCGGCAAGATCGGCACATGCCGGCAGCCCCTCGACAGCGGCGCGTCCAAGCGGGGCAAGCGGCCATTCGGCCTGCCGGCCTTCGGCCAGCGCGAGCGCCCCCGCCTCGGTCAGCGAAAAGGCAGGGATGTCGCGCCGATGCGCCCGGGCAAGCAACCGCCGCGCGGCCGCGGGCAGGGCCGAGGCGGTTTCGATGCACAGGATCGCCCGCGTCCGCAACCACGCCAGCGACAGCCCCGGTCCGGCCACGACAGTGCATGCGGCGGGGAACCGCCCGGCCACCGCAGGAGCATCCGGGCGTGCGGCCACCAGCACAACCGACAAACGCCGTCCGTCTGCGCACAGCGCCGAAATCAGCGCCGCTGCCCCGGGCGGCAGGATGCCAAGCGCGGGCAGCAGGATCACGATCGCTTCTTCGGGCGGCCTGTGGCCGGCACTGGCGCCCGCGCTCATGTCCAGTCGCCCTCAAGCGTGCCGCGCTCCAGAAACGCGGCGATCGCGCGCGCGCCTCGTTCCGAGGCCGGCGCATCGGCGAAGGGGGCGTCGGGGCCGATGGCGTCGTCGTCCAGCGCCGCCTGCTGCGCCGGGCGCCAGCGCGGAAAATCGCCCAGCGCCGTATCGATCGACCGGTCGAGATCGGCGATATCCTCGATCACCGGACCGAAGGTCCATGACCGGTAACACGGGTTTCCATGCCACTCGGCCTTGGCGGGGTTGAGGAACACGCAGGGGCGGGGCCGGTTGATGAACTCATAGACCTGGCTCGACTGGTCGCCGAGATAGAGATCGGCAGCCCTTAGATAAGTCATGTCGGCCGAGGCGCGGCTGCCAAGGTCGATCCGCAGGCAGGGATGGTCGCGAAACCGGGACGGCAGGCGCGCCCCCCGGGTCCATCCGCGCTTGAAGAGCAGCGCGTGCGGCGCGAAGATCACGTTCAGGTCTCCGCGCGTTGCAAGCCGGTCGAGTACCTGCGCGCCTACAGGGTGCCACGAAGTTCCGCGCGGGTTCTGCGTCGGATTGTAGACCACCACCGGGCGGTCGTCGTCGAACAGGCGCAGCGGCTCCTGCGGCACGGCTTCGTATTTCGGATAACCAATGACCGCATAACGGGTGTTACGCAACCGCCCTTCGGCGTGCAGCGTCTGGAGGATACGCCGACCCTGCAATAACACCAGGTCGAAGTCATCCACTCGTTCATCGAACATGCCCAAGGGATTGTCGAAGCAGTCGCCCGCGCCGTGCCCGGTGAAGATCATCCTGACCCCCGCCATCCGCCGCGACCGGCGCAGCGCGAGCGAGGTCAGTTCCGGCACGATCAGCGCGTCGTAACTCGCAAGCAGGCCGATATTGGCCTGTAGCACAGCACCCTTGCGCGCGAAGGTGATCTGACGTAGCACCGGGTCGAGCAGGCGGAAGGCGGTCGGCACCTTCAGGCGACGCGCCGTCGTCCGTTGGCCGGGAAAGCGGCGGGCGATCTCGGTGGCAAAGGCCATCTCGGCTTCGGTCGAACATAGCAGATCAACCGTCCAGTCCGGGCGCAGGCGCGACAAGGCGAAGGCATAGGGCGTCGCGTGCGGCACCTGATGCAGTTCGAAATGGTTCAGGATCACGCCGATGCGCATAGGGTCGCCCTGTCTTGGCTTGCCACGGCACGACCGCAGCCAGCGCAACGAAGCGTGTCCGGCGCTAAAACACACGTAACGCGAATCCCATGCCGGAACGCTGCGTGAGCATACTCAACGCGGTACCGATGTGAAATATGGCAGTCAGCTTTTCTGCTGCATCGGCAAAGGACATGGCAAGGCGCGGAGGAGCGTTAGCTGGACCCCCGGCGAGTAGCGGCTAAATGCGTTGCCGGCATGACCGGCCGCACGCTGCGCTATCGCCAGGGTAGATTTCCACGCCAAGTCCGATATGCGGCGATCTGCCGCGGGCGTCAGTTGCGCCGGATCCAGTCCGCGAGTGCGCGGCCGATGGCGACGGGCTGGTCTTCCTGAACGTAATGCAACCCCCTGCCGATGAAGGCCGTTTCGAGATTGCCGATCAGGCCGACATAGTAAGGCACGGCCTGCGGGGGGATCAGCGCACCCGGTTCGGCATAAGCAAGCAGCACGGGCATCTTCGTTTCGCCCATGAAGACGCGGATGTTTTCCATCAGCGCCACACTGGATGTGGGTTCTCCGCCAATCGCAACTTCGCGCGGCCAGACCCAGGTCGGGAGGCGGTCTTCAACTTTCGGATAGGGAGCGGCGTATTCGGCGCGCGCGGTTTCTCCGAGCGGACGGTCGATCATCGACGGCAGGATGTCCGTGACGAACATGTTGTTCTCCATGATCATCTGCCGGCCTTTTTCCGGATCGCGCATGTCGCGGAACATGCCGCCCATTCCTTCACCCATCGCTTCGTAGGACGGCTGCGGGAAGGCAGGAGGCACCACTCCTTCCATGAAGGCGAGACGCACGACCATTTCCGGATGGCGGCGCGCGAAATCCCATGCAAGGGCCGAGCCCCAGTCGTGAGCGACGAGGGTAATCGCGGTCAGCCCCATCGCCTCTACAAAGGCATCGAGATAGCGGGCGTGATCGGCAAATGTGTAGCCGATGTCCGGTTTGCCGGAATGGCCCATGCCGATGAGGTCGACGGCAATGGCGCGATGATTGCCGGAGACAAAGGGAACGACATTTCGCCAAAGATATGCGGCCGTCGGATTGCCATGGATGAAGAGGACGACATCACCTTCGCCTTGCTCGAGATACGACATCTTGCTGTCGAGAACGGCGATCTCGTGGCGCGGGATCGTCAACTCCTCGCTGATTGGCGGTACAGGAATCTTGTAACCGGCGTCCTGCGCCGCAACTGGCTGGACGGCGAGCGAGGAGACGGAGGCGACGAGGGCTGCCAGGGTGAGTTTCTTGAACATGAGTTTCTCCGGTCAGACATGCTGGAATTGGCGGTCAGATTGCTGTGTCGAGCTTTTTGAATGAGAGGCCCGAGACAAAATCAGGGTGCCTCGTAGACGAAGAACTCCATCTCGCCCGCAGCCTCGCGAAGGGTGGCGAGCGCCTGGTATTCGGGCGAGGAAAACCAGCCTCGCGCAGCTTGCAGGTCAGGAAAGCGGATGATGCCCATGGCATGAGGTGCGCCGGAGCCGAGGAAGGCCTCGGCGAAAGCGCCGCGAGCGAGAAATTCTCCGCCATGGGCGGCAACGACCGGCGCAGCGGCAGCGCCGTAAGCTTTCATTTGTTCGGGATCGCGCACTGCGATGCGGGCGAGGAGGATGGCGCTCATGGGGAAACCTTCTTGACGGAGGTAATTATGTACAGATATGTATAAAAACAGATTCAGACTTTTGTGTCCACATCCGCACAAAACGATCACGGAAACGTGAGGGACCATGGCAAGGCCATCGAAGTTCGACCGCGACGAGGCGGTGAAGGCGGCTATGCAGGAAATCTGGCGCTCGGGCTACGAGGCGAGTTCGGTCAAAGCCATGTCCGAAAAACTCGGCATCGCGCGATCGAGCTACTACAACGCCTTCGGGACTCGCGAAGACCTGTTCAGGAAGGCGTTGGCTGTCTACGTCGAGGCATCGCCTGACCGGAAGTTGCGCGAGAATCCCGCCGGGCGGTCCGTGCGGCGGCTGATCACGTCGACATTTCGTAACGCCTGTGCGGCGCGTGCCGCCGATCCCGAAGGCCGGGGTTGTCTCGCGGTCAACAGTCTCTGCGAGCTGGCGGGAGGTTCTCGCCGTGAACTCGGAGAGATGCTCATCGGAGCGGTTCTGGCGAGCGCCGCGCGGTTCGAAACGCTGCTCGACATGGCCGTCGTTCAGGGCGAGATCGATGCGGAAGCGGATCTGCACGGCAAGGCGCTGGCGCTTCAGGCCTTGCTGATGGGCATCAACACGCTTTCGAAAGCGGTGCGCGACGAAAAAGAGCTGTGGCTCGCGGCGCGAACGGCTTTGCAGTCACTCGATCTTTACGAAATCTAGCCGCACGACTTTGCTCGCGCTGTCATTGCGAATGCGGGCGATGCAGAGCACGCGACGGCGCGTTGTGAATTTTCATTCGACAAAAAAGGCCTGAAAAACAACGCTCTTTTGCAAAGTTTGCGTTGTGCGGTTGTTTCTCATGGCAGGCTTTGTTAGCTTGTTTGCGCTGAGAGGGCGTATCAGTGCGTTGGCTCGTATGAGTGTGACGCTGTCCCCAGTTGTGTCCCGCAGCTCTCGCTGCCTTGTCATGCAATTTTGCATGCGCCATGGGACGCGGCCCGTTTTCGCGCGTGTGCGCGGCTTATCCGACGCGGGCTAACGAAACCGATCTCATAGGATGCCGGTCTGTTTCCGGTCGGCTCCGTTTGTGCTTTTGGCGGCAGGGGGACTCGCATTCGCGATCTTTCGCCGTTTTCCGAAGGAACGTCACCATGGAACAGCTCAGGAAAAAACAACAAGAATTTGGCGATGATCCCCTCGCTATGCGTGAAACCGGCCATTACCAGCACGAATATGTCGAATCCTTCGTCGAGAAATGGGATGACCTGATCGACTGGGAGAGCCGGGCGGAAAGCGAGGGGCAGTTTTTCATCGATATTCTCAAAGAACGCGGCAAGCACAAGATTCTGGATGTTGCGACGGGCACCGGTTTCAACTCGGTGCAGCTTCTGAAGGCCGGGTTTGACGTGACGAGCGTCGATGGCAGCGCGGAAATGCTCGGCAAGGCTTTCACGAATGCGCGCAACAACGGCTTCGTCATGCAGACGGTCCATGCGGACTGGCGCTGGCTCAACAAGGACGTTCACGGGAAATTCGACGCGATCATCTGTCTTGGAAATTCATTCACGCATCTCTTCGAAGAGAAAGACAGGCGCCGCGCTCTTGCAGAGTTTTATGCGGCATTGAAGCATGATGGCATCCTCATTCTCGATCAGCGCAACTACGACGCCATTCTCGATCGCGGATTCAGTTCCAAGCACAAATACTACTACTGCGGTGACAAGGTGACGGCCGAGCCGGAGTATGTCGACGATTCACTGGCACGCTTCCGCTACACCTTCCCGGACAACAGCATATACCATCTGAACATGTTCCCGCTGCGGAAGGATTATACCCGCCGCCTGATGCATGAGATCGGTTTCCAGAAGGTCGGCACCTATGGCGATTTCGAGGAAACCTACAAGGAAGAAGAGGCCGACTTCTTCATTCATGTTGCGGAGAAGACCTATCATGACGCGTAAGTCGAATGCCGTTGCGCAAGCGGAAGCCTATTACGACAGCCCGGACGCGGATTCATTTTATTTTACGATCTGGGGCGGTGAGGACATCCATATCGGGATGTACAAGGACGATAACGAACCGATCGTTCCCGCCAGTCATCGAAACGACGAGACCCTCGCTTCGATGCTTGAAGGCGTGGACAAGAATACCGTGGTGCTCGATATCGGCGCGGGCTATGGCGGCGCGGCGCGGCATCTCGCCAGGACGCGCGGGTGCAAGGTCGTCTGTGTGAATATCAGCGAGACGCAAAACCGCCTCAATCGCGAGTTGAACAAGAAGGCCGGACTCGACGACAGGATCGACGTTCTCCATGGCGACTTCGAAGTCATACCGGCGGACGACGACAGTATTGATGTCGTCTGGTCGCAGGATGCGATCCTGCATAGCGGCAACCGCCCGCGCGTTCTCGACGAGGTGAAGCGTGTGCTGAAGCCCGGAGGGCAGTTCATCTTCACCGATCCGATGCAGTCCGACGATTGCCCGGAAGGCGTGCTGCAACCGATCCTCGACCGCATTCACCTTGAAACACTCGGAAGCTTCGGGTTTTACGACCGGGAACTCAGGGCGCGCGGCTTCGACAAACTCGATGTGCGCGAGATGACCCATCAACTGCGCCGCCATTACTGGCGGGTGGGGGAGGAGCTCAAAGCCAATTACGACCGGTTGACCAAAGGTTCGAGCACGGCTTATCTCGACAACATGATCAAGGGGCTTGGCCATTGGGTCGATGGCGCCGACAAGGGGTATCTCGCCTGGGGCGTCATGCATTATCGCTTGGCAAAGTGATTGCGTGGACATAGGTTTCCGGTGCCGGAGACGTTCCGGCATTCAAGGATCGGAAGATGACGTATTCGGCCGTCATGACAGGCAGCTGGTGGACCACCCCGAGGGTGGCCCCGTAACGTCGTCTATTTGCGATCGAACCGGACAAGGCCGCCCCCTCTGGAGGCGGCCTTTTCGTTTGAGCAGACATCATCGACAGGCGCTTCCAGAGGGGCGGCAATGGCCGCAACCATGGAGGAAGCGAGATGAATGCCCGCGCAAGCAAATCCTCGAAAGAGTTCGAGCTCGGCGGCATCGTGCCCTGGGGGCGTCGCCTCAGCGAGTATCAGGCGTTCTTCGCGCTCGATGAACTCGCGTCCGGGGCGCCCATCCTCGACGCCGGCGGTGGACCGTCGTCCTTCGCGGCCGAGGCGCACAAGGCCGGTGCGCGCGTCGTCGCCGCCGATCCGATTTATGCGCTTCGTGGCGATGACATTCGCCATCGTTTCGAAGAGACGGCGGACGCCATGCGTACAGGGATGCGGCGCGCAGCCTATCGCTTCAACTGGAGCCATTACGGATCGGAAGAGGCTGTCCACAAGGTCAGACGGGAAGCGCTCGAACTCTTTCTCGAAGACTTCGAAGATGGAAAAGCAGAGGGACGTTACGTACCGGCTTCCTTGCCGTCGCTTCCCTTTGAGAATGGTTCCTTCCGCCTCGCGCTCGTCTCCCACTTACTGTTTCTCTATGGCGACGATCTCGATTTCGGCTTCCATCTCGCATCGATCCGCGAGCTTCTGCGCGTTGCCTCGGAGGTGCGGGTCTTTCCGCTCGTCAACCTCGACGGGTTGCCGTCCAGTCACCTGCCGGGGATCGTTCAAGCCTTGAGGGCGGAAGGTGCTGCTGCCGAACTCATCGACGTGCCTTTCGAATTCCAGAAGGGCGCGACAAGGATGCTTCGCGTCCGGTGCGTCTAGAGGTTTTCCGCAGCAAGGAAACCGTCGATGGCGGCAAGGACTTCCGGTTCATCGAGAAAAGGAGCGTGGCCGCGATCTGTTGCAACGACGGAATGCATCGCGGGATTGGCCTCTTTCATTCGCTCCATGATGCTGGCCGTCAGAATGTCGGAGTTTTCTCCGCGGATTGCGAGAAGCGGCATCTGGGAGAGAGATTTGAACTGCGGCCAAAGCGTCGGGATTTCGCCTTTGGCGGCTTCCATGCCCTTGCGCATCGCTGTGCCGATTTTTGCGTCGTAGTCCATTTTCGGCAGGCCGTTCTCTTCCGCAAAGGTGCGGTGAGCGAAGTTGCGCCAATCCTCGGCAGAAAGGTTCGGAAATTCGCGTTCATTCATCATGCGTAATTTCACGGCCGCTTCGTCCCATGTGGCGGGTGGCTCCATCACGCCCACATAACCCGCGATGCGATCGATCCCCTTGGGTTCCACTTCAGGCCCGATGTCGTTCAGGATTGCGCCTTTGATGACGTTCGGACGAAACGCGGCCAGCGCCATGACGATGATCCCGCCACGCGATGTGCCAGCAAAAACGGCCTGTCCGATGCCGGCCGCGCCCATGAGGTCCAGTGTGTCCATCATCTCGTGCGCGGGTGTGTAGTCCGCCCAGTTGTCGCAATAGCCGGAGCGCCCGCGGCCTCGCAAATCGGGACAGATCACGCGGCGGTGCAGCGACAGATGTTCCGCGAGCGGCTCGAAGTCCTTGGAGTTTCGCGTGAGACCGGGAAGGCAGACGACCGGTGTACCCGGAGCCGTGCGCTCGCCATAGTCGCGGGCGAAGAGCGTCAAGCCGTCCTGGCTCGTATAGAAAAGTTCGCGGTAGGGGAGTGGCATGATGGTGGTGCTCCGCAAACATGGGCAGGGATCGTGGTGGGGCGAGGCCGCTCCGGCACGTGCCGGCGCAGGTCAGCGGTCTCCCGCTTCCACCACCGGCGTCATGGCAACCGCTGCCGGTATTGCCGCCGGTATGGGGGTGTTGGAGGCGCGCGTGACAACCGGCGAAGCCGATGACGGCGGGGCCAGCGGCACGTTGGTGGGACGGACCGCCGGCGGCGGCGTCGTGATCGGTGCCGAACCGGAATAGCGTCTCAGATCCGCTTCTATACGGACGGCCTCGGGCTGCCCGCTCAACCGGCCGCGATAGACTTCCATGTTCTCCATCACGCGCTGCACGTAGTTCCGCGTTTCGGAAAAGGGAATGCTTTCGATCCAGTCGATCGGATCGACAGCCGTGGAGCGTGGATCGCCGTACTCCCGCACCCACTGGCGCACGCGCGAGGCGCCTGCGTTGTAGGCGGCGATGCTCATGATGTAGGAGCCCGAGAATTCATTCTGAACGAGATCCCCGAGATGGGCGGCGCCGAGTGTCGCATTGTAGACGGGGTCCGTGAGCTTTGCGGCCGAGTAGGGCAGGCCCACCTGGCCTGCCACCATCTTTGCGGTACGCGGCATAAGCTGCATGAGGCCACGCGCACCCGCCGGGCTCAAAGCTTGCGGGTCGAACTCGCTCTCCTGCCTCGACAGGCCGTAGACGAGAGCGGTTTCCACTGGCGGGCCGCGATGCGTCCATTTGGGCATAGCCTCGGTCGGATAGGCATAATCCGTGAGGACGATGTTGCGGAGCGAGGCGGCCTTGGCAATGCGGAGTGAAAGCTTGCGGTCGCCGAAGGAGAGGGCAAGATCGGAGAGAGCGGCAATTTCCGCGGGATCGTCGAGTATGTCCGCGAGATGCAACATGAAGGTCCAGCGCGTTTTCTCCCGGTCAAGGTCTTGCAGAATGCGCGCGGCGTGAACGAGCTCGCGACTGTCGAAGCGCTGTTTGACGTCTTTCGTTCGCACGGGATTTTTCGGGAGGTGGAGTTTTCCGTCGCTGCCGTTCGAAGCAACGATGGCGGTTGCAAGCTGGCCATAAAACGTCGTCGGGTAGGTGGCGGCCTGCCGGTAAAAGGATGCTGCCTTTTCCTTGTCGCCGGCGGCAGCCGCAGCCCGGCCCGACCAGTACTCCGCACGTGATTTGCTGATGGGCGTCGAGACCCCGTCGCTCAGCTTGCGGAAATGAGCGAGCGCCGCATCCGGCTTGTTCAGATATTGAAGTCCGATCCAGCCGGCGAGAAACTCCGCCTCCGCGAAATCCGCACCTTCGGTGAGGCCGTTGCCCGCGGCAATCTTGTACGCATCTTCGTAGAGGCCTTGCGACATTGCCTTGCGGGTCAGAATCTTGCGCTCGATCCACCAGCTGTCCGGACGCACCATCTTGTGCGGTTCCGTGGGCGCGGTGAGAAGGAGCGGGAGCGCGCCGTGCTCGTTGCCGCGACGGCGCTCGTAACGAACCTGGTCGTAGAGAAGGCCGGGATCGGCGCGCAGTGCTGCGGGTACCTGCGAGAGAGCGGCGGATGTCTTGCTGGACCCCGCAATAAACTGGATGCGCGCGTCAGCGAGGGCGCGCTCGGCCTGACCGACCAGCGCCGCCGTGGTGCGTGCATCGCTTGTGCGCTGTTCCCAGAGCAGGCGGGCAAGGCGTGCCTGCTGCGCTTCGGTCGTGAGGTAGCGTCCGTAGGCGGCGAGGATTTCTTTTTGCCGGGAGGCACCGAAATCGTTCTCGATCCAGGCGCGGCGGATCCACGCCTTGCCTTCGTCGGCCGGGCCGATGTCGATCAGCGTTTCGCCGAGCCGGATGCGGCCCTCACCCGTCTGCGGCGGGTGTTCGGTGAACCAGGCAATGAGGTCGTCATTCGACATGGGGTAGGCGAGGAGGCCGCGCTCCGCCCGGGCTTCCAGAATGAATTTGCGTGGCCAGTCCGGGTTTTCCTCCATGAAAGCGACGATTTCCGCGAAGGTCGCGGTACTCTCGTCGGAGAGAAGGCGCGTCCAGACGATGAGCCGGGCGGCCGTCCGGTCGCTGAGCTGGGTGCGGAAACGGCTGGCGGCAGTCCAGTTTCCCCTGTCGATTTCATCGAATGCGGCGCGCGCGGCCGCCATGTCAGCGGCGCTGAGGCCCGAGAAAGTGCCGGGAGAGACAGTGGCCGCCCTGGGGATAGCCAGAGACGCGGTGCTTGCCGTCTGGACGTCGGTGCCGGTGGGGCGGGGTAGCGGCAATGTGGAGGCGCCGGCAATGGCGACGGCGCATACAAAGGAGACGGCGGCCATCACGGCGGCCGCGAAACGCGGGAGGTTCAATCCGATACTAATCCGCAAGGCGCAAACCCGATACAAAGTTTCCAAACCGCTCTCAGACCCGCCCGCCGGGCGGCCTTGGGTTCGTCAATCGCGCTCCGATATCCGGCGCAAGTCCGCTCGGCGCATCAGATATTCCACCATTCAGACTACTCATGTGCTAACACGCGCCGCAATAGGCCATATGCCACGGAACTGGCGGTTTTCTTGCCCGTTCAGCCGCTTATGGTTATCTTGCGCGCCTTCGGGAGTACCCCCTCCCTCGGAAATCGGGGCAATGGAGCCTAAAGCCATGTTCAAGGGATCGTTCGTCGCACTCATTACGCCGTTCAAGGACGGCAAGGTGGATGAGGCTGCGTTCGTTAAACTGGTGGAATGGCAGATCGAACAGGGCACGCATGGCCTCGTTCCCTGCGGGACGACAGGTGAGTCGCCGACGCTCTCTCACGACGAGCACAAGCGGGTGGTGGAACTCTGCATCAAGACGGCGCGGGGCCGGGTGCCCGTGATCGCCGGGGCGGGGTCCAACAATACGGTCGAGGCGATTGAGCTGACCGCCTTCGCCAGGGAGGCCGGGGCGGATGCCGTGTTGAGCGTCACCGGTTATTACAACAAGCCGTCGCAGGAGGGCATCTACGCCCATTTCAAGGCGGTGAACGATGCCGTCGATATCCCGGTCATCCTTTACAATATCCCGGGCCGGACCATCGTCGACATTTCGCTCGAGACGATGACCCGGCTTTTCGAACTCAAGAACATCGTGGGGGTGAAGGATGCGACGGCGAATCTCGCCCGTGTAAGCCTGCAGCGTCAGACGATGGGCCCGGCGTTCTGTCAGCTTTCCGGTGAGGATGCGACCGCACTGGGCTTCAACGCGCATGGCGGCGTCGGCTGCATTTCGGTCACGGCAAACGTCGCACCGGCGCTTTGTGCGGAGTTTCAAGAAGCGACGCTTGCGGGGGATTTCCGCAAGGCCCTCGACATTCAGGACCGGCTGATGCCGCTTCATCACGCCTTGTTCCTCGATCCGAACCCGGCGCCCGCGAAGTATGCTGCAAGCCTGCTCGGGTTCTGCGCGAACGAATTGCGGCTTCCGTTGGCGCCCGCGAGCACTGCGACCGAAGAGAAGGTACGGAGCGCGATGCGCGGCGCCGGCCTTCTCAACTGACGAGCGGGAAATCGGGGAGCGATGTCCTCCAAGAGCGGTGGCGCCAAAAAGAAAGCCGATGACGGGAGCAAGATCATTGCGGACAACCGCAAGGCGCGCTTCAACTACAGCATCGGCGAGACGTTCGAGGCAGGCATTGAGCTCAAGGGGAGCGAGGTGAAATCGTTGCGCGGCGGGCAAGCCAGCCTCAACGAGGCCTATGCCCAGGCAACCAGGGATGGCGAGATCATGCTCGTCAACGCCTATATCCCCGTCTATCTCCAGGCAAACCAGTTCAACCATGAGACGCGGCGGCCCCGGAAGCTTCTCCTCCACCGGCGCGAGATCGACAAGCTCATTGCGGCCGTGCAGCGGCAGGGTATGACGATCGTGCCGCTGCGCATGTACTTCACCGAACGCGGCCGCGTGAAGGTCGAGATCGGGCTCGCACAGGGCAAGAAACTCGCCGACAAGCGCGAGACGCTGAAGGAGCGGAGCTGGGAGCGCGACAAGGCACGGCTTCTGCGCGAGAAGGGCTAGCCGCTCAACCGTCGATGCGCTTGCGGATTTCAGCAAACACCGATCGGAACATCTCCGGCGTAAGGCGCCGCGTGTTGGTGTTGTAGCGCGAGCAATGATAGCTGTCGAAGAGGCGCAGGCCCGAACCGAGGTTGTGCTCCGCACCGTGCGCGAAGGGAGCGGCGCTTTTCTTGACGCCTCTCGCCGAGAGTACGGCATCGTGCGCAATGCGGCCGAGAGCGAGGATTATTTCAAGATCGGGCAAGGCGCCGATGCGTGCCTTCAGAAAACCGAGGCAGTTCTTTGCCTCGGCGGGCGTCGGTTTGTTTTGCGGCGGGACGCAGCGCACGGCATTGGCGATCATCGCGCCGGTCAGCGCGAGACCGTCGTCCGGCCGCGCTTCATAGGTGCCGCGCGCGAAACCGAATTCGAGGAGCGTTCCGTAGAGCAGGTCGCCGGCAAAATCCCCTGTAAAGGGACGGCCTGTGCGGTTTGCGCCCTGCACGCCGGGGGCGAGACCGACGACCAGCAGGCGGGCATTCCGGTCGCCAAAGGAAGGGACTGGCGCATTGAACCAGTCCGGATGCGCTGCGTCATTCGCCTCGCGATAGGCGACGAGACGGGGGCAGAGCGGACAGTCGAGCGGCGCTTCGGCCTCGAAAGGAACGAGCACGGCGCGATCAGGCACGCGCCGGACGTTCGAATTCGTCGTCCTCGTCTTCGTCGTCATAATCGTAGCCGTCATCGTCGTTGCGGATCGGCGCGGCGGGGCGGTCCGTGTGGCTGCGGCCTACCGTGTCGCGAAGCGTTTCGAGTTCGATGAACTGATCGGCTTGCCGCCGCAGCTCGTCGGCGATCATGGGCGGCTGGCTGCGCATGGTCGAAACGACGGTCACGCGTTTGCCGCGCCGCTGTACGGCGTCGACGAGGCGGCGAAAGTCGCCGTCGCCCGAGAAGAGAATCAAGTGGTCGAGCTTGTCCGCGATTTCGAGTGCGTCGATCGCGAGTTCGATGTCCATGTTGCCCTTGATGCGGCGGCGGCCGGTCGCGTCCGTGAATTCCTTGGCCGGCTTGGTCACGACGGTGTAGCCGTTGTAGTCGAGCCAATCGATCAGCGGACGGAGTGGCGAATATTCCTGATCCTCGACGAGGGCAGTGTAGTAAAAGGCGCGGATCAGCGTACCCTTGCTACGAAAATGGTTGAGGAGCCGCTTGTAATCGATGTCGAAACCAAGGCCGCGGGCGGCGGAGTGAAGATTTGCACCGTCAATAAACAGCGCCATGCGCTCCTGCGGATAAAATATCATTGCTGAACTCCTGAAACCCCAAGCCCTAAAGTCAAAAAATATCGCTGCATCCTTTCGGAGCGGCGAAAGAGAAATACGACCGAAGTCCATGATTCCGCAAGTTTATGGCCGTTTTACAGATGCTGTCCGGCGAGGTGGCCGTGGCTGATCGCATCCTGATTGCGCTTGGTGGCAACATGCCAACCATCCAGGGTCCTCCGGCCGGTACGCTCCGGGCGGCGCTCGCCATGATGCCAGCCTTCGGGATCAAGGTCGTCGCGGTCGCGCCATTCTACCGCACTCCCGCGCTGGCGAGCTATATACAGCCGGACTATGTGAATTCTGTAGCGATCGTCGAGGCGGCGGACCCGCCTGGAGCCCTCCTCGAAAAGCTGCACAGGCTCGAGGCGCTGTTCGGCCGGGTCAGGCGGGACCGCTGGGCGCCGCGGCCGCTCGATCTCGATCTGCTGGATTTTCGCGGCGAAGTGATTGCCGGGACGAGCCCTGCGGGGCTTGCTGCCGGGACAGGGCCGCTGCCGCTCGCTTTGCCTCATCCGGGCATTTCGGGGCGGGCGTTCGTGCTGTTGCCGCTTCAGGACGTGGCACCGGACTGGCGCCATCCGGTGACGGGGCGGAGCGTCGGGGACCTGATCGCGGCGCTGGCCCAGAGGGAAGTTCGGGCGATCCGGCGCGCGGAGGGCTGAAATCGTCGCAGTTTAGCGCGTAAGAGCCTGTTCCGGCTTGCTTTCCGCGGGTCGAACCCCTACATACAGGCCAAATCCTGATCCTGCATACCGGAGTTTCGAATGGCCCGCGTGACCGTTGAAGATTGCGTCGACAAGGTGCCCAACCGATTTGAGCTGGTTCTGCTCTCGGCGCACCGGGCGCGTGCCATGTCGGCGGGCGCGGAACTTACCGTTGATCGCGATAACGACAAGAATCCGGTCGTTGCGTTGCGTGAAATCGCCGAAAAGACGGTTTTGCCGGAAGATCTCCGCGAAGATCTCATCGGCAGCCTCCAGAGCCGCGTCGAGACGGAAGAGCCGGAAGTCGAGAACCTGCAGCTTCTCATGGCCGGCGAATCGTCTGTCGAGGTGCAGGATACCTTCGGTTCCTCGGAAGAGGGCGGAGACCGCATGAGCGAGGAAGAGCTTCTGCGCGCGATTCAGAGCCAGATCGACTCTCCGCAGCAGAAATCGGCCGACGCGGACGACATGGACGGGGAAGACTAAGGAAGGGCGACCTCACGGCCGGGAACGCGGCCCCAGGCCCAGACGTCAATCTGTTTAAGCGCCGCCCGGCCGCAAGGTATGGGGCGGCGTTTTTTGTTCGTAGGGCGTTAGTAAGTTTGCAAGAGAGGGCGCAGGAGAATTTCAGGCATGTTGCGTCAGTATGAGCTCGTCGATCGCGTGCTCGGCTACGATCCGAAAGCGGACGAAGCCCTGATCAACCGTGCCTATGTCTATGCCATGAA
>PHEF01000134.1 GCA_002842875.1 Alphaproteobacteria bacterium HGW-Alphaproteobacteria-3 | reverse complement strand
TCGTGGCCGGGTGGCTCAAGAAGAAAAAACTGCTGGATTGACCTTCATGAAGACTGTTGTGCGTGAGACGCCGGCGCGGCGAAGCCTGCCGCTGCCGGACGGGGCGATTTCGTATCTCGAATGGGGCCATGACGATCCGGGGAAGACGCCGATCCATTTCGCCCACGCCAACGGCTTCAACGGCATGACCTATGCGCCGATCCTCGCAACGCTGGCCGACGAATTCCATGTGCGCGCCTGGGACGCGCGCGGGCACGGGGCGACGACGCTGCCGACCGACCCGGCGAAACACCGCAACTGGTACATCTACCGCGACGACCTGATCGCGGCGATCGAGGATTTCGCGAAGACGACGGGCCGGAAGATCATTCTCGCGGGACATTCGATGGGCGGGGCGATGAGCGTCATGGCGGCGGCGGCGCGACCCGACCTCGTGCGCGGCCTCGTGCTGATCGACCCGGTGATGACGCCCGCAAGCTTCCGCATGCTCGTGACGCTCTACCGGCTGACCGGAAGGCGCGGCGGGCCGCTGTCGCTTGCCGACGGCGCCGAGAAGCGGCGCGCGGTGTTTCCCGACCGGGAGACGATGGTGGATCGCTACGAGGGGCGCGGCGCCTTCCGCACCTGGCCGCGCGACTTCATCGAAGCCTATGTGGCGGGCGGCACGAAGACACGCGAGGACGGACAAGTGGAACTTTCCTGCGCGCCCTCATGGGAGGCGGCGAATTTCCGCGCGCATGGACACAATATCGGCAAGGCCGTGCGAAACCTGCATGTGCCTTTCGCGCTGCTTTATGCCGAGCACGGATCGACCTGCCGCACGCCTTTCCCGATGCTGCTGAAGCGGCGCGACCCGAAGGCGCATGTCGCGCAGGTGCCGGGCGCAACGCATTTCCTGCCGATGGAATTTCCGAAACTCGTGGCGGAGGAAATCCGCGCGTTCAGGGACCGGCTGGAGGCGGAGGAGCGGTAGGGCCCTTCCGGTTTGCGCTCAGGCCGTCAGCGCCTGACGCGCTGCGCTTGCGAGGAAGTTCGACCTTGTCATGCCGCGTTCCTTCGCGGCTTCATCAATCGCTTCCAGCAGACCGGGGTCGAGCGAGATGTTCACGCGCTTCGAAATACCGCGATCCTCGATCAACGGCACGAGCGTCAGAAAGGCACCTTCGCGGTCTTCCGTCAGCGCCGGGTCGGCGACGATCTCGTCGAGTTCGCGCGGCGCCGGAATCGGTTCCTTGTCATCGCGCATTCCCTCGACATGAAAGGCAAGCGCGTTCGCCGCATCGGCAAGCGCCTCGCCCAACGTGCCGCCTGCGGCGATGCAACCCGGAAAGTCCGGAAAGCTGACGCCGTAGCCTGTGTCTTCTTGCTTGTGAACCATCGCGACGTAACGCATCGCTCTTCTCCTTAAAGCCAACCCGCCTGCCTGTAGATCGAGCGGACCGTGCCGACGGGAATGTCCTTGTTGGGGTGCGGGATCGTGACCCGGCCCTTTTTCTCCGGATGCTTGAACTGGTGGTGGTCTCCGCGCGTCGCCACCAGTTCCCAGCCGTCCTGCCGGAGCATCTGGATCAGTTTGCGGCTGTTTCGCTCCATGTGTCTCCGGTGTGTTTATATATACACAAAGCTATTACAGGACTCAAGGTGTGGTGTGTAAATATATACACACTTACTTTACTGGCCCGTAGCTCTTGAGCAGGCCGGCGCCGATGCGTTCGTTCATCATTTCGGTGCTGCCGTCGGTATAGGCGGCGACTTTGGCGCAGGCGACGTGGCGGTGGAGGCCGTGTTCCTCGCGCAGCCCGTTCGCGCCCATGGCCTGGATGCAATCGGCGAGGCGGGGAAGCGTCACCCTTCCCGCGAATTTCTTGGCATGGGCAGCGGCCATGACGGCCTCTTCGCCGCGGTCGATGAGGCCTCCGGCATGGGCGACGAGGCCGCGAAGCGCCTCGAGATCGTTCGCGACATCGCCGAGCGACCAGTTCAATCCCTGATGTTCGAGAAGGGATTTGCCAAAGGCCTCGCGTCCCGCCGCATAGCCGAGCGCCGTTTCGAGGGCGGAGGCGAGAAGCCCCGCGCACATGGCGGCGACATAGACGCGAGCGCCGTTCACGCCCTTCATGGCAAGTTTGAAGGCCTCGCCGGGCGGGGCGAGCATGTCGTCGTCGGGTGCAAAATAATCCCGGAGGACGAAGCCGCCCGCGCCGATCGCATGGCCGCCCATGAGCGCGTAGGCCTCGCCGCGCGCGAAGCCTTCGCGGCGGGCATCGACGAGGAAGCAGGCGATGCCGCGCCAGCCCGCAGACGCATCCGTCTGCACATAGGTGATGAAGAGACCGGCGATGCCGGCATTGGTGATCCAGCCCTTCTCGCCATTGAGACGCCAGCCGCCTTCCACCTTCTCAGCGCTTGTGCGGATGGCGGAAAAATCGCTGCCCGCGCCCGGCTCGCTCAGAGCGGTGGCGCCGAAGAGCGCGCCCGACATGAGCGCCGGGACATGGCTTTCGCGATGACGCGCGGAGGGAGAGACGGCAAGACGCGCGGCGACGTTCTGCGTGTTCACGAGGGAAAAGGCGAAGGCCATGTCGGCGCGGGACATTTCCTCGCAGAGCGCGAGCTTCACGAGATAGCGGTGGCCGAGACCGCCCTGCTCCTTCGGCGTTTCGAGGCGGAGAAGGCCGAGAGCGGCGGCCTCGCGCAACGCCTCGACCGGCTGGCGGCGGGCGCGCTCCCATTCGTCTGCATTCGGGCGAACGGTGTTTTCCGCGAAGGCGGCAGCGCCGTCGAGGAAGGCTGCTTCCTCCGCCGTCAAATCAGCGCGCAGGAATCCCATCATGCCCCCCTTTTTTCTTGGCAATTGTTTGAAAAGCTCCCCGGCTTTGGGAAATCCTACTCCGTCATTGCGAGCGAAGCGAAGCAATCCAGCGGCCGCAGACACAGCATTTGCCGCCCCTGGATTGCTCGTGTAATGGGCTTGCCCTTTTGCGACAGAAGTATCGTGATTGTGGCGGCGAAGGCGGTTTGCGCAAAGCGTTTTCGCCG
>PHEF01000133.1 GCA_002842875.1 Alphaproteobacteria bacterium HGW-Alphaproteobacteria-3 | reverse complement strand
GTCGGGCGCATGTCGATCATCTCGCCCTTGCGGTTCGAGATCTTCTCGATGACGACGCCGGTATATTCGTCGTCGACGTCCACGGTCGCTTCCTCGATGGGTTCGAGGCGCTGGCCGTTCTCGTCCTCGCGATAGAGCACGCGGGGCCTCGAGATCGAAAGCTCGAAGCCTTCGCGGCGCATGTTCTCAATGAGGACGCCGAGCTGAAGTTCGCCGCGGCCGGCCACTTCGAAAGCGTCGCGGCTCTCGCTGTCCGACACCTTGATGGCGACGTTCGATTCCGCTTCCTTCATCAGCCGCTCGCGGATGACGCGCGACTGCACCTTCGAGCCTTCGCGGCCGGCAAGCGGGCTGTCGTTGATCGAAACGGTGATCGAGAGCGTCGGCGGGTCGATGGGGAGCGCGGTAATGGCCTCCGTCACGGCCGCGTCGCAGATCGTGTCGGCGACGGTGCCTTCCTGAAGTCCGGCGATGGCGACGATGTCGCCTGCCTTGGCTTCCTCGACGGGAATGCGCTGGATGCCGCGGAAGGCGAGCACCTTGCTGATGCGGCCCTTCTCCACGGTCGCGACTTCGCCGCCTTTCGGTTGGCGCAGCACCTGCACGGCCATGTTCGGCTTCACCGCACCTTTTTCGATGCGGCCGGTGAGAATGCGTCCGAGATAGGGGTCGGCCTCGATCGTCGTCACCAGCATCGCGAAGGGCTCTTCCTGCGAGCCGTCGGTCAGCGCGGCGGGCGCCGGGAAGTGGCTCAGGATCTTCGCGAAGAGCGGCTTCATGCCGTTGTCCTTCGCGTCCGGCGCGTTCAGGTCTTCGGCCGCCCAGCCCTGCCTCGCCGAGGCGAAGATGGTCGGGAAGTCGAGCTGCTCGTCGGTGGCGCCCAGCGCCGCGAAGAGGTCGAAGGCCTCGATATGCACTTCGTCGGGGCGTGCGTCCGTCCGGTCCACCTTGTTGATGAGCACGATGGGCTTGAGGCCCAGCGCCAGCGCCTTCGAGGTCACGAATTTCGTCTGCGGCAGCGGGCCCTCGGCCGCGTCCACCAGCAGCACCACGCCGTCCACCATCGACAGGATGCGTTCCACCTCGCCGCCGAAGTCGGCATGGCCGGGCGTGTCGATGATGTTGATGCGGGTATGTGTGCCGTCCTGCTCCCAGTCCACGCTGGTGCATTTGGCGAGAATGGTGATGCCGCGCTCGCGCTCCAGGTCGTTCGAGTCCATCACGCGCTCGGCAACCTGCTGGTTGTCGCGGAAGGTGCCGTCGTCTTCCCATGGTCGACATGGGCGATGATCGCGATATTCCGAATAGACATATGTTCCGCCGGGGCATGGGCGTTTTCAGGAAAGGAGCCGCCCGATGTGAAAAAGGGGAGCCTTCCGTCCGAAAAACGCGGCAAACAGGGAATCCGGCGGCCCTGCCTCGCGAAGTCGAAGGGGCGCGGGGGCGGCCGGAAAATTGGCCGCGTTATAGCCGCTCGGACCCTTTTCCACAAGGTTTCCTTCGCGGCTGCGGAAAAGCGGGCGGGGAAGCCGTTCCGGGCCAGACAAGAGCCGTCACGGCCCGCCTGCCTTAACTATTAAAAGGGCGGGCCGTGTGGGTTGCCAGGCCGCCTTACTGCTTATGCGCCTCGAAGGAGATTGTGATCGGGAGTTCGTCGCCGATCATCGCCGTCCACTTGTCCATGCCGTAGTCGGAGCGCTTCAGCGTCGTCGTGGCGTCGAAGCCGATCACCTCGATCTTCTCCTCGGTCATCGGATAGGTGCCCATCCGGGTGAAGGTCGTGTCGAGCGTCACGGGCTTTGTCACGCCATGCAGCGTGAGGTCGCCGGTGATCTTGCCGGTCTTCTCGCCGGTCCGTTCGATCGACGTCGACTTGAAGCTCATCTCCGGATATTCGGCGACGTTCAGCAGGTCTTCGCCGCGCACATGTTCGTCGCGTTCCTTGTGTCCGGTATCGACGCTTGCCGGATCGATCTTCACCTCGACGGCGCTCTTCTCCGGGTTCTCCTCGTCGAACGCGATCGTGCCGCTCACATCGTTGAAGCGGCCATAGGTGGTCGAGAATCCGAGATGGTTCACCTCGAAGCCGACATACACATGCGAGGTGTCGATCTTCCAGGTGTCGGCGGCAAGCGCGGGGCTCGCGAGAAAGGCGAGGGCGGCGGCGGTTGCGGCAATCCTGTTCGTCTTCATGGGGGTCCTCCGGTACAAATTGGGGCCGGCCGAGGATAGAGGCTCATGCGCGCGGGGCAAGTTTCCCTCTCGTTTCGTGTGGAAAGCCTTGCAAAATTGGCACTGGCGGAAGCGGCCGGATTCCCCCTTAATCCCGGCCATGTCCGACGCCCGCAAGCCCGCTTCCCGCCTTTATGTCGTCTCGCTCGTCGGCATTCTCTGCCTCGTCTACACGGTGAGCCAGTTCCTGCGCTCGTCCACCGGCGTCATCGCGCCCAATCTCGCCGCCGATCTCGGTCTCCAGCCCGAAGGGCTCGGCATCCTGTCGGGGGCCTTCTTCCTCTCCTTCGCCGTGGCGCAGATCCCGGTCGGCATCCTGCTCGACCGCTATGGCGCGCGGATCACCATGATCGGTTCGGTCGGCGTCGCCATTCTCGGCTGCTTCGTCTTCGCCGCCGCAAGGAGCGAGGCGGGGCTCACGTTTGCCCGCGTGCTCATGGGGCTCGGCTGTTCGGCCATGCTCATGGGCCCGCTGATGATCTATCGCCGCTGGTTCCCGGCAGACCGCTTCGCCATGCTGTCGGGCCTGCAGATTTCCATCGGCACGGTCGGCGCGCTGATGGCGACGGCGCCGCTCGCCTTTGCGACGGAACTCGCAGGCTGGCGCGCGAGCTTCGTCGGCGCGGGCCTCGTCACGCTGGTGCTCGCCATCGCCATGGGGCTCATCGCGCGCGACGTGCCGCCCGGCCATGCGCGCCCGCACCGTTCCACCGAGACGCTGGCGCAGAGCCTTGGCGGCATCGCCGAAGTCATGCGCAAGCGCAGCGTCTGGCCGCTCTTCGTCATGATCTCTTGCGGATATGCCTCCTTCGCCGCCGTGCAGACGCTCTGGGCCTCGCCCTATCTCGCCGATGTTCACGGGCTCGATCTCACGGCGCGCGGCAATGTCCTTCTCGGCATCACGGGCGGCCAGATCGTCGGTCTTCTCGTCTGGGGTTATGGCGAGCGCGTCTTCGGCAGCGTCAAGAAGCCGATCGTGGCGGGCGCCGCGCTGTCGGCCTCGATCCTCGCCCTGCTCGGCATTCTGGACGCGCCGCCGCTCTGGCTCGTCACGCTTCTCTTCGTGATTTTCGGTCTCAATGCGGGCTACACGCCGCTGCTGCTGGCGCATGGCCGCCTCATCTTCCCGGACAGGCTGGCGGGGCGCGGCATCACGCTGCTCAATTTCGGCAACATGGCGGGCGTCTTCGTGCTGCAGGGTCTCACCGGCGCGCTGATCGGCCAGTTGAGCCGCGCAGGCATCGCGCCGGAACTCGGCTACCGCGCCACCTTCGGCGCGCTCGCGCTCGTGCTCGTCACGGCGCTCGCATATTATTCCACCATCCCCGACACGAATTCCCGCGCGCTTGTCGAGGGCGACTGAGAAAAGGAGAAGAGCATGGCGAAACAGTTTCCGGCACTCACGCCCGAGTTGAAGGATTTCATCGGGCGTCAGCACATCTTCTTCACGGCCTCGGCGACGGCCGACAGCCGCATCAACCTCTCGCCCAAGGGGCTCGGCGGGTTTCGCATCACCGGCG
The DNA here is from genome assembly GCA_002842875.1 of Alphaproteobacteria bacterium HGW-Alphaproteobacteria-3. Taxonomy (GTDB): domain Bacteria; phylum Pseudomonadota; class Alphaproteobacteria; order Parvibaculales; family Parvibaculaceae; genus Parvibaculum. Next base: position 574 of record PHEF01000133.1, on the reverse strand, counting down.
ACAATGAAGTCGTCTTCCTCAATCTCACCGGCAGCGGCAACGAAACGGCGGCGCATATGCTCGCCGATGGCCGCCTCACCATCATGTTCTGCGCCTTCGAGGGCCCGCCCATGATCCTGCGCCTCTACGGGCGCGGGCGTTGCGCCCCGCGCGGCTCGGCGGAATATGCGCGCTACCTCGCGAGCGCCTTCGGCGGCGACGAACCCGCAGGCGCACGCCAGATCGTCATCCAGGAGATCGACCTCGTGCAGACCTCCTGCGGCTTCGGCGTGCCGCTCCACGACTACAGGCAAGAGCGCCCGTCGCTCGTGCGCTGGGCGGAAGCGAAGGGCGAGGAGGGCATCGCGGACTATTGGCGCGAGAAGAACATGGTGAGCATGGACGGGCTCACCACGGGCATGGATTGAAGAAAAAGCAGAGCCTTTCCGCCCACCCTCCCCGAGGGATTTCTCTGCAAAAGAGGGTGGCGGCTGGTGTTGATTGATGATTCCCTGTTTTTGTCATCAGGGAGGTTTCGATGAAGCAGATGGGTCTTGCTGAAGCGTTTGCGGATCCGCGCCTGGGGCGCAATGAG
>PHEF01000132.1 GCA_002842875.1 Alphaproteobacteria bacterium HGW-Alphaproteobacteria-3 | reverse complement strand
GAAATCGCGCGCACGGAATGGTATCGCGAGGGCCGGGTGCCGCTGCACACGCTTCGTGCCGATATCGACTATGGCGTGGCGACGGCGAAGACCGCCTACGGCACCTGCGGCGTGAAGGTCTGGATCTACAAGGGCGAGATCCTCGAGCACGATCCGATGGCTTCCGAGCGCCGTGCGCTCGAAGGCAGCGGTGAGGGCGGTGGCCGTCAGCGTCGCGAAGAGCGCGGCTGAGCCTGAAGAATTGAGCGAAGAGAGTTTCGATTATGTTGCAACCGAAGCGCACTAAGTTCCGCAAGGCTCACAAGGGCCGCATCCATGGCAAGGCCAAGGGCGGAATGAATCTCGACTTTGGGGCTTTCGGCCTCAAGGCGCAGGAACCGGCCCGTATAACGGCCCGGCAGATCGAGGCGGCGCGCCGCGCGATCACCCGTCACATGAAGCGTGCGGGCCGCGTGTGGATCCGGATTTTCCCGGACGTGCCGGTTTCCTCGAAGCCGACCGAGGTTCGAATGGGCAAGGGCAAGGGCGCGCCGGAATACTGGGCGGCGCGCGTGAAGCCGGGCCGTATCATGTTCGAGATCGAGCGGACGAATGAAAGGGTAAGGCCATGAAGGCCAGCGAAGTACGAGACATGACGCCGGACCAGCTCCAGGACGAGCTGCTGAAGCTCAAGAAGACGCAGTTCAACCTGCGCTTCCAGGGCGCGAGCGGCCAACTCGAGAAGGTTCACCAGATGCGCCAGGTGCGTCGCGATATCGCCCGGATCAAGACGATCCAGCGTCAGCACGCTGCCGAAGCGAACAAGGGCTGAGGACGCGGAAAATGCCGAAGAGAATCCTTCAGGGTGTCGTGGTCAGCGACAAGAACGAAAAGACAGTGGTGGTGAACGTCGAGCGCCGCTTCAAGGACCCGCTGCTCAAGAAGATCGTGCGCCGGTCCAAGAAGTATCACGCGCATGACGAGAACAAGGTCGCGAAGGTTGGCGATATCGTGAAGATCCGCGAATGCCGGCCGGTCTCGAAACTGAAGAAGTGGGAAGTTTTTACGGACGAGGCCTGATCCCTTTCGGATACAGGAACCGGTTCGAGCAAGGCGGATGAAGTCATGATCCAGCAAGAGACCAACCTGGAGGTAGCCGATAACTCGGGTGCGCGTCGTGTGATGTGCATCAAGGTTCTCGGTGGCTCCAAGCGGAAGTACGCTTCCGTCGGCGACATCATCGTCGTCAGCATCAAGGAAGCGATCCCGCGCGGCAAGGTGAAGAAGGGCGACGTCATGAAGGCGGTCGTCGTTCGCACGGCGAAGGATATCCGTCGTGCCGACGGCAGCGTCATCCGCTTCGACCGCAACGCGGCGGTTCTGATCAACAATCAGGGCGAACCGATCGGCACGCGTATCTTCGGCCCGGTGACCCGCGAGCTGCGCGCGAAGAACCACATGAAGATCGTATCGCTCGCGCCGGAGGTGCTGTGATGGCCGCGAAAATCAAGAAGGGCGACAAGGTCGTCGTCCTGACCGGCAAGGACAAGGGCAAGAAGGGCGACGTGGTTGCCGTCTTCCCGAAAGAGAACAAGGCGCTCGTGCAGGGTGTCAACATGGCGAAGCGTCACGAGAAGCCTTCGCAGACCTCCGCCGGCGGTATCGTGTCCCGCGAGGCGAAGGTGCATCTGTCGAACATCGCGATCCAGGATCCGAAGACCGGCAAGCCGACGCGAGTTGGGTTCAAGACGCTGGACGACGGCCGCAAGGTTCGTGTCGCCAAGGCGTCGGGAGAGATGATCGATGGCTGAAGCTCAGTATATGCCGCGGCTGAAGGAGCAGTACCTCGCGAAGGTGCGCCCGGAACTGACCGAGAAGTTCGGCTACAAGAACGTTCTCGAGATCCCGCGGATCGACAAGATCGTGATCAACATGGGTGTTGGCGAAGCCGTTGCCGACTCCAAGAAGATCAAGAATGCCTTCGAGGATCTTCAGGCGATTGCCGGCCAGAAGCCGGTCATCACCAAGGCGAAGACGTCGATCGCGACGTTCAAGCTGCGTGAAGGCATGCCGGTTGGTGTGAAGGTCACGCTGCGCCAGGACCGGACTGGGGCATGGACATCATCGTCTGCACGACGGCGAAGACGGACGACGAGGCGCGCGAGCTGCTTCGCCGGTTCAACTTCCCCTTCACGAAGTGATTTTTTCAGCGGTCCGCACGAGGCGGACGCACGGAGGTTTGAATGGCTAAGAAGAGCGCCATTAATCGGGACCAGAAGCGGCGGAAGCTGACGGCCAAATATGCCGCCAAGCGCGCAAAGCTCAAGGCCACCACGAAGGACGAGTCGCTCTCGATGGAAGAACGCTTCCAGGCGCAGCTCAAGCTCGCCGAGCTGCCGCGCAATTCGTCGAAGACCCGTATTCACAATCGCTGCGAGATTACCGGCCGCAGCAAGGCTTATTACCGCAAGCTGCGCATGTCGCGTATCGCTCTTCGGGACCTCGCGTCCCGGGGGCAGATCCCCGGCATGGTGAAGTCGAGCTGGTAGGAGACACGCGAATGACGATGACCGATCCTCTTGGCGATATGCTCACGCGCATCCGTAATGCTCAGCTTCGTGGCAAGAGCAAGGTGGTGACGCCTGCTTCGAAGCTTCGCGGGTGGGTGCTGGATGTGCTCGCCGACGAAGGCTTCATCCGCGGCTACACGCGCGTCGAATACACGGGCGGTAAAAGCGATTTCGAGATCGAACTGAAATACAACGAAGGCGCACCCGTCATTCAGATGATCGAGCGCGTGTCGACGCCGGGCCGCCGGGTGTATTCGTCCGTAAAGACGATGCCCACGGTTCATAACGGCCTCGGCATTTCGATCCTCTCGACGCCGAAGGGCATCATGTCCGATGCGGCGGCGAAGGAACAGAATGTGGGTGGCGAGGTGCTCTGCCGCGTCTTCTAGGACGGGGCGGCAACGAGATAGTGACGACAGGAAACAGAGACCATGTCGCGAATTGGTAAATACCCCGTCGAAGTCCCCAAAGGGGTGACGGTGACGCTGAACGGTCAGGAACTGGCCGTGAAGGGTCCGAAGGGCGAGCTCAAGCTCACGCTTGTGGATGATGTCACGCTTGAGCAGGTCGAGGCCGGGCTCAAGGTCGCTCCGCGCGAGGATACGCAGCGCGCCCGCGCGATGTGGGGCCTCAGCCGTACGCTGGTGAAGAACCTCGTGGACGGTGTCACGGATGGCTTCACGAAGACGCTCGAGATCAACGGCGTCGGCTATCGTGCGGCGATCCAGGGCAAGAACCTGCAGTTGAACCTCGGCTTCAGCCACGAAGTGCTGTATCCGATCCCGGAAGGCATCGACATCAAGTGCACGAAGCCGACCGAAATCGTGATCACCGGCATCGACAAGCAGCAGGTCGGACAGGTCGCCGCCGAGATCCGCGGTTATCGCGGTCCCGAACCCTACAAGGGCAAGGGCGTGAAGTACGCCGGCGAATATATCTTCCGCAAGGAAGGCAAGAAGAAGTGAGTGGATGCAGGCCATGAACACGAAGACACTTTCCAACCGCCGGGCCCAGCGCAATCGCGCCAAGCTTGCCCGTGCGTCGACGATCCGCCCGCGTCTGTCGGTGTTCCGGTCGTCCAAGCACATCTACGCGCAGGTGATCGACGACGCGCGCGGCGTGACGGTCGCGGCCGCTTCCTCGATCGAGGAAGCGCTCAAGTCGAAGACCGGCGCCAACGTCGAAGCAGCGGCGGCGGTCGGCAAGCTCCTCGCCGAGCGCGCGAAGGAAGCCGGCATCAGCGATGTCGTCTTCGATCGCGGCGGTTACATCTATCATGGGCGTGTGAAAGCGCTCGCCGATGGCGCCCGCGAAGGCGGTCTCAACTTCTAAAGGATTTTGGCTGTGGCACGTAAAGAGAACAGAGACCGGGATCGGGACGAGCGCGATAGCGAATTCGTGGACAAGCTGGTTCACATCAATCGCGTCGCCAAGGTCGTGAAGGGCGGTCGCCGCTTCGGCTTCGCCGCGCTCGTGGTCGTGGGCGACCAGAAGGGCCGCGTCGGCTTCGGTCATGGCAAGGCGCGCGAAGTGCCGGAAGCGATCCGCAAGGCGACGGAAGCCGCCAAGCGTGCGATGGTTCGTGTGCCGCTGCGCGAAGGCCGGACGCTGCATCACGACGTCGACGGCCGTCATGGCGCGGGCCGCGTCGTGCTCCGCGCGGCGCCCCCCGGCACCGGCATCATCGCGGGCGGTCCGATGCGCGCCGTGTTCGAGACGCTTGGCGTTCAGGACGTGGTGGCGAAGTCGCTCGGCTCGTCGAACCCCTACAACATGGTGCGTGCGACGTTCGACGCGCTGAAGAATGAGCAGAGCCCGCGCATGGTCGCGGCGCGCCGTGGCAAGAAAGTCAGCGAGATCGTTGGCCGCCGTTCGGACGCCGCCGCCGAGGCCGGTATCGAGTAAGGCAAGAGGAATCAACGATGTCAGCGAAGAAGTCCGACGGCAAAACGGTTACCGTGCAGCAGACCGGCAGCCCCGTGCGGCGCGAGCCGTCGCAGCGGCAGACGTTGATCGGCCTGGGCCTGAACAAGATGCGCCGCACGCGCACCTTGGAGAGGCTCGCGAGGCATAGTGATGAAACTGAACGAAATCCGGGATAACGAAGGCGCACGCAAGTCGCGCATCCGCGTCGGACGCGGTATCGGCTCCGGCAAGGGCAAGACAGGCGGCCGTGGCGTGAAGGGGCAGAAGTCCCGCACCGGCGTCGCGATCAAGGGCTATGAGGGCGGCCAGATGCCGATCCACATGCGCCTGCCGAAGCGTGGCTTCAAGAACCTGTTCCGTCTCGACTACAACACCGTCAACGTCGGCCGTGTGCAGGTTGCGGTCGATGCGGGCAAGCTCGACAAGAATGCCAAGGTCGATGCGGCGGCGCTCATTGCTGCCGGCGTCATCCGCCGCGCCAAGGACGGGGTGCGTCTCCTCGGCCAGGGCGAGCTCACGGCGAAGCTCGACTTTGTGGTCGCGGGTTGCTCCGCGGGTGCGAAGGAAGCCGTCGAAAAGGCTGGCGGTTCCGTGACGGTGGTTGAGTCCAAGGCGAAAGCTGCGGCCGAGTAAGCGTGGCCACGGGAGTTCTCCCGGTGTGCAAGGTGAGATGAATGGCATCAGCAGCTGAGCAGCTTGCGGCAAACCTCAACTTCTCCGCTTTTTCCAAGGCGACGGAGCTGAAGAAGCGCATCTGGTTCACGCTGGGTGCGCTCGTTGTCTATCGCCTGGGTACCTACATTCCGCTGCCGGGCATCGATCCGGCGGCACTGGCGCAGATTTTCCAGCAGCAGCAGTCGGGCATTCTCGGTGTCTTCGACATGTTTGCTGGCGGCGCCGTCGGGCGCATGGCGATCTTCGCGCTTGCGATCATGCCCTACATTTCGGCCTCGATCATCATTCAGTTGATGACGAGCGTTTCGCCGCATCTCGCCCAGCTCAAGAAGGAAGGCGAGCAGGGCCGCAAGCAGATCAACCAGTACACGCGGTACGGTACGGTGGTCCTGGCGACGCTCCAGGCTTATGGCATCGCCGTGGGCCTCGAGGGCGCGGGCAATGTCGTCAACGATCCGGGGCTCTTCTTCCGCGCCACCACCGTCATCACGCTTGTCGGCGGTACGGTCTTCCTGATGTGGCTCGGCGAGCAGATCACGTCGCGTGGCGTCGGCAACGGCATCTCGCTCATCATCTTTTCGGGCATTGTCGCCGAGTTGCCGCGCGCGCTTGCCGGCACATTGGAACTCGGCCGTCAGGGCGCGATTTCCATGGCCGTCATTCTCTTCCTCGCGGTGATGGTCATCGCAGTCATCATGGGTATCGTCTTCGTGGAGCGCGCGCAGCGCCGTCTCCTCGTGCAATACCCCAAGCGCCAGGTCGGCAACAAGCTTTATGGCGGCGAAAGCTCGCATCTGCCGCTGAAGCTCAACACGGCCGGCGTCATTCCGCCCATCTTCGCCTCCTCGCTTCTGCTGCTGCCCATCACGATCGCGAATTTCACGGCGGGGCAGGGGCCGGACTGGCTGAATACGGTGACGGCGCTGCTTGGCCACGGCCAGCCGCTCTACATGGCATTCTATGCCGCGGGCATCATTTTCTTTGCCTTCTTCTACACGGCCATCGTCTTCAACCCGGCGGACACGGCCGACAATCTGAAGAAGTATGGCGGGTTCATTCCCGGCATCCGTCCGGGCCAGCGGACCGCGGAATATATCGACTACGTGCTGACCCGGCTGACCGTGCTCGGCGCTCTCTATCTGACCATCGTCTGCCTGCTGCCGGAGATTCTCATCTCGCAATACAGCGTGCCCTTCTATTTCGGCGGCACTTCGCTCCTCATCGTGGTGAGCGTGACGATGGATACGGTGTCGCAGGTACAGAGCCATCTGCTCGCCCACCAGTATGAAGGGCTCATCAAGAAATCGAAGCTGCGTGGGGCAAAACGATGAAGCTGATCCTTCTTGGACCGCCCGGCGCCGGCAAGGGCACCCAGGCAAAGCGTCTGGAGGAAAAATACGGTTTCGTGCAGCTTTCGACGGGCGACATGTTGCGTGCCGCGGTCGCGGCCGGAACCGAAGTCGGCAAGATCGCGGAGGCCATCATGGCGCGGGGCGATCTTGTGCCGGACGAGGTCGTGGTCGGCATCATTTCCGACCGGATCGAGCAGCCGGACGTATCCAGGGGCTACATTCTGGACGGCTTTCCGCGCAACGTCGCCCAGGCCGAGGCGCTGGACGAGATGCTGAAAGGCAAAGGCACGGAACTCGATGCCGTCGTTGAACTCGAAGTCGACGACAGCATCCTCCTGAGCCGCATCGAGACACGCGCCGCCGAAACGGTTGGCGGCGCTCGCGCGGACGACAATGCGGAGGCGCTCGCAAAGCGCCTGACGGTCTATCACGAGCAGACGGCGCCGCTGATCGCCTATTACAAGGCCAGCGGCAGGCTCAAGGCGGTCGACGGCATGAAGAATATGGATGAGGTAACCCGCCAGATCGAGGCGGCCCTCGGGCTTTAAAAGGAAAGGGAGCTTGCTTAGCCGGTTGACTGGGGAATAGTAAATTCTATAATCCCGGCCTTCGCGGCGGTGCTTTCAGAGAATTGTCCGGTTATGGGCCGAAAATTGGCGGATTTCCGCGGTTTTCGGGTGGTCCCATCCGGGGTTTTCGTACAGGTGCCGTGTAAGCGATTCCCGAAGTTTAGGAGAGACACGTGGCTCGTATCGCTGGCGTCAACATCCCGACCAACAAGCGGGTGGTCATTGCGCTGACCTATATCCACGGCATTGGCGACGCCAAGGCCCAGGAAATCTGCAGCGTGGTCGGTATCCCGGCCGAACGGCGCGTCAATGAATTGACCGACGCCGAGGTCATCCAGATCCGCGAGACGATCGACCGCGACTATCTGGTCGAAGGCGACCTGCGCCGCGAAGTGTCCATGAACATCAAGCGGCTGATGGACCTGGGCTGCTATCGTGGTCTGCGTCACCGCAAGGGTCTTCCGGTTCGCGGTCAGCGTACGCATACCAATGCGCGCACCCGCAAGGGCCCGGCGAAGGCGATTGCAGGCAAGAAGAAGTAACGCCCTTAGGACATTGAGAGCCGGGGCGCTGGTTTCGCGTTTCCCGCGTGACACGAAGGTTGAATA
>PHEF01000040.1 GCA_002842875.1 Alphaproteobacteria bacterium HGW-Alphaproteobacteria-3 | reverse complement strand
GGCTTGAAGAACATCCCGAGTTGCAGGCTCTCCGCGATCCGCGCCGCCTTTTCGACGAAGCGCTCCGCCGTCTCCGGCGCGCAGACTTCCTCCGCCGTCGCGCGGAAGAGCACGAGCCAGCGGTCGAAATGTTGCGGCGTCACGGTCTTGAGCTTCAGATGCGCGCGCATCGGCTGCCCCTTGTAGCGGCCCGTCGTCAGCATCACGCTCGACCAGAAATCGCACATCTTCAGAAGATGCGGCTCCCAGTCCTCGCCGATCGCCTTGTCGAAGATCGGACCCAGCACCTCATCCTCGCGAATGCGCGCATAGAAGGTCCGCACCAGCCGCGCGATCTCGGCTTCGGTCGTGATGCCTTCCGCCGCGTCCGGTTCCATGCACCAGCGGCCTTCGTTCCTTTCCGGATTGTCCAACTCTGCCGCCTCCATTAAGATGTATTTCAGATACATGTTTATCGTCGGCCAGCGCGCGCCTAAAGGCAATATGGGATGCCCCTCCGGCCATGCGGCATTTCGCCTGCCCCGATGGAGGCCCTCAAGGAACCGCCATGCGTCTGACGCTCCACACGGACTACGCGCTTCGCCTTCTGATGCACCTCGCACTCGCGCCGGAAAGGCGCGTCACCATTGCCGAGGTCTCGGATGCTTTCGCCATTTCACGCAACCACCTGACCAAGGTCGCGCATGAGCTCGGGAAGGCAGGCTTCGTGGAAACGCTGCGCGGGCGCGGCGGCGGCCTTCGCCTCGCCCGTCCGGCTGAAGAAATCCTGGTCGGCGATGTCGTCCGCGCCATGGAGGAGGATTTCAGGATCGTCGAATGCTTCGACCGCGAGGCGAATGAGTGCTGCATTGCGCCTGCCTGCCGGTTGAAGCGCCTTCTGAAGGAAGCCCTCGACGCCTGGCTCGCGGTCCTCGACGGCGCAACGCTTGGCGATCTCGTCGCGAACCCCCGCCCCCTCCGCCGTCTTCTCGCGCTCGCGGGCTGACTCTGGTTTCGTCCTTTTCTCCGGCCCTCCCCTCGGGGCGGTGGCCGGACGCGCAACCTCTACCCGAACGAGAAACCGGAATGGGGCTTGAGCCTCTCGCGGCGTTCCTCGGCGGCCTCGCGCCGGTCCACCTTGTTCCCGTCCTTCAGCGACGAGCGTCCTTCGGGAATCGGATCGAGCGATGAGAGAAGCTCCACCACCCCGGGGGTAAGTTTGAGCGGCGTCCGTCCGTAACTTGTCCCCGAAACGCCGGAACCGCCGCCACCCGAAACCGGGGACAACAGGGCCGCGCCGCGCGTCGCATATCCCGTGCGGATATCCCCGCTGGCGAGATCGGCAGGCGCGCCGGAACTGTTTGTGATGTTTTGATGACGTTTCGATGACAGTCGGGCGTTGCCGGCGAGTTCCGCGATCCGCGCCGCGTCCGCGCCCTCATGTTTCGCGACGAGGTTCGCATGCACCTCCGCCGCGCTGCGGGGGGTGCCGTCCTTGGCGTAGAAGATGGAACGGTTCGCCGCCGCCGCCGCCGGAAAAAGCATGTCCGCACGGGCATTTGGCGTCTCTTCCGAAGCCTCGATCAGCTTCGCCGCCCCGCCCGCGCCGAGGAAATGCGCGATGTAGAGTTCGCCCTCGCTCGCGCTCCGTCCGATCCGGCTTTCCAGGATTTCGGCGCTATCCTGCGTATAGGCGCCCGCCATCAGCGCCGACGCATGCGGATCTTCGCGCAGGGCAAGAATTTCCGCCCTTTGGGCAGCATTTGCCACTGTGTAGCGGCCCTTGGCGGTCTGCGAAATGGCCTCTGCATAAGACCCGAGACCGAGTTCCGCGCCGTGCTTTTTAAGCGTGCCGAGCCAGCTCTGCTCGGTGAACTGAAAAAGTCCGAGCGCACTGGAAGTCTTTGATTTCGCTTCGTAATCGAGGCTCGACTCGCGCATCGCCGTCTTCAGAAGATAGTCGAAATCCGTGCCCGTACGGACGCTCGCGGACTTCAGCGCCGTCGCGATCGTGGGTTGCAGGGCAATGGTTTCGACAAGGCTCATGGGGCCGTTTCCTTCCTTCTCTGCGTGGAAGGTCGCAAGCCCCATGCCAGACGAATTAACGTTCCATCTGGCGGAAATCTCGCGTTTTTCACGAGCATTCCCGCGCCGCCGCGCTAAGCTGCGTGAAAAGCGCGGAGCGAAGCTTCGCAAAGAGGGAGGGAGCATGTCCGAAGTCGAAGTGGCCGCCGAGGTCGAAGAGGAACTTCATCACCCGCATGAAGGAAAGGCCGAAAAGCCATACCCGAGGCAGATTTACGCCTGGTACGTGGTCGCGGTCCTCGTCCTTGCCTTCACCTTCTCCTTCATCGACCGGCAGATACTCAGCCTGCTCGTGGGGCCGATAAAGCGCGACCTCGAAATTTCGGACACACAGATGAGCCTGCTGCAAGGCTTTGCTTTTGCTGTCTTTTACAGCATCGCCGGCCTTCCCATCGGCCGCCTCGTCGACCGCCACCACCGCATCAACATCATCGCTGTCGGCGTCTTCATCTGGAGCGTGATGACGGCGCTCTGCGGCACCGCCCGCTCCTTCCTGCAGCTCTTCATCTTCCGCGCCGGTGTCGGCGTCGGCGAAGCGGCGCTCTCGCCATCCGCCTATTCCATCATCGCCGATTACTTCCCGCCCAAAAGGCTCGGTTTCGCGCTCGGCGTCTATGGCATGGGCGTCTATATCGGCGCGGGCCTCGCCCTCATCATCGGAGCGGCCGTCATCGGCCTCGTCTCGAATGGCGGCGGCATGGAGCTGCCCCTCATCGGCGAGGTCTATGCCTGGCAGATCACCTTCTTCATCGTCGGCCTGCCGGGCCTTCTTGTTGCCCTCTGGGTCTGGACGCTGAAGGAACCGGACAGACACGGTTACATGCGCAAGACCGTCGCCGAGGACGGCACGGAAACGGCGGTGGAAGTGCCTGTCTCCGAGGTGCTCGGTTATATGCGCGCCAACTGGCGCACCATCGTCCCCCTCAACCTTTGCTATGCCCTCTCGGCCATGATGGCCTATGGCGTCGCCGCCTGGATTCCGACCTTCTTCGTGCGCACCTATGACTGGAGCTATCCGCAGGCCGGCTGGTGGTATGGCTGGGTCATCGTCATTTTCGGCACCACCGGTGTCGTTGCTGGCGGCTGGATGGGAGACGTGCTCACGAGCCGCGGCATCCGCAATGGCCGCATGATGGTCTGCGCCTTCACCGGCCTTGCCGCGCTCCCCTTCACGGTTCTCTACCCCCTGATGGACAGCCCCTGGGTCGCGCTCATCCTCATCTGCTTCTCGACCTTCTTCGCGACCTTCACGACCGGGGCGGGCCCTTCCGCCTTGCAGGAACTGATGCCGAACCAGATGCGCGGCTTCGCATCGGCCACGCTCATCTTCGTGGTCAGCATCATTGGCCTCGGCCTCGGCCCGACCTCCATCGCGCTTGCCACCGACTATGTCTTCGGCGACGAGATGATGCTTCGCTACTCGCTGGTGCTTGTTCCCGCCATCGTTCTGGCGCTCGCCGTGATCTCGGGCCTGCTGGCGCTCACCCCTTACAAGGCAAGTCTCGACTATCTGAAGCGCTGGAGCACGGAAAACGAAAAATAAATAAAATCAACATGTTGAATGGTAAACCGGATCTTGATTAAGAACCGGGACGCAAGCCGCCCCGCACCTGAATCAAAATCTGAGATCCCTGATTCAAAACCTGAAATCCGTGAACTGGAATATGAGGAAAGAAGGCGAAGCCCCTGCCACGCGCGGCAACACGGACTTGTCCACAGGCCGTCAGACGGCTTTGCCGTAGAGCCCGAAACGCCATGAGGTTGCGCCGACGCGCGCCCCCTCCACCACCCGCAGCTTCGGCCGCCCGGCATCGAGGCGGCCTCGCGCGCGCGCCTGGGCAAGCTTGAACCGCAGCAGTGCCTCGTCATAAGGCTTCACGAGATAGTCGTCCGCACCGGCCTCGATGGCCCGGCGAATGGAGGCTGCGGCCCCATCGGATGTGACATGGAAGAGGCAGAGGTCCCTGCCCCCTGCCTGCGCGCGGATCGCCTCGAGGAGCGGTTTGCCTCCTGCCGTTTCGAGCCTTGCCTCGGCAAGCACAAGGCCGGGCCCGGTCGCGGCGACAAGCGCCAGCGCCTCCTCCGCCGAGGCAGCGCCCGTCACGCGAAAACCGAGCCGCTCGAGCATGTGGCTCGCGGCGCGGCGCGCTTCGGCTGAAATGTCGGCAACAAGGGCGTTGACCAAGCGTCCGTCTCCTGAGGTGCGGGCGAACCCGTCTTCAGGTGGGACACTAGGCGCTGAGTCTTAAACCAATCGTTAACCGTGAGCCCGCTTAGCCGTGAAAACCGAGGCGCAGCCTCTCGACGAGCGCCCGCGCCTCCTCTTGGCCATAGGGCGCCGCCGTCCCGACACCCCACACAGGCCCCGGCCAGGCCGCGTCGCCCGAAAATCGGGCAATCACATGGACATGAAGCTGCGGCACCATGTTCCCCAACGCCGCCACGTTCATTTTCTCCGCCGCTGTCGCCTCGCGCAGGACCGCCGAGGCCAGGTCGATCTCGGCATGAAAATCGGGCTTCTCTGCCGCCGCGACATCGTCGAAATCCTTCAGCCCCTCCCGCCGGGGAACCAGGATAACCCACGGAAACCGCCGGTCATTCATCAGCAGCGCCCGGCAGAGCGGCAGGTCGGCAATGAGCAGCGTATCCGCCGCCAGCCTCTCGTGAAGTTCGAACGCCACGGGTCAGGCCGCAACCGGACGCGCACGCTCAATGCGTTCGCGCCGCTTCGGCGTATTGAGCGCCTCCCAGACATCGGTGCGCTGCTGCGTGTTGAGCCAGAAATCCGGGCTCATGTCGAACACCCGCGCAAGGATCAACGCCGTATCCGCGGTGATCGCCCGCCTGTTGTTGCACAACTCGTTTACATGCTTGCGGGGCACACCCATTTTCTCGGCCAGGTCGCTCTGGGTAAGCCCAAGCGGAACCATGAACTCCTCCGTCAGGACCTCCCCAACGCTTGCAGGCCGTCTTTTTGTCACGCGCATATTCGTTTCCTAACGGTATTCATGGCTGTCGAGGTAAACATTCGTCGCCTCTCCCCGGTCACCGTCCCATTCGAAAATCAGGCGCCATTGTCCATTGACCCGGATGGAGTGCCACCCCTTGAGGCGACCGCTCAGTTTCTCGAAATGGTTGCTTGGAGGCACCCTCAGGTCCCGGTCGCAAATCGCGTCGTCAATCATCTGCAGCTTCCGAAACAGCCTGTCGGCGATATCCGCCGATATCTGCTTCGACCGCTTGTCCTTCTCGAAAAACGCGCCGAGCCAGCTATCCCGGAACCCGCCTATCACCTGCCCCTCCGATAATCCCTATGTACCACTCCACGGTACAAATTTCAAGACGGCGTCAATACGACTTCGGCAGGTCGAGCACCCGCTCGGCGATGAAACTGAGGATCAGTTCCCGGCTCACCGGCGCGATGCGCGCGATCATGATCTCCCGCATGTAGCGCTCCACGTGAAACTCCTTGGCATAGCCCATGCCCCCATGGGTCATGATCGCGGTCTCGCAGGCCCGGAAGCCCGCTTCGGCAGCGAGATATTTCCCCGCATTCGCCTCCGCGCCGCAATTCTCGCCCGCGTCGTAGAGCGATGCTGCCTTGAACACCATCAGGTTCGCCGCCTCAAGCTCCGCCCATGAGCGCGCCAGCGGATGCTGGATCGCCTGATTCTTGCCGATGGGCCGGCCGAATACCTCACGGTCCCGCGCATAATCGGTTGCCTTCTTCAGCGCAATGCGCCCGACGCCTACCGCCTCCGCGCCGATCAGCACCCGCTCGGGGTTGAGCCCGTGCAGGAGATAGTGAAACCCCTTCCCCTCCTCGCCGATCAGGTCTTCCTTCGGCACCCTCAGCCCGTCGAAGAACACCGCATTCGAATCGACCGCCTTCCGCCCCATCTTCTCGATCTCGCGCACCTCCGTCGCACCGCCGCGATCGAGATCGGTATAGAAAAGCGACAATCCTTCCGTCGCCTTCGCGCATTTTTCCTTCGGCGTCGTCCGCGCGAGAAGCAGGATCTTGTTCGCGGTCTGCGCCGTCGAGGTCCACATCTTCCGCCCATGGACCACGTAAAAATCGCCGTCCCGCTCCGCCCGCGTCGAAATGGCCGTCGTGTTGAGCCCCGCATCGGGCTCCGTCACGCCGAAGCAGCAGCGGTCCTCGCCCCTGATGAGCGGCGGCAGGTTCCGTTCCTTCTGTTCGTCCGTCCCGAAGACGACGACCGGCATCGGCCCGAAGAGGTTGATATGAATGGCCGACGCACCCGAGAGACAGGCCCCCGATTGCGCGATGGTCTGCGCGACGATCGCCGCCTCCGTCACGCCGAGCCCCGAACCGCCAAAGGCTTCCGGCATGGCCACGCCGAGCCATCCGCCCGCCGCGATATCGCGCACGAAGTCGTCCGGAAAGCCGCCATCGCGGTCGCGAGCCAGCCAATAGGCGTCGTCATATCTCGCGCAGATGCGTCCCACCGCATCGCCGATCGCCTGCTGTTCCTCGGTAAGCCGGAAATCCATTTATCCTCCCCCGCGCCGTTTCGTGTTCTCTCGCGCGAGGCTATAACCTAGCCGGGAGCGGGGTGGCGATACAGCCTGCAGAAAAAGACGAGGACCAGGATGCCGGGACTTTATTTCGAGGAATTCGAGGAGGGGCACCTCTTCAAGCACCCGATCAGGCGCACGGTGACCGAGACGGACAACGTCCTCTTTTCCACCATGACCATGAACCCGGCCGCCCTCCATCTCGACCACCACTATGCCGCGACGGAAACGGAATTCGGCAAGCCGCTGGTGAACAGCCTCTTCACGCTCGGTCTCATGATCGGCATCTCGGTGAACGACACGACGCACGGCACCACCATCGCCAATCTCGGCATGACGGACATTTCCTTCCCGAAGCCCGTCTTCCAGGGCGATACGCTGCGCATCGAAACCCGCGTCGTCTCGAAGCGCCGCTCGAAATCGCGACCGCTTGCGGGCATCGTCACCTTCGAGCACAAGGCCTACAACCAGCACGGCGTCGAAGTCGCCACCTGCATTCGCCAGGCTTTCATGCACGCCAAGGGTCCGGGGGAACACTGAGAGATGCGGTCATTCCTCTTTGTCCCCGCCGACAGCGAAAAGAAACTGTCGAAAGCGGCAAGTTGCGGCGCCGATGCGCTCATCCTCGACCTTGAGGACTCCGTTGCCCTCTCCGCCAAGGATGCGGCGCGCAGTGCCGCCACCGCCTATCTCAAGACGGCAGACCGCTCGGGGCCCAAACTCGTGCTGCGCATCAATGCGCTCGACACGCCCTTCTGGGAAAAGGATCTCGAAGCGGTCGTCCCCGCGAAGCCCGACCTGATCGTCGTCCCGAAAACGCTTTCGGGCGAATGCGTGAAGAAAGTCGGAGACGCCATCGACAGGCTCGGCGGCGCGAAGGAAATCGGCATCGGTTGCGTCGCGACCGAAACGGCCGCATCGCTCTTCACCCTCGGCACCTATGGCGGAGCGCATCCGCGTCTTGCCTTCCTCACCTGGGGCGCGGAAGACCTCGCGGCCGCACTCGGCGCACGCGACAACAAGGACGAGAACGGCCTCTATACCGGCCCCTACCGGCTCGCGCGCACGCTGACGCTGCTTGGCGCCGTTGCCGCCGGCGTTCAGCCCGTCGATGGTGTCTGGAAGGATTTTTGCGACGAGAAAGGCCTCGAAGCGGAAGCCCGGGCCGCCGCCCGCGACGGGTTTACCGGCAAAATGGCGATCCATCCCGCACAGGTTACGATCATCAACGAGGTCTTCACACCGGGCGAGGCCGATCTCGCCCATGCCCGCGCGGTCATCGCCGCTTTCGAGCAAGCCGGCGATGTCGGCGTCGTTGCCCTCGGCGGCGTCATGCTCGACATCCCCCATCTGAAACAGGCACGCGCCCTTCTCGCCCGCGCCGGACAGTAGAAGTAGTACCGATGAAACCTGCCGTTTTTCTCGCCTTGCCGCTCGGCAAGCCCTTCGAACGCAAACTTGCCGAACGCTACACAATCATCGCCGATCCGGACCGGCGCGGCGAAGCGGAAGCGCTCATCACCATCGGCGCGCTTGCCACGGACGCGGCGCTGATGGATGCCATGCCGAAACTGAAGCTCATCTGCTGTTTCGGTTCCGGCCATGAAGGCGTCGACGTGGCGGAGGCGGAGCGGCGCGGCATCGAGGTTGCGAACACGGTTGGCGCCAATGCCGCAACGGTCGCAGACCTCGCAGTCGCACTCCTTCTTGCGTCGATCCGCAAGGTCGTCGCGGCCGACAGGATCGCCCGCACCGGAGAATGGCGGGGCGGCAATCCGGCGGCGCTCCTCTTCCTGCGGGGACTGACGGGCCGCAAGATCGGCATTGTCGGCCTCGGCGCCATCGGCCTGAAGATCGCCAAACGCCTCGAAGGCTTCGAAACCGAAATCGGCTATTTCGGACGCAATGAGAAGCAGGGTGTTCCCTACCGCTATTTCCGCTCCGTGCTCGATCTCGCCACATGGGCGGACACACTCATCCTCGCCCACCGCGCCGATGAAACGAACCGTCATCTCGTGAACGCGGCGGTGTTGAGCGCGCTCGGTCCCGACGGCCATGTCGTCAACATTTCGCGCGGCTCCGCCATCGACGAGGACGCGCTCATCGCCGCACTGAAGAGCGGAACCATCGCCGGCGCCGCTCTCGACGTCTTCGAAGACGAGCCGAGTCCGCGAGCCGATCTCCTGAGCCTGCCCAACATCGTCGTCACGCCGCATATCGGCGGCGGCACATCGGAAGCCATCGTCGCCATGGGCGATGCCGTCATCGCCAATCTCGATGCCTTCTTCGACGGAAAACCGCTGCCGAACGCGGTAACGGCGGCCTAGGGCGCTCACAGGAAACGGATCGCAAGCCCGAGCATTCCGGCAACGCCGAGCACGGGCAGCATTCCCGCCTTGAACCTCAGCACGGCAACGGCCGCCGCCGCGCTGAGAACGAACGCCCATGGATCGAGCGTCGCGACGTTCGGCACAAACAACCTGAAAACCCCGATGCGCGTTTCGGCAATCTCGCCGAACAGCACATGGAGCCCGAACCAGACCGCAAGGTTCGCGATCACGCCGACAACCGCCGCCGTGATCGCGGTGAAGGCGGCGTTGAGGCTCTTCACGTTTCTGAGCCGCTCAACGTAGGGCGCGCCGAGAAATATCCACAGGAAACATGGCGCAAACGTCACCCACGTCGTGATCGCCGCCCCTGCGATCCCGCTAACCATCGGGCTGAGCCCCGTCTCCGCGCGATAGGCGCCCAAAAATCCCACGAATTGCAGCACCATGATGAGCGGCCCCGGTGTCGTCTCCGCAAGCCCGAGCCCGTCCAGCATCTCGCCGGCATCGAGCCAGCCGAAATTCTGCACCGCCTCCTGCGCCACATACGCAAGCACCGCATAGGCGCCGCCGAAGGTAACGACCGCCATCTTCGAGAAAAAGACCGCCTCCTGCGTGAACACATGTGCGGTGCCGAATGCGAGCACCAGCACAGCGACAGGCACCAGCCAGACCGCCAGCCCGATGACGAGCGTGGCGAGCGTGCGGAGAAAAGAGCGTCCTTCGCGCGCGCCGTTTCCGTTCGCCGCGCCTCCCTCCCCGGCCGCCATCGCCTCGCCGAAGATCGCGGGCGACACGCGCACCGCCGCAAGCCCGAACAGCGCCGCCCCCAGCACGACCGCAGGGAAGGGAACATCGAGGAAGAAGATCGCCGCAAAAGCCGCCGCCGCCACCGCATAAAGCGCGCCGGTCTTCATCACACGCTTCGATATCCGGATCAGCGCCTCGACCACGATGGCGAAGACCGCCGCCTTGATGCCGAAGAAGATCGCCTCCACGAAGGCAAGCTCCGCATAGGCCGCGTAAAGCACGCTCAAGGCGAGCATCACCGCAACGCCCGGCAGGATGAACAGGAGCCCTGCCGCCAGTCCGCCTCTCACGCCATGCAGCAGCCAGCCCGAATAGGTCGCAAGCTGCTGCGCCTCCGGCCCCGGCAGCAACATGCAGAAATTCAGCGCATGCAGGAATTGCGGCTCGGAAAGCCACTCCTTCTCTTCCACGAGAATGCGATGCATGAGGGCGATCTGCCCTGCCGGGCCGCCGAAACTCAGCAGGCCGATCTTGACCCAGACGCCAAAGGCCTCGCGGAAAGACACGGTATTTGTCGCGGCCATATCGTAAATTGCCTCTCCCGGAGCACGATTCATGCGCTTGCGGGCAATATGACACCGGATTGCGGCACATGCAGCCGGTCTCTTCGGCCCGGCGCGGTCTGCAGGAGCATTGACGCGCCGCCCGGCGCTGTGCAGGTTGAGGCCGAATTCTGAAAGGGTATCGGCTTGACGACGCAATCCCCGGAAGCGCCCGCGCTTCCCGAGCAATATCGCGAAATCCTGACGCTGATGAAGGAGGGCCGCCGCAAGGTAGCGGAGGAGCGTTGCCGCGCCCTGCTCGCCGAGACGCCCACCGACGCGGACCTCATGGCCCTGCTCGCTTCGATCATCGTGGAGCGCGGCGCGTTCGACGAAGCTGAAAGCCTCCTGCGGCAATCCCTGAAACTTGTCCCGACCGACCCTACGCCCTGGATCAATCTCGGCCGCCTTTTGCAACAGACAGGGCAATGGGGCGAGGCCGTGCAGGTCTATGAGCACGCGACCGGTCTTTTCCCCACGCATCCGCTGCTCGCCGCAACGCTCGGTCAGCTCTATCAGCGCGCCAACCGCTTCGCCGATGCAGAAGTGCAATACCGCAATGCCATCGAGAATGGCGGCAGGCCCGCCCTCTACGTTCAGCTCGGCATGGTGCTGCTCCGCCAGGACCGCGTAGACGAGGCGATCGACGCCTTCAACACGGCGATTGCGCACAACCCGAAACTTGCCGGTGCTCACGGCAACCTCGGAAATGCCCTCCAGAAGAAGGGCGACATGGAGGCTGCGGCCGCGGCCTATGAGCAGGCCATGATCCTCAACCCGAAGGATCCGACCGCAAATGTCAGCTTCGGCATGACGCAGTTGAAGCTGGGGCGGGCGCGCGAAGCGGCCGAAGTCTTCGAGCGCGCCCTCGCCGTCCACGGCCCGGAGCGGCGTGCAGCCGCATGGCTGCCTTATGCCCGCGCGCAGGAATTCGGCGAAATGCCGGCCGGCTACCGCGCCGAGATGGGCGAGCTCGTCTCCCGTCACAAGCTCACCCCGCCCGAAGCTTATGCTTCCATGGCGGAACTCAACGCCGCGCTCGTCGCCGCCCTCGATGCGGACCCGACGCTCACCTGGGAGCCGGTTGGCAAGGCGACGCGCAAGGGCGGCCAGACCGGCCTCATCCTCGACACGCCGCGCGAGCCCTTTATTGCCTTCGAAAAATCTCTCCGCCAGGCGATCGACGCGTATTTCAGTTCCATTCGGGTGCAGCCCGGCCACCCCTTCCGCTGCCAGGTACCGAAGACCTACCACCTCGATCTCTGGGGCACGCTCCTGTCGGACGGCGGACACCAGCATTCGCATATCCATGTCGGCGGTTGGATGAGCGGCGTCTATTACGTTTCCCTGCCCTCGACACTCGGCAAGGGCGACGGGGACAAGGACGGCTGGATCGAGTTCGGCAACCCGCCGCCCGAGTTCGATGCCGTCTTCGAACCGATGACGATCACCTATGAGCCGCGCGAGGGCGATGCCCTCTTCTTCCCCTCCTACTTCTTCCACAGAACGCTGCCCTTCTCGGGCAATGAGCGGCGCATCAGTCTCGCCTTCGACGTCAAGCCGACAAGCTGGCGCTGACGCAAACCTTGCGCTTATCATGGCCGCCTGTGGGAGGAGACCATGACACCGGAAGAAAAGGCCCGCCACGTCGCGGCAGTGGAAGCGGACGGCTACACCATCGTGCATGACGCGATCGGCCCCGCTCTCCTCGACGAACTGAACGACACGCTGCTCCGCCTGGAGCGCGACATGAACGTCGTGCCCGCGAAGAACGGCTTCGAAGGCCACCACACCGTCCGCATCTACAATCTGCTGGCTCTCGCGCCCGTTTTTCAGCGCATTCCCGTCCACGCGAATGTGCTGCCGGTGGTCGAGGGCGTGCTGGACGAGGGCTGCCTCGTCTCGTCGCTTTCCTCAATCTCGATCGATCCCGGCGAGAAGGCGCAGCCGATCCATGCCGACGATCAGATGATGCCGGCGGCCAAGCCGCACATCCCCTTCGTCTGCAATTCCATGTGGGCGCTGACCGATTTTACCGAGGAGAATGGCGCCACGCGCATCATCCCCGGCTCGCACAAGCGCGATGCCTCCCCCGAATACGGAACGCACTACGACAGCATTCCGGCCGAGATGCCGAAGGGCTCCGTCCTCATCTGGCATGGCAGCCTCTGGCACGGCGGCGGCGCAAACCGCTCGGCGAAGCGCCGCGTCGGCATCGCCATGAATTACTGCGCAGGCTTCATCCGGCAGCAGGAAAACCAGCAGCTCGGCTTGCCCCTCGACCTCGTGAAGACGTTCGAGCCCCGCCTGCAGGAACTTTGCGGCTTCGGCACCTATCGCAGCCTCATCGGCCACATCGACAAGAAGACGCCCGCCCAGCGCCTGCTTGGCGAGAGCCGCGACTTCAAGTCGATCTGGGATCTCGCTTAGTCCAGAAGCGCCGGCAGCAGCGTGATATCCGCGATGACATGGTCGGCAAGCGGCGCGAGGTCCGCTGCCGTGCTTGTCCCCGTCAGCACGCCGACAAGAAGCCCCGCGCCCGCGCCGCGACCCATTTCGAGGTCGTGCATGTTGTCACCCACCACCGCGACCTCGCCGGGTGCGAGCCCCGAGGCCGCGCAAAAGGCGAGCGCCATGCCAGGTCCGGGTTTCGCGCCATGTCCGCTGTCATAGCCCGCTGCAAAGTCGATATAATCCGAGAGCCCGAAGCGCAGGATCGTCCCCGCCGCCGATGCGGCAACATCGTTCGTCGCGATGCCGAGCGTCAGGCCTCTTCCCTTCATCGTCCGGAAATAGGCGCGAAGGTCGGTAACGGGGATGGAGCGCGCCGGTCCGAGTTCGGCGAAATAGCCGTCGAGCCGCGCAACGAGCGCCTCCCGGTCGCTTCTCTCGAGCAAGGTGCGCCAGGCATCGGCAAGTGCGAACGTGTCCCCCGCCGCCGCGATGCTCCCGGCCTCGAAGCGGCCCGTCGCCTCCCTGTATCCGATGGCGGCGAGCATCGCCGGCACGAGCGATATCCGCTCGCCCGCAAGCGCCGCCGCCACTTCGGCCAGGAGCGGACCCCAGGTGCCGTGATAGTCGAAAAGCGTCCCGTCCTTGTCGAACAGCACGCCCTTGATGCGGCCACGTCCCGCTGTTCCAGGGCTTTTCGTCATCTTGTTCCGTTCCGGCACATTTCCGGCTTATAGTGCTCCCGGGTGCGCCATGCAAAAGCTCGGGAGGACGCCACCATGCGAACCTTCAAGATCGTCATCGCCGCAATACTGGCGGCGCTTCTCGTCGGCGTGACCGGCGCCATCTACTTGCAGAGCGAAGGTGCCGCGATGTCCGTCGGCTCCCTCCTCGCGCTGGTACTTCTGTCCTTCGTTTACGACAACCGGAGCCAGCTCTTCGGCGGCGGGGCTGCCACCGCGCGCGCACCCGGCGGCAAGGCAGGCGTCGCCATCGGCCAGGCCACCGCCCTCACCCGCTTCGGCGAGGGAGAGGTCCGCGGCACCCCCGGCTACAAGGGCGGCTGAACCCTAGCTTTCGCGCGCGCGCCACTCCGAGGTGATCTCCGAAAGCTTCGGTCGCGGACGCTCGTCCTTCGCCACGCTCTCGCTGCCGAAATAGAGATAACCCGCGATCTTCTCGTTCTCGCCGAGGTCCAGCGCCCGGTTCACATCGGCATCGAACGCATACCATTCGGTGAGCCATTGCGCGCCGAAACCCAGCGCCGTCGCCGCAATCAGCATGTTCTGGCACACCGCACCGGCCGAAAGAATCTGCTCCCATTCCGGAATCTTGATGCCCGGCGTCAGCCGCGAGACAACGGCAACCACAACCGGCGCACGCGTCAGGCGGCCCGCCTCGAACTCGACCTGCTCGTTCGTCGCGCGTGGCTCCACCTTCGCATGGATGCGGGCAAGCACCTCACCGAAATGCCGCCGGGCATCGCCTCTGAAAAGGATGAACCGCCAGGGCGCAAGCTTGCCGTGGTCCGGTACGCGCGCACCGGCCCGCAGGATCGTCCGGAGGTCTTCCTCGCCGGGCCCCGGTTCCACCATGGTGAGGGCCTTCGCGGAGCGCCGCGTCAGCAGCAGGTCGATCGTCTCCGGGGATTTCGGCACGGCGGCTCCTTTGCGCTCTGTCGGGTAAGGCCCGGTTTTACTTATGGCCCCCGCTTTACTTAGGCAAGCCCGCCCGCCAACATACCCCCTCAAGGGACGGGGGCGTTCGATTGCGACGATTCCTTTCGTGCAGGATGGCGGTCCTGCCCGGCGCGCTCGCTATGTCGCTATGGACGAGCGGCGCGCAGGCAGGCGGCTGGCCGCTCGAGCCGGGCACGGGCGAGGTCATTGTCAGCCTCACCCGGCTTTCCGCTGGCGAGCGCTTTGGACCGGATGGCACGAAGCGCCGCACGAGCCGCTACACCAAACTCGAAGTCTCGCCCTACGCGGAATACGGCGCCACAACCTGGCTGACGCTGATCGGCGAGGCGGCCTGGGCACGGCAGAAGACGGAATTCTTCGGCACGGAACATTCCGACGAGGACTTCACGCGGCTGAAAGCGGGCGGACGCATCTCGCTTGGCGACTGGCAGAAGACGAGATTTTCGTTCCAGCCCATCGCAACGCTCAATCTCGCCGCGACCAGCGACGACCCGTCCGCCACGAGGAGCGGCGACATCGACCTCGAACTTGGCCTCGTGCTCGCGCGCAGCGACACCGTCTGGAGCATGGAGATGTTCTCGGTGCAGGAAATCGCCTGGAACTACCGCGATCGCGGCAGGCCTGCGGAGGCGCGCGCCGACGTCACGCTCGGTGCAAAGCCCTGGGCAGGCGCCATGTTGCTGTTGAAAAGCCTCAACACCACGGCGCTCGGATCGGCGGCCGGCGGCGACCCCTACCGCGCGAACAAGCTCGCCGTCTCGTTCGTTCATGCGCTACCGGAAGAACTCGCCCCCGGCATCTCGCTGGAGGCCGGCATGGAGCGGACGATCGCCGGACAAAACACCCTACACGGCACAACATGGCGCCTCGGCCTCTGGCATCGCTTCTGATTCAGGGTCCGGCGGAAGCCTGTGTGCCAGCCGCCGCGGCGCTCCCTGCCTTCGCCTCGCTGCCGGTCATGCCGAGCACATCCGTCTCCGGCGGCATGTCGGCGCCGCTTCCCGGCACCGCCGCCTTGAGGTCGGCAAGCGTGAACCCCATCCTCGCATCGTAGGCGCGTTCCGTCTGGTTGCGGAGCCGCCGTTGCGCCTCGTACCAGGCGCGCTTCGTCTCGCCGTCGGGACAGGTCGCGAGTTCTTCCGCCGCCGTCGCGCCCCAGCGCAGTTCCGGGCAGTGATAAGGGTCGAAGGAGAAATCGAAAAGCCGCGCGCGCGCCTCCTCGAAGCTGAGCCGCCGCGCCGCCCCGTCGCTCGCCGTATAAACGACCTCGCAGGCCTCCGCTTCCTGCCGGTACGCCTCTCCGATGTCGCGGGCAACATCGCCGCCCTCATAGTCGAGCTTCGAGTCGCCCGTCCGCGCCATCTCGATGAAGCGGGCGGTCTGTTCGCGCAGTTCCACGAACGATGTCTTCAGCCGCGCATCGCGCGACGGCGTCGAATAGGTCTCCCAGTCGCCGGACGTGCCGTAGATATTGTCGGGCAGACACCCTGGCTGCGCGCGATTGTTGAGCCCCGCCTTCACCGCAATGTCGATCGATTGCGCGCGATAGCGCAGGTCGTCGCAGAGTTCGCGCACCATCAGCCGCGTCTCCCCCACGGGATCGTAGGCGACATCGCCCTTCGCCAGCGCGGCTCTCACATAATCGTAATAGTCGAGCCGCTCCCCCTTGAAGACGAAGCGCGCACCCATCCATTGCGCCGGGCGCGGCGTTTCCGTCCCGAAGAACTGTTCGTCCGACCAATCGGCGAGCGCGTCGTCCCTCGCAAGCTCCACCCGGCCGCCATGCCAGGTGCCGTCAGCGCCCTGCGATGCGCCCACCAGTTTCGCGGGCCGCCAGTTCTTGAAGCCCGCGCCCATCGGCGCCGAGGCGCGCACGAAACGCTTGCCGTAGGAACCGCGCGTCAGCGAATTGTCCGGATGCGTGTCGATGAAGCGGACGCGCCCGTCATCCTCGACCTTGTAGACGACCGCGACATGCCCGTTGGGATCGTAGATCACCGTCCCCGGACGAATGGAGCCGCGCGCGATCTTCACCGGATAGAAGTCGAAGAGCTGCCCCTTCGTCTCGCGCGGCGAAAAACGATACATCGCGCTCGACACCGCATTGTTGATCGCGTTGAGGATGCTCCGCCCGTTCGGGAATGCGCCTTCTCCGCGCGGCACGGCATCGCTGCGCGCATAGGCGTAGTTGCCGTGGCGGGAATAACGCAGATCGTTGGAGCGGCCGACGGCTGCCACGCCGCTCGTATAGGAGAAGGGCAAGCCGTTCTTCCACGCGAAATAGGCACGCAGCGCATAAGGCAGATCCGCGCAGTCGGCAAAGAAGAACATGCCCTTCGGATCGCTCGCCCGGTAGATGTTGTGCGCGCCTTTCATGCACTCGTCGAAGGTCCGGCAATCGCTCTCGCCGATCGCCGTCACGAAATCGCCGAAGGCGGCTTCGTCGCTCTCCTTCCATTCCGTCCTTGTAATGCGCCAGCGGAAGGCCTCGGGTGTCTGGTAATGGGCGGGATCGATCGTCTCGCCGCCGCTCGCCACCGGCGCCATCGCACCGGACGCCATCGTGTCGGCCACCGCGGGTCCCTGTCCACAAGCCACCGCGAGCGCGAAAACCGCACCCTGCCATGTCCTCAAGCGCATCATGTTCGAAAGCCCTCACCGGCGTTCTGCAGCAGCACCCCTTGACGGATATTTAACCATAGCCACAGGTCCGGGTCCATGCGCTCCCGCCAGACTCCGTTAGCGTCGGGGTGGCAAACGAAAAGCCGCCAGCGGTTTCCCGTGGCGGCTTTTTTGTGCCCGGCCTTGCCTCACTTCAAATCGGGCGGCGTCGCCTCGTCGGCAAGCGCCTTCACCACATCGGCAAGCGCCATCGTCTTCTGGTCCTGCGAGCCGAGACGGCGGACGGAAAGTGTTCCCTCTTCCGCCTCGCGCTTGCCCGCGACGAGGATCGCCGGCACCTTGCCCACGGAATGCTCGCGCACCTTGTAGTTGATCTTCTCGTTCCTGAGATCGAGCTCCACGCGAAGCCCGGCGGCACGCAACTCCTCCGCCACCTTCACGGCATACGCATCCGCATCCGACGTGATCGTCGCCACCACCGCCTGCACGGGTGCCAGCCACATCGGCATCTTGCCCGCGCAACTCTCGATCATGATGCCGATGAACCGCTCCAGTGTGCCGAGGATCGCGCGATGCAGCATCACCGCATATTTGCGCGAACCGTCTTCGGCGACATATGTCGCATCGAGACGTTCCGGCAGCACATAGTCGAGCTGCAGCGTGCCCACCTGCCACGAACGGCCGATCGCATCCTTCAAGTGGAATTCGAGTTTCGGCGCATAGAAGGCGCCCTCGCCTTCCGCAATGACGAAGTCATGTCCCGTCGCGCGCAACGCATCGCCCAGCGCCTTCTCCGCCGCGTCCCAGCGCTCGATGGTGCCGCCGAAATTTTCCGGCCGCGTCGCAAGCTTGATGACGACATCCGAAAAACCCATGTCCTCGTAAACGGCATAGAGCAGATTGACGAAGTGCTCCGTCTCCGACTGGATTTGCTCTTCCGTGCAGAAAATATGCGCATCGTCCTGCGTCATCTGGCGCACGCGCATCAGCCCGTGCAACGCGCCATGCGGTTCGTTGCGATGGCAACAGCCGAACTCCGCCATGCGCATCGGCAGGTCGCGATAGGATTTGATACCCTGGTTGAAAATCTGCACATGTGCCGGGCAATTCATCGGCTTGATCGCCATGAGATCGGCATCGCCCGACAGCACAGGCGCGTCATCCTCCGTATTCGGAATTTCATCGGGCACCACGAACATGTTCTCGCGGTATTTGCCCCAATGGCCGGACTGCTCCCAGAACTTCGACGCCATGAGCTGCGGCGTCTTCACCTCCCGGTAGCCCGACGCGTTCAGCCGCCGCCTGATATAGGCTTCAAGCTGGTTGTAAATGACGAAACCCTTCGGGTGCCAGAACACCGACCCCTGCGCTTCCGGCTGGAAGTGGTAGAGGTCCATCTCCTGCCCGATCTTGCGATGATCGCGCTTCTCCGCCTCCTCCACCATCGTCAGATAGGCCTTGAGGTCGGCGTCCGTCGCCCAGCACGTCCCGTAGATGCGCTGAAGCATCTCGTTCCGGCTGTCGCCGCGCCAATAGGCGCCGGCAAGCTTCGTCAGCTTGAAGGCCTTGCCGAGTTTCCCCGTCGAAGGCAGATGCGGCCCCCGGCAGAGGTCCAGCCAGTTGCCCTGCCGGTAGATCGAAACCGTCGCGATCCCACACTTCGCGCGTGATCGTCTCGTCGCGGTCCACGATCTCGCGCATCCGCTGTTCGATCTTTTCGAGGTCTTCGGCCTTGAAGGGCTCCGTCCTTGCAAAATCGTAATAAAAGCCGTTCTCGATCACCGGCCCGATCGTCACCTGTGTGCCCGGAAATAGCTCCTGCACGGCTTCGGCCATCACATGCGACGCATCGTGGCGCAGCAGGTCGACGCCATCCGGTGTCTCGCGCGTGACGATCTCGACCGCGGCGTCCTTGTCGATCACCGTCGAGAGGTCTTTCATCTGGCCGTCGATCTTGATCGCCACGGCCTTCTTCGCCAGCGACTTCGCGATGCTCTCGGCAAAGGCCAATCCGTCGAGCGGAGCTTCCACTTCACGTACGGAACCGTCGGGCAGTTTCAGATTGATCATGTCTCTTCTCTCATTGCGTTCCGTGCGTGTGCGGCGTGCCTTCCGGCATCCGCCACCGGCCATATCGCCACGGCGCCCAGAAAGGCTGGGGCGCCAGCGTCTCGGGCACCGGGTCGAAGCCGTGGCTGCCCCAAGGGTTGCAGCGCAGGAATCGCGATGCCCCGAGCCACCCCCCGCGCCACGGCCCAAAGCGCTCGATCGCCTGCACGGTATAATCCGAGCAGGTCGGCAGATGGCGGCAGTTCGGCCCCAGCAGCGGCGATATGAACCACTGATAGAACCGGATCAGGCCGCGCATGATGAGCGACAAAGGATCGCGCCGCATGGGAAAACCCATTCCTCCGTAAACACGCACTTGTTAGCTTCTAGAGTGCATTCCGAAAAGTGGGAACCGGTTTTCGGACAAAATGCACGCCACTAAAAGTTCGGAATCGGCACAACAGAGAGCACGCAGCGGCGCTCCTGGCCTATCCGTCTGATTCGTCTTGGAAAAAGCCGCCCGGGCGGAAACGCGGGAGCGGCCGGGCCCGGCGCCTAAGCGGCCGGGCCGGTGCTAGTGGCGGTCCCGGTCTGCGCGGCAGTACCACTCCCCTTTTTGGCGAGCGCGGCTTCCACCGCCTCCTCCACTGCGTCGAAAATGAGCAGCGTCGAGGCATGCCGCGCCTTGTATTCGCGGACGGGCTCGAGCACCTCGAGGTCTTTCCACTTGCCGCCGTAAATCTCGCGCGGCGGTTCGCCGCCCTGCCGGAGCATGGCGCGCATCGCCGCGCCCACCTCGTGCAGCTCCGCCGCGCTCGCGCCGATCACATGCCGCGCCATGATCGAGGAGGACGCCTGCCCCAGCGCGCAGGCCTTCACATCCGCCCCGTACTCGGCCACCTTGTCGCCGTCGAGCTTCACATCGACCGTCACCTTCGATCCGCACAGCTTCGAGACCGCCGTCGCCGAAGCGTCGGGCGCGTCGAGCCGCTCGCCATGCGGAATGTCCGCTGCGAGGGCCAGAATGCGCTTGTTGTAGATCTCGTTGAGCATCTAGCTCGCCACTCTCCAGCTCGTGCCTTGCGGCCCATCCTCGATCTGAACGCCCTTCGCCGCAAGTTCGTCGCGGATGCGGTCGGCCTCGGCGAAGTTCTTTTCCTTGCGCGCCGCATTGCGAGCGGCGATCAGCCGTTCGACTTCATCCCCGTCAATATGGGATGCCGACCCCGCCCCTGCAAACCAGGCTTCGGGGTCCATTTCGAGAATGCCGATGAGCCGCCCCGCGCCGATCAGTTCGGCCTTGAGCAGCGCCTTTGTGCCGGGGTCCGTCTCCGTATTCGCCCGCTTGGCGATGGCGAAGAGTTCCGACAGCGCCTTCGGCGTATTGAGATCGTCGAGCAGCGCGTCGACAAAGGCATCCGGCGCTGCGTCGTTCGTCGGCTCCGAGCGCACATCGGCAAGGTTCCGGAGCGCGCCGTAAAGCCGGTCGAGCATGCGCTTGGCCTGCGCAAGCCCCTCTGCCGTCCAGTCGAGCGGCTGGCGGTAATGGCCTGCCAGAAGCGCCAGCCTTATCGCCTCGCCCGGCGCCTGTTCGATCAGGTCATGCACCAGCAGCACATTGCCGATCGACTTCGACATCTTCTCGGATTCGATATTCACGAAGCCGTTATGCAGCCAGAAGCGCGCCAGCGGCGCCCCGTGATGCGAGCACGCCGACTGCGCCACCTCGTTTTCGTGATGCGGAAACTGCAGGTCGATACCGCCGCCATGAATGTCGATGGTCTGCCCGAGATGCTTCTCGATCATCGCCGAGCATTCGATATGCCAGCCCGGCCGCCCGCGTCCCCACGGGCTTTCCCATCCGGGTTGCTCCGGCGTCGAAGGCTTCCACAGCACGAAGTCCGCCGGGTCCTTCTTGTAGGGCGCCACTTCCACGCGCGCGCCCGCCACCATCTCGTCGCGGTCGCGCCCCGAAAGCCGTCCGTATTCGGGGTAGCTCGGCACGTTGAAGAGCACATGGCCCTCCGCCGCATAGGCATGCCCCGCCGCGATCAGCCGCTCCATCATCGAGATCATCTCAGGCAC
>PHEF01000039.1 GCA_002842875.1 Alphaproteobacteria bacterium HGW-Alphaproteobacteria-3 | reverse complement strand
AGGAACTCCGCCGATGTTCGGTCCGCTCAATCACGTCGCCATCGCCGTTCCGGATATCCACGCCGCCGCCGAAACCTATCGCAAGAAGTTCAACGCGAAGGTCTCCGAGGCCGTGCCGCAGCCGGACCACGGCGTGACCACCGTTTTCGTCGATCTCGGCAACACCAAGATCGAACTGCTGGAACCCTTGGGCGAGAATTCGCCCATCGCCGGCTTCCTCGCGAAGAACCCGAAGGGCGGCATCCACCACATCTGCATCGAGGTCGAGGACATCGACGCCGCCTGCGAAAAGATGACCGCCGAAGGCGTCACCATCACAGGCACCGGCAAGCCGAAGATCGGCGCGCATGGCAAGCCCGTCGTCTTCCTTCACCCGAAAGACCTGAACGGCACGCTCGTCGAGCTGGAACAGGCCTGAGGCGCCGCACCCATGGACCCGATTGCCGGCATTGCCATCTATTTCGTTCTCTGGTGGGTCGTCCTGTTTGCGGTCCTGCCCTGGGGCATTCGCTCCCAGCACGAGACGGGCGGAGCGGTCCCCGGCTCCGAGGCGGGTGCGCCCGTCCGCCCCGCGCTCTGGAAGAAGGCCCTCGCGACGACGCTGATCGCCGGCGTCGCCTGGGTTTTTGTCGCCTGGATATATGTCTACCAGCCGATCTCCTTCGACGACGTCCCCTTCATGCCGGACCTCAGCAACAAGTACTGAGGCACCGCCGCCCCACGCAGCGCGAAAAAAAGCCAAAAAAAAGCAAGGCCTCTCGGCCTTGCTCGGTAGTGTTCCCTCGTGTCGCGCCTCCGCAATCCTTTTCGGATCGTCGAAGTCAGCGTTCCCTCCCTAAACTTGGGCTTACGCTTTCGCTTTATCCCTTTTTGTAGGAGGGAATATAGCCAGCCTGCGGCGAGGTGTCACGCCTCTTTTTGCTGCGGATGAAATTTTTGCAGCATTATGCCTCCGCCCGGGTAATTTCCGGATAATGCCCCGTCCCGGAATGGTGTTTCATTGCAAGGCGGGCCGGGTTCGCGGCGGCGTGCAGGTCATGGTCGGGAAGGCCGTGAGACCCGCAACGATCCCGGTACGGACAGTCGTGCCGCTCGCTTTCGGTTCGGCCGGAGCCGCAACAAATCCTTAAAGCCGGTGCGGGCAGGATAGCGGGCAGGATAGGAGCATGATGAAGCGCCTTCACATTCTTCCGGGCCTCCTTCTGGCCCTGGCGATCCCCGCTGCCGCCCCTGCCGAAACATGGCTCGCCGGCAGCGCCGCCCCGCGCATCGTCGAAATCTCGGAGGACGACTGCCGCCGCATCGCCCCCTATCTCCCGGGCGGGGCGGACTATGTGCCGGGTGTGGCCGCCGATGGCAGCGCCGTCGCCCCCGCCGGCATCGATGGCGGTTACCGCTATGGCCTTCGCCCCTTTTACGAGTTCGACGTGACGCTCGATCCGCTTGCCGGCCTCAATCCCGCCTTCGGCTCCACGACGGAGATGCCGGTCGCCCGCATCGTCATCGACACAGGAACCGGCCATGCCACGATCGATGGCGAGGACGTCTCCGGCGTCGATCGTGCGCTGGCCGAGGCCTGTGCAGGATTGCATCACAAGCCCGTGAAATAGGCTTACCGGCGGCTAAAACGCCCCGGCTTTCGTTGACAGCCCTGTCGCCTGCCCGCAGGCTTCCCGTGGGTAAGGGCTGGTTCAATGGCAATCGTGTTTTCTCGCTGGCGCAAAGCCGCGTTCATCCTCTTGTGCGTTTCGCTCGCCATCGTGAGCATGGGCTCCGCGGCCCATGCGCAGGACGCGCGCTGGCGCATCACCAAGGAGCGCTGGAGCGAAAGCGACGAAAAAGCCTGGCAGGATTTTGTGGCCGCGCTGGGCGCCGCCGATTGCTGGACCTTCGACCAGTGCATCAAGAGCCCTGCCAACCCCTACCGCCATACCGATCCGAAGACGCGCTTCTATGTCGATTGCGCGGACATGCCCTACGTCCTGCGCGCCTATTTCGCCTGGAAGAACGGTCTGCCTTTCGCCTGGCAGACGGCCATGCAATCGGCCGACGGGCCCGGCGGCGACATTCGCTACTCTTCATACGGCAACGTCGTCGTCGCCCGCGACAGCGTTCCGCGCACCGCCAACGGCGTCAGCGCGACGCCCATCCTGCATGCGCTGGTGAATACCGTTTCCACCGCCATGTTCCGCCGCAACGCGCTTGCCGACGATCCGGTGATGTTCTCGGACACCTATTCCCCGCGCCTCGACCGCGAGGCGATCGTGCCCGGCACCATCGCCTACGATGTGAACGGCCATGCCTCGCTGGTCTGGCGCGTGGAGTCCGGCGGCCGCGTCCTCATTTTCTCCTCGCATCCCGATCATTCGCTGAGCCGCAGTTTCCTCGGCAAGGAATTCCTGCGCACCGGGCCGGAACTCGGCTCCATTTTCCAGAAGTTCCGTCCCATCGAAGTCGCCGGTGCAACGCGCGCATCGAACGGAGCGCTCGTCGGTGGACGCATCGTTGCAGCGTCCAACGCCGAAATTCCGGACTTCTCTCTGGAGCAGTATCAGGGCAGCCCCGCCGGCGATCCGCATCGCTGGCGCTCGGCCTCGTGGGTGTGGAACGGCGAGAACCTCGACTTCTACACATATCTCCGCTCGCGCCTCTCGGCGGGCGAACTCGAATACAGGCCTGTCGAGGAACTGAGTGCGATGATGCAGTCGCTCTGCTTCGATCTGCGTTCGCGCAAGCAGGCAGTTGAAATTTCGCTTGGCCGCGGCATTCAGAACATCTCGCCGCCGTCCCGTCTGCCGGACAACATCTACGGCACGGATGGCGTCTGGGAACTCTATTCCACGCCCTCGCGCGATGCCCGTCTCAAGACCGGTTTCAAGGAAATGTACGATCTCGTCGTCGAGTTCATCAAGATGGACATGGTCGACGCGCCGCGCCTGAAATATGACGGCAACGACCTCGCGGGCGATCTTCTCGCCGCCTATCGGGCGCAGAACGCCGCCTGCGACATCTCCTATGTGAACTCGGCCGGCCGCAAGGTCGAGCTCTCCATCGACACCATTATCGGCCGCCTCTACGACCTCTCCTTCGATCCCTATCAATGCGTCGAGCGCCGTTGGGGTGCATCCGGCGCGGAGCGGGCCACCTGCCGCGACGGTGCGGAGAAGACCCGTTGGTACGAGGCACAACAATACCTTCGCAACCAGATCGACCGCACCTACGATGTCGACATGGGCTACACGGTCGAGGAGCTCGAACGTGGCCCCTGGGGCCTGCGCACGGGCAGGGGCGTCGAAGAGGGCCCCGAGGTCGATATCCGCGCTTATCTTGAGGGCCTCGCCCCCCGCCGCACCGCAAGCGGCGAGATTGCGTTGCCGCCCGCGACCCCCTGAAGCGCCGCCATCCTCGTATCCGGATGAATTCACGTTCCTGTCTTTGGTCCGGCCTGCGGACCCTGCGCGGACAGGAAACGCCGATAGAGGTCCAGCAGCGGAGCGAAATGCCGATAGTAGAGAAGCTGTCCGGCCTCGGGGATGATGTGGACGGGATGTCCGCCCAGTTCGTCGGCAAGGGCCCGGATCGCCGGAAGGGGATGCGTATTATCCTTGGCCCCATGGATGAACGTCACTGGAAAACGGTCGCGGGGCAGATCGTGCCAGCGCGGGCCGGTCTGATGGTGAAAATCCTGCCTGATCGAGCGCATGGACCCGGCGCAGAGCTTGCGCAACCGTTCGCCCCCGTGGGGTGCGGCGTATTCGGCCTCGATGATCGCCAGATCGGCGGGGCAGGGGCGATAGTAGTTCGCCAGCAATCTGCGGAACGTCTCGGGCTGGTTGATGCGCCGGCCGAAAAAATCCATCACCCTCGCAAACAATGCACCGTCATATGCGGCGAGCCGGAACAAGCCGGCGCGGAGCCGTCCGGTCGTGGAACCGCCGGCGGCAGGCCTTGCGGGAGCGCCGGCGAATGCGAGCGAGGCCACCCGTTCCGGATAGCGGCGGGCATACTCGGTGCCGAAAGCGGCACCGCTGAGGCATGCCAGCAAGTCGGCCCGTTCGCCCGCGAAATGCGTCCGTGCAAGCTCGATCCCCGCGCAGGCATGATCGAGATGTTCGGCGGCATTCATATCGGGACCGGCTACGGACATCGCGCCGTGCCGCAGAGGCACGACGAAACGTAGTCCGTGCGCGCGCAGCACGCCTAGGTCCTCCGGCCGGAAATCGGGCAGGATCTGGGGATGGACGAACACCACGGGTCTTCCATCCGCGGGGCCTAGATCGATGAAGCGATAGCGCGCGCCGTCCGGTCCCTGCAACTCATGGCAACGGGCGCCCGGCAGGAATTCGTCGGCGAGCGCAATAAACCGGTCGTCGGTTCCCGGGTGGGCAGTTGGCCGCGCCGCGCCCGATTCCAGCAAAAGCTGGACGATAGCCCGGCTCGTCAACTCCGCCTGCGAACGCACGCCGAACTTGCGTGAAAGCGACTTGAACTGCGTCCGCCTGGTCTCATGGGACACGCCATCGGCGCGCGCGGCCTCGGCAAGACCGGCCCCGCAAATCAGTTGTTTCAGGAGGTGCAGTTCGGCCGCCGTCATCTCCTCCCCCCGCAGGATACCGCGCAACGCGTGGACCATCGCACCATCTGGCAGCACCATGATCCGGGTCGGGCGTTCGTCGTCGCCCTCGGCGATCAACGCGAGATGCGCCGTGAGCGCAATGCCCGCGCCGATGTGGTCCCGGTGCTCCAGTGCGGCGGCAATGTCGTGCCAGAGCGGGTGCAGCCGGTCCGGCAGCTTGAGCGGAACGGGCAGGCCGTTTCGCGTCTCGCAGTCGAAGACGATCCAGCCGTCGCCCGCGCCGGCCGCGGTTCCGGCCTGCTCCCGCTGAAAGGCATCCATCGCCCCCGGCGGCAGGGTGCCGAACACGTCCTGCACCGAGCGTCGGAGGTCCGTTCCGTCCGGATCCGGAAGATTGTTAACTATGTCCGTACCCCCCCCCCGTTCTCGCCGCGCGGCCCCCGTCGCTTCATTCACCCAATCGGGTGATAGAACAGCCTAGCGCCAGCGCGTAACTAGGCAAGTACCATGCTGCACGAACGAGCCCGATACCGGCCCGGCGCGGGCCTGCACGCCTCCCTGGCGACTTTTTTCGCGCTGGTCCTCTGCGTCGCGAACGCGCCCGCCATTGCGCAATCGCTCTCCGATGGCGATTACGAGCAATGCGCGGTCTACCGTGGAGAAGAGCTGGTCGGTCACGACAGCGTCTGCCTTGAGGAGAAACGCGCGGCGTTGCGGTGGCTGGAACGCGAGGAACGGCGCGGCGAAGAATGGGAATATCGCCACGCGCGGCACGGACGCCATTCCGGCCCCTATGCCGGCCCGCATGACTGTCCCTATTCCGCCAACATGGGGGCGGGCTACTCCACCACCTTCAATAGCGACGGGAGTACGTTCCCGTTGTTCGGTACTTATGACTCTGCTTTTGACGGTCGGCCATGCGTCGTCAATCCAGTCGGCATTCTTCCGGGTACGAATTGAATGAGGAAAATGATGATTCACGGAATTCGTCACCGGCGCCGGCTCGCTGCTGTCGTTACAGCGGCATTTGCCCGTCTGTCCGCCGCAACGGCACTGACAGGTCTGCTGCTCGCCGCCACACCCGTCCAGGCCGAATGCGTGGAGGTCAGCGCCAGCGAGGGGTGGCAGGACTTCGCCTTCCTCATACCCGTCGATCGCATCTCCCGCATTATGGGGGGGTGGACGGTCGACAAGGCCAGTTACACGCCGGTAGGCGCGGGCGGGCATGTGGGGGATGCCGGGAAGAAACTGGAACCATTCAGCACATACAAATACGACACGACGCAGCCTTTCGGCGCGCTGCTCCTCTCGCGAGGCGAGGGGGCGCCGCACCTGGCAGTGAGCGGTCCGGTGTGGTTTGAGTCCGGCCCGATGCACAACTTGCGGATGCGGATCAACGATACGGGCCTTGGCGACAATGACGGCTCGCTCAGCGTATGTTTCGAAGCCGCGTCTCAGGCGGCGCCGGCAAGCGCCCCGCCCGCCGCGGCGCCGGCGGACGACACGCAAGCCTGTAGTAGCGCGAAGAGTTGCATAAGCGTGTGCGACCGCTGGAACGAAGAGTCGGATACAGAGCTCCTTACCACTTTCGCCAATGGCTGTGACAAGCGGATCTATCTCCGATATTGCCACGAGATCGAACATGAAGATGGTACTGATTGGAGCTGCTACGATCACGCATTGTCGCCGGGAGAGCGGCAGACCCAGCACACCTTCTTTGCGACGGGAAGATGGGAATGGGAGGCTATTGGATCGAGCGATACGGCGAGCGATTCGATCTGCCGCCGTAAAATTCAGCTCAGGTAGGACCGCGTGGACCTCGTCCGCCTCGTCTTCGATCGCCTGAGCGCTGCCGGATTGCCGGATGCCGAAACGCGCGCCGCAATCTATGCCGAATGCCGCGCCGAGATCGTCTCTATGTATTCAGACCGGGTGCAGCGTGAAAAGGAACTCGGCAAACTGGAAAAGGTGATCCGCCGTCAGGAAATGCAGGCACTTTATGAAGAGGGCCTGCATGGCAACTGATCACGCGCCCGCGCAATCGCCCGCGCAATCGCCCGCACAATCAGATGACAGTTACGAGCGCATTTCCTTTCTCAATCATGCGACGGGTGAGGAAGTCCCGGGCGTGATGGGCTGGCGCGAGGGCGCGGAAAATCGTGTCGTCTTCCAGGTCTGGGATGGCCCGTCATTCGCGGCCGAAGGCGTCGATCTTGCCTCCGCCTTCGCGGCGGCGCGCGCCGGTATCGTCCGCGCGGGTTTTACGCCGCAGCCGCCTGTCGATGGCGGTCTGGGCGATCTCTTCACCGAAGCGGAGAGCGCCGCGCCGCCACCACGGGTCCAGCCGGTCTTGTGGCTGCTCGCCGCCGCGATCCTGCTTGCGCTGCTGATCCCGGTGCTGGCTCGCGCGGAAGTGCCTGAGTGGAACAAGCGCATCCCCTTTCCCAACGCACCCTATGACTATCGTTATGACGGGCCGAACTACGACAGCCGCGATGGCAGCCGGAATTCAGCCGCGCGGATGCGCCACGAGGCGAAGGAGCGCGGCGATCCGGACTGGCTCAACATTCCGCTCGATCCGATCGTCGCCATTGTCGAGCGCGGCAGCGGCAGGGTGATCGCCCGTTACCGTCTCGAAGGCGGACAATTCTGCGATCACGAGGACGACAATTGCGACCTCGACGGCCTCTTCCCGCTGGTGCTTTCCACCGAGCCCCAAGAGCCGGTGCTGGCGGTGGTGCGTCATGTCGGTGCCCACGGGCAGCGCATCTCCGTTTTGCGCCCGCTGGCGGACGCAACAAAACCCGTATTCGAGGCCACTGCCGATTTCGCGCTGGGCTTGCGCCTGCGCCGCAATGGACTGGACGTGATCGTCGACCGTGCCGGTAGCGGCGGCGAGGCGCGCAAGGAAATGCTGCACTGGCCGGATGCGCCCGCCCATGACCGTGCAGCGCTACCGGATATAATCCTGCCGTCCGCGCCGCCGCTTTCGCCCTCTGCTTCGGCTTTCGACGCAAGGCTGCGCGGCATCGCCGCCGCGCGCGATCTCCCCGGTTTCGTTGCTCTGCTGACGGACGATGTGCTGGTCAGCTTCGGCGGCAATGGCGGCAAGGCGGAATTTTCCGAATACTGGCGGCTCGATTCCGATACGGGACGGAAAACATTCTGGGCGACGCTTGACCGGCTGCTGGCGCAAGGCGCGTGGATTGAAGCGGGCGGGCAGGACGACGACGGGGACAGTTTTCCGCAACGGATCACCTACCCGTGGTTTTTTGCCGCCTGGCCCGGCGATGTGGATGCGGAGAATGCTTTCATCGCCGATGAGGATGCGGCCCTGCGCGCCGCGCCGCATGATGGCGCCCCCGTGCTGGCTCGTCTGCCACGCGCCGCAGTGCTGCGCGCAAGCGCGGAGGAAGGTAACGAGGTGTCTGAGTGGCTCGATCCTGGCTGGCTCGAAGTCGTCGCGCCGGGGCGCGCGCTTGGCTTTGTCCGGCAGGAAGATGTGATGCCGCTGCTCGACACGCGCATGCTCGCGGTTGAAACCGGAACGGGCTGGAAAATCGAAGCCTTTGTGGCGGGCGATTGAAGTGAGTGAGGCAGGGGATACAAAACCGGCAGAGCGGCCCCGCGAAGGCGCACACGCCTCACCGGACTTTGACAATCAGGAGAGAAAGACGATGCCCAGATTCATCCGCAAATGGCTCGGCCCCATCATGGGTTTCCTGCTCTGCCTTGCCGCCGCGCCGGTATTTGCCGGTGAGTGGGTCAAGGTGGTCAGCCAAGAGGAAGGCTGGAACGCCATCGGCTATAAGGGAAAATTCTACGAAGGCGAGTACGCCACCCTTTTATACAAAACCTCCGGCGAGAAAAATTTCAGCGGCGACAGTCGCAAGGTGTATTACAAGCTGGGCATGCTGCTGAACAATGGCGATGCGGCGATAACCGGCTTCACTGGCGTCGAGCTCGTCTCCAAAAACAGCGACGGCGCCGTCAAAAACCTGCTGACCCTGTCGCAGGGACCCCACCGCGACAGCCTGGGCGAATTAGCTGGTTCCTACGATGCGGGGGCGCATGGCGGCGTGGCCCATCGCTGGGATCGTATCTATGACTGGCACGCTTGTTTCCGGACACGGCCTTCAGAGATCGACAGCACCCTCTCGGTGTCCTGCGACTCCGGCGAAGGCCGCTGGATCTATGTCGAGACGCGCGGGAGCCTGTATGAAAAGCGGCCACACGCTATTTCTCACGATTGCTGGTGGAACTGGGCAAAAGTTGGATGGGTGAGGGAGGATGGCACAGTGGACGAAATATGTTCGCCAGGTCCACGAATAGGCGCCGCGACCACGTTGAGCGTCGGTGCGAAACACGGAGAGTACACATCGTTCAATCTCACCATCGACGACGCCTTCCGCCATGCGCTGTGGGATGAAAATTTCTGGGGGAAAAAATAGGCCGCCCGATGCTGAAGGTCCGGACATTTTTCGGGCGCCGATGGGGCCTTGCCCTGTCCGCGCTGCTCTGGGCATCGGCGGCGAGCGCCGCCGATGTTCCGTCCCGCTCCTGTGATCCGGCGGCATCGCCGCAATACGCCGATTTCGCGGTCGCGCCCGAAACCATCGACACGCGACCTGAGCTGAAGCTGAACAACGCCTTCGCCCGCAAATACCGCACCGCGCTCCGCGAAGCCTTGCGCGACCGTCCGGTCGATTTCGCCGGGCATTATGTGATGGTCACGTTCGGCTGCGGGACGACCTGCATGTATGGCGGTTGGGTGGATGCACAAACGGGCGAGGCCTTCGCTCTGCCGGGCATCCTCGACAGCTTCGGCCCGTTCGACATCGAAGACCCGCTGCTCTACCGCGCAGGCAGCCGCCTGATCATCGCGCTCGGCGCCGCACGCGGCGATGAGGAGCGCCCCGAAGCCGGCTATTACGAATGGACCGGCACAGAACTGAGGCCCCTCTGTACCCGGCGTTTGACCGAAGAAGAGGCCATGTCCCTGGGGCGGGCCCCGTCGGACGAATCCGGAGACTAGCCCCGGCGCCGCCAGCGGCGAGATTGCGTTGCCGCCCGCGACCCCCTAAAACGGAGCCCTGTTTTCAGGCTCCGGCGGGCCGCTTCGTCCCGCCTCGCGCCGCCCCTCGCCGGGGCCGCCGCTTTCGGGATCATCATGCGCCTTTCCAGATATTTTCTGCCCACCCTCCGGGAAAACCCTGCCGAAGCCCAGATCGTCTCCCACCGGCTGATGCTGCGTGCGGGCCTCGTCCGCCAGACGGCCGCCGGGATCTATGCCTGGCTGCCGATGGGCCTTGCCGTGCTCCGCAACATCGAGAAGATCGTCCGCGAGGAGCAGGCGAGGGCGGGCGCCGTCGAACTCCTCATGCCGACGCTCCAGTCCGCCGACCTCTGGCGCCAGTCGGGCCGCTACGACGCCTATGGCCCCGAAATGCTCCGCATCAAGGACCGCCACGAGCGCGACATGCTCTACGGCCCCACCAATGAGGAGATGATCACCGACATCTTCAAGGGCGCCGTGAAGTCCTACCGCGACCTGCCGCGCAATCTCTTCCACATCCAGTGGAAGTTCCGCGACGAGATCCGCCCCCGCTTCGGCGTCATGCGCGGCCGCGAATTCCTGATGAAGGACGCCTATTCCTTCGACCTCGACGTCGAGGGCGCGCGCCGCGCCTACCGCAAGATGTTCGTCGCCTATCTGCGCACCTTCGACCGCCTTGGGCTGCGCGCCATCCCCATGGCCGCCGACACCGGCCCCATCGGCGGCGACATGAGCCATGAATTCATCATCCTCGCCGAAACGGGCGAGAGCGCGGTCTTCTGCCACCGCGACCTCGTGGACATGCCCGTCCCCGGAAACGATGTCGACTACGACGGCGACCTCACCCCCGTCATCGCCGCGCGCACCGATCTCTACGCCGCGACCGACGAGAAGCACGACGCCGCCGCCTTCGAAGCGCAAGTCCCGGAGGACAAGCGCCTGTCGGCTCGCGGCATCGAGGTCGGCCACATCTTCTTCTTCGGCACCAAATATTCGCAGGCCATGGGCTGCGTCGTCGCCGGGCCGGACGGCAAGGAAACGCCGCTCCAGATGGGCTCCTACGGCATCGGCGTCTCGCGCCTCGTCGGCGCCATCATCGAGGCGAGCCACGACGACGCGGGCATCGTCTGGCCGGACGCCGTCGCGCCCTTCCGTGTCGGCCTCGTGAATTTGAAGAGCGGCGACGCCGAAACCGATGCCGCCTGCGAGGCGCTTTATGCGAAGCTCGAAGCCGCCGGCGTCACCGTGCTCTACGACGACACGGAAGAGCGCGCCGGTGCGAAGTTCTCGACCATGGACCTCATCGGCCTGCCCTGGCAGCTCGTCGTCGGTCCGCGCGGCCTCAAGTCCGGCACGGTCGAGCTGAAGCGCCGCGCCACCGGCGAAAAGGAAGAACTGTCCGCCGAAGCCGCCCTCGCGAAGATATTGGGCTGACGACCTTGGAGAGGGACATCCGTTTTCCGTTTTTCGCTTGCGAAAAACGGCAAGGCCGACCGGCCGCCGCGCCTTATGGCGCGTAAGCCAAGCCGCCGGAGGGCGGCGCCGGCGATTGAGGATAAAAAATGACGGACGCCACATACCCTGAAAAGAAAGCCGGCCGCGCCCGCGCCTTCGGCGCTTTCGAATGGTTGCTCGCCATGCGCTACCTGCGGTCGCGCCGCCGCGAAGGCATCGTCTCCGTCATCGCGGGCATCTCCTTTGCCGGCATCATGCTCGGCGTCGCCACCCTCATCATCGTCATGTCGGTGATGAACGGTTTCCGCACCGAGCTTCTCTCCCGCATTCTGGGCCTCAACGGCCACATGTTCGTCCAGGGTGTCGGCGCCAACATCGTGAACTACGATCAGGTGGCCGAGCGCGTGCGCGGCGTTGCGGGCGTCGTGAGCGTCATCCCGCTGGTCGACGGTCAGGTCATGGTGCAAAGCGCGCGCAGCGCCACCGGCGCTCTCGTGCGCGGCATGCGCGAGAACGACCTGAAAAGCCTCGGCATCGTCTCGGACAATATCGTCGTCGGCTCGCTCGACGGGCTGGACGAGGGCGGCGTCGCCGTGGGCTCGCGCCTCGCCGCCAATCTCGGCCTCACTGTCGGCGACAACATCACGCTCCTCTCGCCGCGCGGCGCGATCACGCCTTTCGGCACCGCGCCCAAGGTCGGCGCCTTCCCGATCAAGGCGATCTTCGAGATCGGCATGTCCGAATACGATGCGAGCTTCGTCTTCATGTCGCTCGACGAGGCACGCGCCTTCTTCCGTACAAATGAGGGCGTCAGCGCCCTCGAAATCCGCATCGCAAATCCCGACCGCGTGAACAATGCCGTGCAGCCCATCGCCATGGCCGCCGGTCCCTGCTGCGCCATTTTCACCTGGCAGCAGCGCAACGAAAGCTTCTTCAGCGCCCTTCAGGTCGAGCGCAACGTGATGTTTTTGATCCTCACGCTCATCCTCATCGTCGCCTCGCTCAACATCATCTCCGGCCTCATCATGCTGGTGAAGGACAAGGGCAGGGACATCGCGGTCCTGCGCACCATGGGCGCCACGCGCGGCGCCGTCATGCGCGTCTTCTTCATCTCCGGCGCTTCCATCGGCGTCACGGGCACATTGGCGGGCTTCCTGCTCGGTCTCGTCTTCTGCCTCAACATCGAGACGCTGCGCCAATGGATATCCGATCTGTCGGGCACCGAGCTTTTCTCGCCGGAAGTCTATTTCCTCAGCCACATGCCGGCGGAGGTCGATGCAAGCGAGGTCACCGCCGTCGTCCTCATGGCGCTCTTCCTCTCCTTCGCGGCGACGCTCTATCCCGCCTGGCGCGCCGCCTCGCTCGATCCGGTGGAGGCGCTCCGCTATGAATGACGCGCCCGTTCTCGCCCTTCGCGGCATCACCCGCACCTTCAGGCAGGGCGATGCCGAACTGCGCATCTTTGCGGGCGCCGATCTCGACATCTGGCAAGGCCAGATCGTCGCGCTGGTCGGTCCGTCGGGTTCCGGCAAGTCCTCGCTCCTCCACATCGCGGGCCTTCTCGAGGCGCCGAACGAGGGCGAGGTCTGGATCGGCGGCGTTGAGGCCGTCGGTCTGTCGGACGCGCGGCGCACCGCCATCCGCCGCGCCGACCTCGGCTTCGTCTATCAGTTCCATAATCTCCTGCCCGAATTCTCGGCCGTGGAGAATGTCGTCCTCCCGCAGATGATCGCAGGCGTCGGCAAGCGCGAGGCGCGCGACTTCGCCATGGACCTCCTCGTCCGCATGGGCCTCGGCGACCGCGCCGGGCACCGTCCGGCGGAGCTTTCGGGCGGCGAGCAGCAGCGCGTCGCCATCGCCCGCGCGCTGGCGAACCGTCCGCATGTCCTCCTCGCCGACGAGCCGACCGGCAACCTCGATCCGAAAACCTCGCGCATGGTCTTCGCCGAGCTCCTGAACATCTGCCGCTCGCAAGGCGTCGCCGCCCTCATCGCCACCCACAATCTCGACCTCGCGGGCCACATGGACCGCGTCGTCCTCCTCCACGAGGGCAAGCTCCACGAAGGCACCGATCTCGCCGCCGAGTATCAGAGCCTGTAAGGCCCGGCCTCTTCCCGAATGCAGGTGTCGCCCCGGCGAGAGGGGCAAACGGACGAAGCCCGTTTGGGGAGGGGGGCTCCGTTACCGGCATCCACCGTCACTTGACAGAAAGGAACAAACAGGCAACATTCACCATTGGAACATTTGGTGAACAAGGGAGAAGGCAATGCGCGGACTGATGAAAGCGGTAAGC
Source organism: Alphaproteobacteria bacterium HGW-Alphaproteobacteria-3 (assembly GCA_002842875.1). Lineage (GTDB taxonomy): Bacteria > Pseudomonadota > Alphaproteobacteria > Parvibaculales > Parvibaculaceae > Parvibaculum. Next base: position 5,658 of record PHEF01000039.1, on the reverse strand, counting down.
AATTCGGGCAATGGCTGGGTGCAGGACGTCGCGGCGCTCCTCTCAGTCGGCGCCTTCGTCTATGTCGCCTCCACCTGGGTCACCATCGCCGAAGCCCTCGTCGGCTGAGGCGGGAAGGGCCGCAATTTGCCACCGCCGGGTTTTGGGGCGGGCTGCATTTCTCTTGGGATGCCGCGACGAGGTTCCGGCGGGCACGGTTCGCCCGAAGGTTGCAAGCGGTCTTTAAAAGGACCATATTAGGTCTTATCAAGGAGGCCTGAATTATGCGTTATTCGTCCCGCGTCAAACCGATCAGCTACCTCAAGGCCAATGCCGCCGAGGTTCTGGCCGATCTTGCAGAACAGCGCGAACCTCTGATCATCACGCAGCATGGCGAGGCCAGGGCGATTTTGCAGGATGTGAATTCCTATGAGGAAACGCAGGAGACGCTGGCGCTGCTGAAAATTCTGGCGATGGGGAACAAGGATGTGGCCGCTGGCAAGACGAAGCCGGCCGGCGATGTCGTGGCCCGGCTCCGCGCCAAACGCCCCCCGGCCTGATGGCGGGCGGCAAGTTTGAGGTCCTGCTCACCGAAGGCGCCGAACGGGATCTGGAAGCGATCTACGACTACATCGCGGAGGCCGACAGCGCTGCCTGCGCGGGCGGCATGCTCGACGGCTTGATGGAAGCCGCGAAAGACCTCTCGAAGTTTCCGGAACGCGGCAGCTACCCGAAGGAGCTGGTTGCCCTCGGCATCAAGGAATACCGGCAGGTATTCTTCAAGTCCTGGCGTTTGATCTACCGCACGACCGGCAAGCAGGTCGTCATCTACCTGATCGCCGACGGCCGCCGCGACATGCAATCCCTGCTCGCGCGCAGGCTGCTGGGCGCATAGTCTCGATGCGACCCGTTGGTCAGTACTTATGGACGCATACGGAGTCTGGTCCGCTAGGGAATGTGAGAGAAAAATGAAAACGAAGCTTCTTTGGTTCGGTGCCGGGACGCTGGCGTTCGCAATTGCGGCCAGCGGCGTCTATTTGATCCGACCGTTCGAATCACAGTTGGTCAAGACGTGTGAGAAAATATTGAAGACCCGTCTCAAGGCGCCCTCGGGATACGACCGCATCGCGATTACACAGCGCGAGATACCGATTACGGTCAAAGAGTGGTGGAGAGTCAGAAAGGCCGAAATGTCACCCCTAGTTCCGCTTCTGGATAGGGAAGCGAAGCGAATGGAAGAGCGCGGAGACAAACCTGCGTGGCTGATAGCCTTGATTGAATACGAAGCCCCTAATTCGTTCAACGCCCGGCTAAGGGGAGTGGCGGAATGCATCCACCTCTCTACCGACGGGTCGAGCAGAGGTGTCGGTACGCTCAACGTATTCGTGAACGGAACGAATATGTTCGGTGACCGGCTCGACAACGCCAGCCGCGATTACTCGGCTGTACCGTGCGAAGAAGCCAAAAAAATCAGGGCGGCGCCGGAGATTCTTCCTCTGGCCGATCAACGCGCGCTCCGGGCGCGTCTTGAGGATTGTCGATAGAGGGGAACACAATGCAGAATGTCATTGGCTTTGTTGTGCTTTTTGTCGTTTTGCTTTTCATCTTGTCGATGTGCTCGCCCTCGGATTCGGAGCGCTACGAAACGACCTATCGGCCATTCAAGCGACAGGCAACACCGAGCGGGCGGCGGCGCGCGGTCTCTCGAAACGTGAATGCGAGGTCCGCAAGAGGGAACTCAAGGCCGTGGCCGAAGCGCTCGGCACCTCCAATGAAGGCGGCAGGATCGGTTCAATTACCTGCCTGCCGTAGAGCGTTTTCCAGAAATAGACGCATAGTTGTGCGGTGGGATGTGCGGCCAACCGCAGTCTCTCGATGAGAGAAGGGTGTGGGCCCTCCCTCCGGGCGGCCACTTCTCCACAGCTTTAACCGCTCCGGCGGGCCTCCCCGCGTGACTCTCGCCCTCAGGCGCCTGAAAATAGCGCCATGGCCGACTCGATGCCCCAGTTTATCCACCTCCGTCTCCACTCCGCCTATTCGCTGCTGGAAGGCGCGATCCGGATCAAGGACCTGCCGAAGCTCTGCAAGGCCGAGGGCATGCCCGCCCTTGCCCTCACCGACACGGCAAACCTCTTCGGCGCACTCGAATTCTCGGAGGTCATGTCGGGCGCCGGCATCCAGCCCATCACCGGTTGCACGCTCCCCATCCGTCTCGACGCCCCGGAAGAGCCCTCGCGCGGTCCCGCCCGCCGCGAGCCGTCCGGCACGCTCGCCTTCCTCGTGAAGGACGAGCGCGGCTACGAAAACCTCATGAAGCTTTCGAGCAAGGCCTTCCTCGAACCGGAGGCAGGCGAGGCGGCTCAGGTGCCGCTGGAGCGCGTGGCCGAATATTCGGAAGGCCTCATCTGCCTCACCGGCGGGCCGGGCGGCATCGTCAACAAGCTCATCGTCCAGGGCCAGGTGGACGCCGCCGAGGCGCTGCTCCTGAAGCTCAGGGAGGTCTTCGGCGACCGTCTCTATGTCGAGCTTCAGCGTCACGGCATGGAAGCCGAACGCACCGCCGAAGGACCGCTGATCGAACTCGCCTACAGGCACGCGCTGCCCCTCGTCGCGACCAACGAGCCCTTCTTCACGAAGGAGGAAGAATACGAGGCGCATGACGCGCTGATCTGCATTGCCGAAGGCGCCTATGTCGTGCAGGGGGACCGCCGCCGCCTCACGCCGCAGCACCGCTTCAAGAGCCAGGCGGAAATGCTCGCGCTCTTCTCCGACCTGCCGGAGGCCACCGCGAACACGGTCGAGATCGCGCGCCGCTGCGCTTATCGTCCGCGCACACGCAAACCCATCCTGCCGAATTTCGCCGCCGGCACTTCCGAGGCCGACGAGCTTCGCCGTCAGGCTCATGAAGGCCTCGCCGCGCGCCTTGCCTCGCAGGAAGCGGTCGCGCCGGACGAGGAATACCGCGCGCGCCTCGACTTCGAGCTCGACGTCATCATCAAGATGGATTTCCCGGGCTACTTCCTCATCGTTGCCGACTTCATCAAATGGGCAAAAGGGCAGGGCATTCCCGTCGGGCCGGGCCGCGGTTCGGGTGCGGGTTCCGTTGTCGCCTGGGCGCTCACCATCACCGACCTCGATCCGCTCCGTTTCGGCCTCCTCTTCGAGCGCTTCCTGAACCCGGAGCGCGTGTCGATGCCCGACTTCGACATCGACTTTTGCCAGGACCGCCGCGACGAGGTCATCCGCTACGTGCAGGCCCGCTACGGCGAGGACAAGGTCGCGCAGATCATCACCTTCGGTAAGCTGCAGGCGCGCGCCGTGCTGCGCGACGTCGGACGCGTGCTGCAAATGCCCTATGGCCAGGTCGACCGTCTCTGCAAGATGGTGCCGAACAACCCGGCCGCGCCGGTCACGCTGCCCGAAGCCATCAAGGGCGAGCCCCGCCTGCAGGAAGAGCAGCGCAACGACGAGACGGTGGCGAAGCTCCTCGAAATCGGTCAGCGCCTCGAAGGCCTCTACCGCCATGCCTCGACGCATGCCGCCGGTGTCGTGATCGGCGACCGGCCGCTCGACGAGCTTGTACCGCTCTATCGCGATCCGCGCTCCGACATGCCCGTCACCCAGTTCAACATGAAATGGGTAGAGCCTGCGGGCCTCGTGAAGTTCGACTTTCTGGGCCTGAAGACGCTCACCGTTCTCGACCGTGCGGTGAAGCTCATCGCGCGCCGGGACATCGCGATCGACCTGCTTCATCTGCCGCTTGAAGACGAAAAGACCTTCACCATGCTGGGGCGCGGCGAAACCGTCGGCGTGTTCCAGCTTGAAAGTTCGGGCATGCGCGACGTGCTTCGCAAGCTCGAGGCCGACCGCTTCGAGGACATCATTGCTCTCGTCGCGCTTTACCGTCCGGGCCCGATGGACAACATCCCGGCCTATGTCCGCCGCAAGCACAAGCAGGAGGAACCGGACTACCTGCATCCGCTGCTCGAACCAGTCCTGAAGGAGACGCACGGCGTCATCATCTATCAGGAGCAGGTGATGCAGATCGCGCAGATACTCTCCGGTTACTCGCTCGGCGAAGCCGATCTTCTCCGCCGCGCCATGGGCAAGAAGATCAAGGCCGAGATGGAGGCGCAGAAGGAGCGCTTCGTCACCGGCGCCGTCGCCAAGGGCATCGGCAAGGCGCAGGCCTCCACCATCTTCGAACTGGTGGACAAGTTCGCAGGCTACGGCTTCAACAAGTCGCACGCCGCGGCTTACGCGCTCGTCGCCTATCAGACGGCCTGGCTGAAGGCGAACCATCCGGTCGAGTTCCTCGCCGCCTCGATGAGCCTCGATCTCGGCAACACCGACAAGCTTGGGCTTTTCAAGCAGGAGGCCGAGCGTCTCGGCATCAAGGTGCGCCCGCCCTGCATCAACCGGTCGGAGGCGCTTTTCGGCGTTGCCGATGGCGAGATCCTCTATGCGCTGGCCGCGATCAAGAATGTCGGCCTTCAGGGGATGGAGCACATCGTTGAGGTTCGCCGCGAGGGCGGTCCCTTCCGCGACCTCTTCGATTTCGCCAAACGCATCAATCCGCGCATGGTCAACAAGCGTGCCCTCGAAAATCTCGCCCGCGCCGGTGCCTTCGACGCGCTGAACCCGAACCGCGCGCAGGTGCTGGCCGCCGCCGATTTCCTCCTCGGTACGGCGAACGCCGCCGTGCAGGAGCGCGAAAGCAAACAGGACAGTCTCTTCGGTGGCGACAGCGGCGTCGAGGCGGCGCGTCCTTCGCTTCCCGCCGTCGAACCCTGGCTCCCGATGGAGCGCCTCACCGAGGAGTTCAACGCGGTCGGCTTCTACCTCTCCGGTCATCCGCTCGACGATTACCGGACGGATCTCAAGCGCGCCGGCGTCGATACCTTCGCCGAGCTTTTGAAGCGCAGCACCACCGCCGGCAAGCTCGCGGGAACCGTCACCGCCCGTCAGGAGCGCAAGTCGAAGAAGGGCAACCCCTTCGCCTTCCTCAGTCTCTCCGACCCCACCGGCCAGTTCGAGATCGTGGTCTTCTCCGAAACCCTCAATCAGGCGCGTCCCCTCATGGAACCGGGCAACGCCGTTGTGGTCAGCGTCGAGATCGAACGCATCGGTGAAGAGGTGAAACTCCGCGCCCAGGGCATTCGCAGCGTGGATGACGTCGTCAAGGACACAGGCGCCGGCCTGAGGATATTTGTCGACAGGGAGGAGCCGCTCGCCGCCGTGAAGTCGCGCCTCTCGGAAAAGGGCAAGGGCCTCGTCTCGCTCGTCCTCATGGGCGAGGGGGGCAGGGAGGTCGAGCTCCGTCTCAAGGACCGTTACCGGGTGACCCCCCAGATCCGCGGCGCCATCAAATCGGTCCCCGGCGTGGTCGAGGTTCGCGATGTATGACGTTTCGATGACATTTCGATGACAGTCATCCGGGGATAACCCCGTAACGGCCTGTGTCTCTTGCCTTTTTCCCGTTTTACGCCTATAGAGGCGCCATTCCACACGCGGGGTTCGGCTCTCCCAAATTCCTTTTCATAAGGAAAACATAGGGTTAGTCGGTCCGGTGCGACGTCTGTCGTTCACTCCCCGCGGAGGTTCAACCGGAAAAGGAGCAAAGTGCGATGGCACTTCCCGATTTTTCTATGCGTCAGCTTCTGGAAGCGGGCGTTCACT
>PHEF01000038.1 GCA_002842875.1 Alphaproteobacteria bacterium HGW-Alphaproteobacteria-3 | reverse complement strand
TTGAACTTGCCCCCAACCTTGGACCGGCTGGGCTGGTAAATTCCGGCTTCATCTGACGGCAGGCTGGCCGGGGTTGCCGGCCGGAAGATGAAGCCTGATCGGCACTTCGTTTCCGATCGCACTGTGCGGTCGGACCTCGTTGTAGTCTCTACGCCAAGCCTCGCATTTTGATCGCGCTTCGTCGAGGCTCAGGAACCAGTTGGCATTCAGGCACTCCGCCCGGAACTTGCCGTTGAGGCTTTCGATGAAGGCATTGTCCGTCGGTTTGCCTGGCCGTGAGAAGTCAAGCGTGACACCCCGCATGAAGGCCCACAGATCGAGTTCGCGAGAGATAAACTCCGGGCCGTTGTCCAGGCGGATCGTCTTCGGGTAACCCGCCTGTCGTGCCGCACGCTCAAGCGTGTCGACCACATCCGCCCCCTTGTAGCTAAAGCGCACGTCGATCGCCGGCGAGAACCGCGTGAAGGTGTCAACGACCGTGAGCACACGGATCTTCTTCCCGTCAAAGAGCTGGTCGTGGACGAAGTCCATTGCCCAGACCTGGTTGGGCTCTTGTGCCGGAAAGCGGTCCTCCCGCAGCTTCGCCTTGACCCTTCTCTTGGGAGACTTGTTCCGCAATTGCAGGCCCATTTCGCGATAGAGCCGACAGACACGCTTTGCATTGACATGCCATCCTTCCCGCTGAAGCAGGACATGGATGCGGCGATAGCCATACCGCACCCGCGTCTCCGCGATCTCCCTGATCCGCTGCTTGAGAGCTGTCGGGTCGTCCCGTTTCGACCGGTAGTGATAGGTCGACCGTTCAACGGGCACCGCCTGGCATGCACGGCGTATACTGACTTGGCCCAACCGATCGAACATGGTCGACCAGCCGCCGCTTCCGGGCAGGCCTCAGATTTTTCGGCGGACGGGAGGCCGTTAAAAAATCGATCCGGTGGATCGATTTCAGGCCGGACGGTCCTGAAGCATCTCCTTGTCCAGAGAGAGGTCCGCCACCAGCTTTTTCAGCCGCTGGTTCTCCTCCTCAAGCTGCTTCAGCCGCTTCATCTCGGATGGCATCAAGCCTGAACTTCGTCTTCTTCATGGAAAATCCTCCGCCCGGCCAAGGACGCTAAATTAGAATTTTCCAGCTTCAAACGGTCCTGTTTCCGGGGGGCAGGTCACGCCGCCGCCGGCGCGGGCGTCCTCTCCTCCGACATCATTCGCGTGCTGTTCGAGCGCGGCGCCTTCATGGCGGCCGACACGGCGGCGACATCGCTCGCCCTCGTCATCTGCGCGGCAGGCCTTCCCGCTTTCGTCCTCATCAAGGTTTTCCAGCCAGGCTTCTTCGCGAGAGAAGACACGAAGACGCCGCTCCGCTTCGCCGCGCCTTCACGCGGGGTTGAGGCCGGTCCTTCCCTTCATCATTGACAGGGGGCCGCCGCGCGGGCTGGGATAGCCGTTCAAATGGCGCAAGAGGGGAAGGGGGGCCGTCATGTTGAAGGAACGGCTCCATGCCGTGGGTCACGCCGAGAAGTGGCAACTCGACTATCTCTTCGATCTGAGCTTTCAGGCCTGGCTCGTCCATATCGGCGTCGTCACGGCAACGGTCGCGCTTCTCGTCTATGCCTGGCCGGGCGAGGCCTGGCCATGGGTCTGGTATGCCGCCATCTGCGGTCTTTCCGCCGCGCTTGCCGCCCTCGCATGGCGCTACACGCATGACCGCCCGGCGGACGAGGACGCCGCCCGGCCCTATGGCATGGCGCATACCGCGCTCACCTTCTTCGTCGGCATAAGCTGGGGTCTCGGGGCCTTCGGCGCGGCGACGGGCGAGTTTCATCACCTGCTGGTTTACTCGCTGGCCCTTGGCGGCACCGCGCTCGGCGCCGTCTCCTCGCAACATGCGCTGCCGCGCTCCTGCTTCATCAGCCTCTGGACGTCCGTGCCGCTGCTTGGCCTCGCGCATCTCTATCACGATTTCAGTTTTTTGGGCGTGACGGTCATGGCAATGATCCTGCTTTATGCAGGTGTTCTCTCGATCCTCGGCTTCCGCATGTTGCGCTTCATGACGGCCAACGTGACGCTTACGCGCTCGCTCGACGGCAAGCTTGCCGAGATCACCGGAATGGCGGCGGAACTTGAAGAAGCCCGCCGGGAGGCGGTGGAGGCGAACCTCTCGAAATCCCGCTTCCTCGCTCATGCGAGCCACGATCTGCGCCAGCCGGTACATGCTATCGGCCTCTTTACTGCCTGTTTGCGCGACCTGCGGCTCGACGGCGAGGTGCGGCAGCATGTCGCCAGCATCGACAATGCGGCCCGCTCCGTGAGCCGCCTGCTCGGCTCGCTCCTCGATATTTCGCGTCTCGATGTCGGCGGCATCGTGCCCCAGCCCGAGCGCATCTCTCTCGACGATGTGCTGCAAGGCATTGGCGGGCAGAACGCGGACGCCTTGCGCGAGAGCGGCTGCACACTCGTGCTGGAGCCGTCCGGCATCTTCGTGTCGGTGGACCCGGCCCTGTTCTCCACCATGATCCAGAACCTCCTCTCCAATGCGCAGAAATATGCGCGAGGCGCGACGGTTCGGATAACCGCCCGCACCGATGGCGAGGACCGCGCGGTCCTCGAGGTCGCGGATGACGGACCGGGCATCGGGGAGGCCGATCTCCGCCATATCTTCGATGAATTCTACCGCGCCGAAAACGATGCGCGGCACAGGGAAGAAGGTTTGGGTCTCGGCCTCGCCATTGTCCGCCGCCTTGGCGGGCTCATGGGGCTCGATGTCGGCATCGTCTCCGCCGAAGGACGCGGCACCGCGGTTCGCATCGCCGGTCTTCCGGTCGTGGAGCCGGGCGCTGTCTCCGCCCCGCGCGCCCATCGCCAGCATCCGCTCACCGGCCTTGCCGTCTGCGTCATCGACGACGATCCCGAAGTGCTCGCAGCCACTGCGACGCTCCTGCGCCGCTGGGGCTGCGAGGTCATGGAGTTCGGCGGCCTGCCGCAGGAAGCCGCCGGATGCGATGCGATCGTCAGCGATTTCGATCTCGGTGGCCCGCTGGACGGGCTCGGGATCGTCGCACGGATACGCGAGATGGAGGGCTGGCCCGTGCCCGCCGCCATTCTCACGGGCCGCTCCGAGCCGGAAACGCTGGCGCATCTCGCCCGCTCCGGCATTCCCTTCCTGCGAAAGCCCGCGCATCCCGCCGAACTGCGCGCGCTCCTGACCGGCTTCGCGCTTGGCGATGAAGCAAAAGAAGACGAAGCAACCGCTTCCTGACCGTTCAGAGCAGCTTCACCGCCACGCCCGCGGCCGCCGCGCGGCTCGCGACGCCGAGTGTCCTCAGCAGCGCCGACACATGCATCCGCGCCGTCACCGGCGAGATACCGAGCTGGCGCCCGATCTCCTTGTTGGTCATGCCGGTGGCGATGAGCCGCAGCACTTCGCGCTGGCGCGGCGAAAGCTGCACCTCGCTTTCCCCCGTCCCCGTGCTCGCGCTCATGCCAGCCCGGACGGCCGGTGTCGGCAGATGCGCCGCCGCCGGCCTCACCACGATCTCGCCGCCATGGATCGCGGCAATCGCCTCGGCGATCTCCTCCGGCGGCACGGCCTTGCCGACAAAGCCGTCCGCGCCCGCCGCCATCACCGCGCCGATGGTTTCCCTGTCATCGGCCATGGAGACGATGGCGAGCGTCGCGCGCGGGAATTGCCGCCGCAGCATGCCGATGGACTGGTCGGGCACGAAGCCGGGAAACAGCAGGTCGAGCACGAACATGTCCGGCGCCTTGCCGTCCCGGGCCGCCGCCAGCACCTCCTCGAACGACCCCGCCTCGCATATCTCCGCGCCGGGGCAGGCCCTGCCGAGAATATGCCGCATCCCCATCCGGAACACCGGATGATCGTCTGCGATGATGATGCGTTCTTCGGCCAAGCGCCCGCGTCTCCCTGAATTGGCGGCCTCTTGCCGGAGTCTATCCCCCGGCAGGGTTAATGACACCTGTACATCTGTACATCTGTCATCCGGTGTGCCGCAGCGCCAAAATTCCGTCGGCTTGTTTTGAGGAAAGGCCGACGCTGACGCACCGGCGCGCCGCCAGGGGGGAAAAAAATGAACAGGTTCTACCGCCACATCTGGTCGAAGACGCTCGGACAAGCGATTGTCGTGCCCGAATGTGCCGGGGGCGGCGCCGGACGCAAGGCGGGCAGGCGGAGAGGCGGGAGCCTTGTTGCCTTGATGTTCATGCTTGCGGCTTTGCCGGGCGGCACCGCGCTTGCGGATACGAACTGGACGGGCGCCGTCGACGGCGACTGGTTCAACGCGGCCAACTGGACGAATGGAGTTCCGGCGAATACCGGCGCCTTTTCAAACATCAATGGACCAGTCACGGCTGTCGTAGGTGCACCGGGTGGCACGACTGAAGACCGCACAAGTGTAGGCTCCGGCTCTGGCGTCAGCGGGTCTGTGACAATCGAAAACGGAGGGACTCTGACCACCGGTTGCTGCTTCTATCTCGGAAACAATGGCGGCACCGGCACCATGACAGTGAGCGGCACGGGCACGGTCACCGCGCCCAACATCTTCATGATCGGCAACTACACTTCGACAGGCCATCTCACCATCGAGAATGGCGGCACGGTCAATAGCGGCTCAAGTACATTCGTAGGTCGCTGGGATGGTTCCACCGGATTCGCGACGGTAACGGGTCAGGATTCTGTCTGGAACACGAGTTGGAATCTGACACTTGCAGGCGAATTGCCATCCAGCGCCACCGCCTATGGTGAGTTGACAATCTCCGATGGCGGCCTGGTGCGCGTGAACAGCGGCAATAGTGCGCTTAGGATCGGGTATGCGGCCGATTCGACCGGTCTGCTCAATATCGGCGCTGCCGAGGGTGACCTTGCGGCGGCGGCAGGCATGCTTCAAGCAAGCTCTGCGGTGTTTGGTGCAGGCAACAGCTCGATCGTCTTCAATCACACGGATACTGGATACATCTTCTCGACCCCGATTTCCGGCAATGGCGAAGTCCGCCAATTGGCCGGCACGACGATCCTGACCGGAGCCAACAGCTGGTCGGGCGGCACCACAATCTCCGGCGGCATGCTTGCCGGCAACACGACGAGCCTTGTGGGCGATATCCTCAACAACGCGACCCTTGCCTTCGATCAATCCGCGGATGGCAGTTTCTCCGGCGCTGTCTCCGGAACCGGCAGCCTTGTGAAGCTCGGCAACGGCGTGCTCACCCTCACCGGTACCAATAGCTATGGGGGCGGCACCACGGTTTCCGCCGGCACACTGCGCGCGGGCAATGCGACGGCTTTCGTCGCCGGCACGGCTTACACCGTCAATGGCGGCACGCTCGATTTCAACGATTTCAGCCGCACCATCGCGGCCCTCTCGGGCACGGGCGGCACGGTCGATCTCGGCAGCGCGACGCTGACTGTCGATCAGAGCGTGAACACCGTCTTCGCGGGCGCGATCGGCGGCAGCGGCGGCCTGGTCAAATCCGGCGCGGGAACGCTGTCCCTCACAGGCGCCAGCGTCTGGACCGGCGACACGTCGGTCGATGCCGGCACGCTCGGCATCGCCGGCGGCGGCACGGTCTCGAACACTTTCGGCTATATCGGCGCTTCGGCCGGCGGCACCGGCGAAGTCACGGTCGATGGCGCGGATTCCATCTGGACCAACAGCGACGAACTCTATGTCGGCAATTCCGGCACCGGCACGCTCGGCATCACCGATGGCGGCGCGGTCTCGATCGGCACCGGCTATATCGGCTATTTCACCAGCGGCACCGGCGACGTCACGGTCGATGGCGCGGGTTCCACCTGGACCAGCAGCGGCGACCTCAGTGTCGGCTATGGCGGCACCGGCACGCTCGGCATCACCGATGGCGGCGCGGTCTCGATCGGCACCGGCTATATCGGCCGCAACCCCGTAGGCACCGGCGACGTCACGGTCGATGGCGCGGGTTCCACCTGGACCAACAGCTATCAGCTCAATGTCGGCGAGTTCGGCACCGGCACGCTCGGCATTGCCGATGGTGGCGCGGTCTCGAACACCAACGGCTATATCGGCGTTTGGGCCGGCGGCACCGGCGAAGTCACGGTCGATGGCGCGGGTTCCACCTGGACCAACAGCTATCAGCTCAATGTCGGCTATTACGGCACCGGCACGCTCGGCATTGCCGGCGGCGGCACGGTCTCGAACACGAGTGGCGTTATCGGCTACGACGCGGGCGGCTCTGGCGCCGTCACGGTCGACGGCGCGGATTCCACCTGGACCAACAGCGATCAGCTCATTGTCGGCAATTCCGGCACCGGCACGCTCGGCATCGCGGGCGGCGGCACGGTCTCGAACACGGAAGGCTATATCGGCCGTAACAGCGGCAGCACCGGCGAAGTGACGGTCGATGGCGCGGGTTCCACCTGGGCCAACAGCGATCAACTCATCGTCGGCAATTCCGGCACCGGCACGCTCGGCATCACGGGTGGCGGCACGGTCTCGAACACCTGGGAGGGCTATATCGGCGCTTTGGCCGGCGGTACCGGCGAAGTCACGGTTTCCGGCGCGGGTTCCACCTGGACCAACAGCGACCAACTCTATGTCGGCAATTCCGGCACCGGCACGCTGACCCTTTCCGATGGCGGCAGGGCCGAGGCCGCCGCTGTCACCATCGCCAACAATGCGGCTTCCACCGGCACACTGAACATCGGCGCCGCCTCGGGCGATGCGGCGGTTGCCGCCGGCACACTCGATGCCGCCTCCGTCGTCTTCGGTGACGGCACCGGCACGCTGGTCTTCAACCACATGGATAGCGATTACCTCTTCGCCGCCGGCATTTCCGGCGCCGGCGAGGTGCTGGTCGAAAACGGCGAGACGGTGCTCACCGCCGCCGCCACCCATACCGGCGGCACGACGATTTCGGGCGGCACGCTGCAACTCGGCAATGGCGGCGCGACGGGTTCCGTCTCCGGCGGCATCGTCAATGACGGCACGCTGGCGATCGACCGCTCCAACGCCTTCACCTGGGCCGGTGTGATGTCCGGTTCAGGCGACTTCCGCCAGCTCGGTTCCGGCGCGACGACGCTGACCGGCGACAGTTCCGCCTTTGCCGGCGCGACCTTCGTCGATGCGGGGGCGCTGATCGTCAACGGCCTTCTCGGCGGCACGCTCGATGTCGGCGCGGGCCGCCTCGGCGGCTCCGGCACGGTCGGCACCACCGCGCTTGGCGCCGGCGCCATCTTCGCGCCCGGCAATTCGATCGGCACACTGAATGTCTCGGGCGACCTCCTTTTCGGTTCTCTCTCGATCTACGAGGTCGAGCTCGACGATCGCGGCAATGCGCCCGGCGTCAACAACGACTTCATCGACGTCGCGGGCGCATTGACCATCGACAGCGGCGCATCGGTCTCGGTCAGGCCCGAAAACGGCACCGACGACGGCTCCACCTACACGCCCGGCCTCGTCTACACGATCCTTTCCGCGGCAAACGGTATCACCGGCGCGTTCGATGCGGTGACGGCGAGTTTCGCCTTCCTCACACCGTCGCTCGACTACGACGCCAACAATGTCTATCTGACCCTCGACATCGTGGCGGATTTTCAGGATGTCGCGCAAACGCCGAACCAGCAGGGCGTGGCGAACACGGTCCAGACCTTCGGACCCGGCAATACGCTTTACGACGGGCTTCTCGGTCTGACGGAGGATCAGGCGCGCTCTGCATTCAATTCGCTCTCGGGCGAGGCCCATGCCAGTGCTTCAACGTCGCCGCTTCCGGGCATGCAGCAGATTCGCCAGCAGATTCTCGATCGCCTCGCCCGGATCTTCGGCGGCGGCTTTGGCGGCTTCGGCTCGGCCGCGGCGAAACAGGCGCCGGCGGCCGGCGATGCACCGGCGCCGGGACATGCGGTCTGGGGCCAGCTTTTCGGATCATGGGGCAAGACCGACGGCAATGCCGTCTCCGCCGCGATCGACCGCGACAGCTACGGCTTCATCGGCGGCGCCGACCGCGAGATCGCGCCGGGCGTCCATGCGGGTGTCGCTCTCGGTTACAGCCGCTCGACCTGGGACGTTTCTGCGCGGTCCTCGTCCGGCGACAGCGACAATTTCCATATCGCCGGTTATGCCGGTACGGCGCTCGGCGCCGTCGATCTCAAGGGCGTTGTCAGCTACGCCTATGGCCGCGCCGATACCGACCGCACCGTGATCGTTGGTGTACTGACGAACGAGCTGTCGGCCAGCTACGCGACCCATACGTTCCAGGCCGGTATCGAGGCCGGTTACGACCTCGATATGGGCCCCGTCGTGCTGACGCCTTTCGCCGGCCTCGCCGGCGTCCATGTCGAGACCGAGGGCTTCACCGAGACCGGCGGTCCGGCCGCGCTGACCTTCGCCTCCACCGGCAACACCACCGGCGTCACCACGCTCGGCCTGCGCGCCCGTCATCAGGCGGGCAGCGTCGGGCTGACCGGCGCCGCCGCCTGGCGCCATGCCTTCGGCGATGTCGAGCCCACCTCGCGCGCCGCCTTCGCCTCGTCCCCCGCCGCCACCTTCGCGGTCAGGGGTGCGCCGCTTGTGCGCGATGCATTGGCGGTGGAAGGCGGATTTGAGGCGCGCATCGATCGGGCGGCAACGCTCTCGTTCGGATACTCCGGGGAATACTCATCCGATACGCGCGATCACGCGCTCATGGCGGAGCTGCGCGTCGAGTTTTAGGCCGTAAACTCATGAACGGGGTTCGCAAATCGGTTGTGTCGCGATTTGAATTTCCTGAAGGGGGATCTGGATGGCACGTTACGATAAGTTCGCAATACCGGCTTGGCTGGAATAACGGGAGCGAGAGCGTTTCCAGTCGGTGCGGTGCGTCGGTGCGCGCATTGGCCGGATAGCTGCAGGTGCTGCAGACAGCCGTCCGAGATTCTCTGGAAACCTTACAGGGGCTTGAAAATCGCGGTCGGTGGGCGATCCCCTGTTGGGCGGGGGCGGCCCACTTCCCTCTCCCCGGTTCCCCAGCCAGCCTCCGCCCGGAATAGTTCCCACACCCCGCCTTTACCGCGCCGCTCAGGCTGCTACACTCCACCCAACTGAAAAATATGGGGAATCCGGTCGAAGCGCGGCCCGCCTCTGGCGGTTGGCATGTGCTTCCCGGGTCTGAGAGATAGTGCACCATCGAGGTGACGACGGCATGGCGGGCCCTGGCGGGGCCCCTGCCGCTCAAGAGAGCCTGCCGCAGGCTCCATCCGCCGCGAAGAATTCGGCCCCACCGCAGGGAGGGGCCGACGATGCGCAACTGCGCGGTTCCGATACGCCCGTCGCCCGGGACACGGCGGACGGGATGGGTGCGCCCCGCAAGTCGCGCCGGCGCGGCCGCCGGGGCAGGGGGCGCCGCAAGGAAGAGGCCCGCAAGGAAGCCGCCGCCGCGAAGGCCGCGCCCGGGCCCGCCCGGAAATCTCTTCAGAAGCCGCAGAACAGGAAGCCGTCGGGTAGGCCGGCCGCCGCCGACAAGCTCTATGCCGCGCTCGATCTCGGCACCAACAATTGCCGTCTTCTGATCGCTCGCCAGTCGCCGGATGGCTTCAAGGTCGTCGATGCCTATTCCCGCATTGTCCGATTGGGTGAGGGGCTCGCCAGCACCGGGGCGCTCGGTGAGGCGGCCATGACGCGCGCGATAGATGCGCTGCGCATCTGCGCGGAGAAGATGGCGCGCCGTGGCGTCGCCCGCTCGCGCACCATCGCGACAGCGGCCTGCCGCACGGCGGATAATGGCGCGGATTTCATAGAGCGCGTGAGGAAGGAAACGGGCCTCTCGCTCGAAATCGTCTCGACCGAGGACGAGGCGCGCCTCGCCGTGGCAGGCTGCTCGCCGCTACTCGACAGGGCTTGCAGTTCCGCTCTCGTCTTCGATATCGGCGGCGGCTCCACGGAGCTCATCTGGGTGCGCATGGACGGCGGAAGCGACGCCCGCCCCGTCATCGCCGACTGGACGTCGCTGCCCTGCGGTGTCGTAACGCTGGCCGAACGCCATGGCGGCGTCGACGTGCCGGACGATATTTACGCGCGCATGGTGAGCGAGGTGAGCGGCCAGCTCGGCGCCTTCACGGAGCGGGCGAAAAACGGTGCCGGTGTCAGCGCGTCGAATTTTCACCTTCTCGGTACCTCCGGCACCGTCACCACCATCGCGGGCGTCCATTTGGGTCTCAACCGCTACGATCGCACCCGGGTCGACGGCCTCTGGATTTCGCCGGACGATGTTCACGGCGTCACCCGGGCGCTTCTCGCGATGGACTATGGCAGCCGCGCCGCGCATCCTTGCGTCGGGCAGGAGCGGGCGGACCTCGTGCTTGCCGGCTGCGCCATTTTCGAGGCGATTGCCCTCGCCTGGCCGGCCGACCGGTTGCGCGTTGCCGATCGCGGCCTGCGCGAAGGCATTCTCCTTTCCCTCATGGAGGCGGATGCGTCCCGGCGCAGGCGCCGCCGCAAACGGCGCCGCAAATTGAAGCCGGACACCGGCGGCAACGGAACGATGTGACGATGGCAGACGATCGCAAGAACAAGGGTAAGGGCGGCAAGAGTGCCGGCGATGGCGGCGCCCGTACGCTGAAGGTGCGTGTGAAGACGGCGCGCAAGCGCACCACATCCTCGACCCGCTGGCTGCAGCGTCAGTTGAACGATCCATACGTTCATGCCGCCAAGCGCGAAGGGTATCGCTCCCGCGCCGCCTTCAAGCTTGCCGAGATCGACGACAAATATCGCCTCCTGAAGCCGGGCGCGCGCGTGGTGGACCTCGGTTGCGCACCCGGCGGCTGGTGCCAGGTAGCGGTCGCGCGGGCCAAAGCGGCGGGCGAGGACGGAAGCCGGGGCCGCGTCATCGGGCTCGATTACCTGGAAACCGAGTCGGTGCCGGGCGCGACCATCCTCCAGCTCAACTTTCTGGACGAGGGCGCGGACGACCGGGTGAAGGAACTGCTCGCTGGCGAGGCCGATCTTGTGCTCTCCGACATGGCCGCTCCCACCACCGGCCACAAGCAGACCGACCACATGCGCATCATGCATCTCTGCGGGATCGCGGCGCATTTTGCGGTTGATGTGCTCGCCCCCGGCGGGGCCTTTCTGGCCAAGGTTTTGCGGGGCGGAACGGAGAACGAGCTTCTTACTCTCCTCAAGCAGCACTTCAAGACCGTCCGCCACGTGAAGCCCAAGGCAAGCCGGGCCGATTCGGCGGAGATGTACGTGCTCGCCCAAGGCTTTAAGGGACGTTCTGGAAGTGAAGCCGAAGACCTCGCGTGATTATTTCGCAGCCGCGGCATCCTGTGCTTTGCATTCCCGCATATAGGTGTTAAAAGCCTGCGCCAACACACTATAAGGTGCCCGGCCAATGGCGTCCGTGCAGCGCCCAAGGAGGTTGGCAGCATGATCCGTGAAGCATTGACGTTCGACGACGTTCTCCTTCTGCCTGCTGCCTCCACGGTCCTGCCCACGCAAGCCGACACGCGCACCCGCCTGACCCGCACGATACATCTCGGCATTCCCATCATTTCCGCCGCCATGGACACGGTCACGGAAGCTCGCCTTGCCATCGCCATGGCGCAGGCGGGCGGCATCGGCGTCCTCCACCGCAACATGTCGCCCGAGGCGCAGGCCGAGCAGGTCCGCCAGGTGAAGAAGTTCGAAAGCGGCATGGTGGTGAACCCCGTCACCATCGGCCCCGACGCGACGCTCGCCGAAGCGCTCTCCGACATGCAGCGCCATGGCATTTCCGGCATTCCCGTGGTCGAGCCGGACACCGGCAAGCTCGTCGGCATCCTCACCAACCGCGATGTCCGCTTCGCCAGCAATCCGAGGGAACCCGTCCGCAACCTGATGACGAAGGAAGGCCTCATCACCGTGGCCGATGGCGTCAGCCAGGAAGAGGCAAAGCGCCTCCTGCACAAGCACCGGATCGAAAAGCTCCTTGTGGTGGACGATGCCTATCGCTGCATCGGCCTCATCACCGTGAAGGACATCGAGAAGGCGCAGCTTCATCCCAATGCCGCCAAGGACGAGCAGGGCCGTCTCCGCGTCGCTGCCGCAACCACCGTTGGCGACGAGGGCTATGGCCGCTCGGAAGCGTTGATCGCCGCTGGCGCGGATGTGATTGTGGTCGACACCGCGCATGGCCATTCCGCCCGCGTCGCCGAGGCCGTGACGCGGATCAAGAAGCTCTCCAACAAGACGCAGGTCATCGCCGGCAATGTCGCGACCGCGAGCGCCGCCATGTCGCTCATCGACGCGGGCGCGGATGCGATCAAGGTCGGCATCGGCCCCGGCTCCATCTGCACCACGCGCATCGTTGCGGGCGTCGGCGTGCCGCAGCTCACCGCGATCATGGATGTGGTGGAAGCCGCGCGCAAAAACGACACGCCGGTCATCGCCGATGGCGGCATCAAGTTCTCGGGCGATCTCGCCAAGGCGATTGCCGCGGGTGCCGATTGCGCCATGCTCGGCTCGCTCTTTGCGGGCACCGAGGAAAGCCCCGGCGAGGTCTTCCTCTTCCAGGGCCGCAGCTACAAGTCCTACCGGGGCATGGGCTCCGTCGGCGCCATGGCCGTCGGCTCTGCCGACCGTTACTTCCAGCAAGACGTGAAGGATTCGCTCAAGCTCGTGCCGGAAGGCATTGAAGGGCAAGTGCCTTACAAGGGCCCCGTCGGCAACGTGATCCACCAGCTCGTCGGCGGGCTGCGCGCCGCGATGGGTTACACCGGCAACGCCACCGTGAAGGATTTCCAGCAGAATGCGGAATTCGTGCGCATCTCGTCGGCAAGCCTTCGCGAGAGCCATGTCCACGACGTGACGATCACGCGCGAAGCGCCCAACTATCCCGGCGGTGGCAACTGACTGCCCGCCTGAAATCGCGTGACGCAAGATGACACCCGGCGCACGCCTGCAATCGGCCACCGAAATCCTCCACGACATCTTCCAGAGCGGCCGCCCGGCGGATCGCATCGTGGAGAACTGGGCGCGCTCGAACCGCTATGCCGGCTCGAAGGACCGCGCCGCCATATCGAACCTCGTCTACACCGTGCTTCGCCGCCGCTCGGAACTTTCCGCCGCCACGGGCCATGAGGAAGCGAGGCTCCTTGCCTTCGCCGCACTTGCGCTTGTCGAGGGCGAGGGAGTGTCCGCGCTCGCCGCGCTTGCCGATGGCGCGCGGCACACGCCTGCGCCGCTGACGGAAGAGGAGCGGGCGGTGCTCGATGCAGCCGCCTTGCCGGGCCCGGATGCCGCCCCCTGGGTCAGGCTTAATTATCCCGAATGGCTTCACACCGAATTCGAAGAGGCGTTCGGCGTTGCGCTCGAACGTGAGATGGCGGCTCTCATGGACCGCGCCCCGACCGACCTGCGCGTCAATACGCTGAAGGCGAACCGCGAGACGGCCCTTGCCGCGCTGGAAGAGGCGGGCCTCTCTGCCGAGCCCTGTCTCTGGTCGCCCTGGGGACTTCGCCTGACCTCGCGCGGCAATCTGCCTGCCCTGTCCGTCTATCGCGACGGCGCCGTCGAGATACAGGACGAAGGCTCGCAGCTCGCCTGCCTTCTGGCGGGCGCGAAGCCCGGCGAACAGATCGTCGATCTCTGTGCGGGCGGTGGCGGCAAGTCGCTCGCGCTCGCCGCCATGATGGGAAACCGCGGCCAGATATATGCCTGCGACACGGATGGCCGCCGTCTCGCGCCGCTCGAGCCTCGTGCCCAGCGCGCCGGTATCCGCAATCTCCAGACCCTCGTCCTCGGCCCCTGGCGTCCGGACCTGCCCGACCCGGACCTGGCAGCGCTCGCGGGCCGCGCGGACCGCGTCCTCGTCGATGCGCCCTGCAGCGGCACCGGCGCATGGCGCCGAAGCCCCGACGCCCGCTGGCGTCTCGACCCCGGCGCGCTCGAAGGATATCGCGCGGCACAAGCCGAAGTGCTTGCGCGCGCCGCCGCGCTTGTCCGGCCCGGCGGCCGAATTGTCTATGTCACCTGTTCGCTTCTGCCATCCGAGAACGAGCGGCAGGTGGAAGCCTTCCTCGCTGCGCATCCGGATTTCAGGCCCGTTCCCTGGACGGCGGCGTGGCCGGAAGACCTCGCGCCCCCTCCGGCAATGGCGGGAGACTGGTTTCGCCTGAGCCCGGCATCGACCGGCACGGACGGCTTTTTCGTCGCCATTCTTCAAAGGGGGGCAAGGGAATGATGCGCTGCGGCATCGGGCTTGACGGGTCGGGGGAAGGATGGTCTATCGGACATGTTCCCTCCGACGGGCCAGGATCCATGGCGGCCTCATTTCCCCAAAGAAAATTGTCGCGTTACGCGCTGCTGCCGGTCTCGCTCGTCTTGATCGCGGCTCTCCTCCTGCCGCAGGCGGCATACGCCGTCGATGCGCGCTCCGAGCGGGCCTCTCTGCGCCTCGCGGAGAAGGGCGTCGCGGCAGCGGCCGAAGGGCGCCTCGAAGCGGCCCAGCGTCTGCTGGAAGAAGCGGTCGTCTCCAATCCCGCCAATGCGAATGCCTACGCCGAACTGGCAGCCGTGCAGAATGCGGCCGGCAATCCCAGGCTCGCCCGCAAATATTATGTCATCGCCCTTGAGATCGATCCGGTGCTTCCCGCCGCGCTGGGCGGCCTCGCGCGCCTCAACGCCGAGGCGGGAGATCGCGACGCGGCGGAAACTCTCCTGCGGAAGCTCCGCGCGACATGCCCCGCCTGTGCCGAAATTCGAGACGTCGAGCGTGCGATCGCGGACATCGAAACCCCACCCCAACCGAAACCCAATCCGTAGACGGAACATGACCGAAGACCGCATTCTCATCATCGACTTTGGCAGCCAGGTCACGCAGCTCATCGCCAGGCGCGTTCGCGAAAGCGGCGTCTATTGCGAGATCGTGCCTTTCAACAAGGTCGAGGAGATGTGGGAAGGCTTCGGCCCGAAAGGGATCATCCTTTCCGGCAGCCCCGCCAGCGTCAGCCGCGAAAACAGCCCGCGTGCGCCCCAGTTCGTCTTCGAGGCAGGGCTGCCCGTTCTCGGCATCTGTTACGGGCAGCAGACCATGACGCTGCAGCTCGGCGGCAAGGTCGAGGGAAGCGACGAGCGCGAGTTCGGCCGCGCTTCCATCGAACTGGTCGAGGACACGCCGCTGCTCGACGGCATCGTGAAAAAGGGCGAGAGCGAACCGGTCTGGATGAGCCATGGCGACCGCGTCGTCGCCATCGCGCCGGGCTTCAAGGTCGTGGCGCAGAGCCGCGGCGCGCCTTTCGCCGTCATCGCCGACGAGGAACGCCGTTTCTACGGCGTCCAGTTCCATCCCGAAGTCGTCCACACGCCGCGCGGCCGCGACATGCTGTGGAACTTCACGCACCGCATCTGCGGCTGCAAGGGCGACTGGACCATGGCCGCCTTCCGCGAAACCGAAATCGCCAAGGTGCGCGCGCAGGTGGGGTCGGGCCGGGTGATCTGCGGCCTTTCCGGCGGCGTCGATTCATCGGTCGTTGCCGTGCTGCTGCACGAAGCGATCGGCGACCGGCTTCAATGCGTCTTCGTCGACACCGGCATGATGCGCGCGGGCGAGGCCGAACAGGTCGTCTCGCTCTTCCGCGATCACTACAACATCCCGCTCGTCGCGGTCGATGCGAGCGAGCTTTTCCTCGGCAAGCTCGACGGCATCACCGACCCCGAGCAGAAGCGCAAGATCATCGGCGCGACCTTCATCGACGTCTTCGATGCGGAAGCGAAGAAGATCGGCGGCGCGGATTTCCTCGCGCAGGGCACGCTCTATCCCGACGTGATCGAAAGCGTCTCCTTCGCGGGCGGCCCCTCCGTCACCATCAAGAGCCACCACAATGTCGGCGGTCTCCCTGAGCGCATGAACATGAAGCTCGTCGAGCCGCTCCGCGAACTTTTCAAGGACGAGGTGCGCGAGCTTGGCCGCGAACTCGGTCTTCCCGAGCAATTCGTCGGCCGCCATCCTTTCCCCGGACCGGGTCTCGCGATCCGCGTGCCTGGCGAGATCACGCGCGAGCGCCTCGAGATCCTGCGCAAGGCGGACACGATCTATCTGGAAGAAATCCGCGCCGCCGGTCTCTACGACCGGATATGGCAGGCCTTCGCCGTGCTGCTGCCCGTGCGCACGGTCGGCGTCATGGGCGATGAGCGCACCTACGATTATGTCTGCGCGCTCCGCGCCGTCACCTCATTGGACGGCATGACCGCGGATTATTATCCGTTCTCTCACGAGTTCCTCGGCCAGGTCTCGACCCGCATCATCAACGAAGTCCGCGGCATCAACCGCGTCGTCTACGACGTGACCTCGAAGCCGCCGGGAACGATTGAGTGGGAATAATCTCCCTCACTTCACCAGCACTTCGCCGATCTGCACGGCGTTCAGCGCCGCACCTTTCAGCAACTGGTCGCCCGCGACGAACATCGCGATCGACCGTCCGGACGGATCGGAAATGTCCTGGCGGATGCGGCCGACGAGAATGTCGTCCTGTCCGGAAGCGTCCTTGGGCATCGGAAAATAATTCGCCGCGAGATCGTCGACGATCTTGATGCCCGGCGCGCCGGACAAGATCTCGCGCACTTCGCGCGGCGTGATCGGCCGCTCGCATTCGAAGTCGAGCGCTTCGGAATGCGCGCGCAACACCGGCACGCGCACGCAGGTCGCCGTCACGCGAATATCCGGATCGGCAAAGATCTTCTTCGTCTCGTTCACCATCTTCAGTTCTTCTTCGTTGTAGCCCGTTTCCGGGTCCACATTCGAATTGTGGCTGAACACGTTGAAGGGGTAGGGATGCGGGATGATCTTCTGCTCGAAGGGCTCGCCGGAAAGGAAGGCACGCGTCGCCTGTTCCAGTTCCTCCATCGCCGCCGCGCCCGCGCCCGACGCCGCCTGATAGGTCGCCGCCACCAGCCGCTTCACGGGGTTCACCTTGTGGATCGGCCATAGCGGCGTGATCGCGATGATCGTCGAGCAGTTCGGATTGGCAATGATGCCCTTGTGTCCGAACGCGGCCTCGGGATTGATTTCGGGGATCACCAGCGGCACGTCGGGGTCCATGCGGAAGGCCGACGAATTGTCGATCATCACCGCGCCCGCCGCTTTCACGGCTCCTGCGAATTTCCGCGAAATGCCGCCGCCCGCCGAAAAAAAGGCGATATCGACGCCCTTGAAGCTGTCCCCGGTCAGTTCTTCGACAAGAATGTCCTTACCCCGGAATTTCATGGTCTTGCCGGCCGAGCGCGCGCTGGCCAGCAGCTTCAGCGCCTTCACCGGGAAGTTGCGTTCCTCGAGGCAGCGGATCATCTCGACGCCCACGGCGCCGGTCGCGCCCGCAATGGCGACGACGGGATTGGCATTCATTTTCGGTACTCCGGACCGGGCTCATGATCCATCAACGGAGAGCCCGCTTATTGCGCCGTGCCTATAACAGCGGCGCGGGGCTCCGGCAAGGGGCTGCCTTGTGTCCCTTTTGGCCGCTTTCTCGGATGCGCCGGACGGGGTACGCTGCCCGTCGGTATGGTAATCGGGATGGAAAGATGCGGAAGAAAGCGGGATTGGCCGTCGTTCTCGTGAGCCTGCTGGTGGCGGTGCCGGCACGCCCCGACGCGATAGGCGACGGCAACATCTGCTACGAGAAGTTCGCCACCGCCGACTACAAGGGCGCGATCCGCTACTGCACGAGCGCCATCGATTCCGGCGAGCTGCAGGACCCGGACCTCATCGCCGCGCTGATCAATCGCGGGGTCGCCCACAAATCGATCGGCGAATATGAAAGCGCCATCGCGGATTATACGCGCGCGCTGCGCATCGCGCCGAACGATGCGCTTCTCTACCAGAACCGTGCCAATGCGCTCCACGAGATGGGCGACGACGACGCTGCCCTTGAAGACATCCAGAAATCGATCGGCCTCGATCCGAAAAGCGCCGGCGCCTGGTATGTGCGCGGCGCCATTGCCGAGGCGCGCGGCAACAGAGGCGACGCCCGCAAATATTACATGACCGCGCTCGGTCTCGATCCGGAGAACAAGGTCTATCGCGAAAAGATTTTGGGGAACGGCAGCCGATGACAACGCAACTCGACGCCGCGGCAACGGTCCGCGAGGCTTACAGCGGTGCCTGGAACCATCTGGGTGAAATGGTGCGCCTCATCTGGCTTCCGGGTTCGCTCTACCTCGTCCTGTCCATCGCCGGTGTCTTCGTCGATGTCGAGGAGCAGCGCTCGCTCGCGGTGGTGCTCAATCTCGCCTCGCTCTTTCTCTGGCCGATCATCGCCGTTGCCTGGCATCGCTTCATCTTGATCGGCGATGCGCCGCCCGGCCGGTTTCACTTCGCCTTCGGCCGCCGCGAGGCGCGCTATCTCGTCGTCTCCGTCTTCCTCACCTTGCTCTTCGTGCCGGGCTTTATTCTCGGCGCGACGCCCGCCTTCATGCCCGCCAACATGACGGCCTCTCTGCTCAGCTTCTTCGGGGCGCTGCTCGTCATGGTCGCGATCTATTTCATGGTGCGGCTCTCGCTTCTTCTTCCCGCCGTGTCGGTCGGCGATCCGGTGAACCCGCGCCTCATCCTTGAGCGCACGAGAGGAAACTTCTGGCGCCTCGTGCTCGTCCTGGCCTCCGTGGTCCTGCCGATGATGCTGGTGGCGGTTGTCGTCGGCTCGCTTCTCGAGGGCGGCCCGGTCATGCGCGTCGTCGCGGTCGGCATCCTCAGCCTCGTGCTCATCTTCTTTGCCGTCGTGAATATTGCGGTTCTCTCCGTCGCCTACCGCGAATTGATCGGCCCGCCCGGCACCCAGGCCCCCGATACCGGCGATTACTGACCTTTATTCGAGGTTGCCCCCCCTCTCTTGCCCGCTAAAGTAAAAGCACCGTTCCGGGGAGGAGCGCGGCCGATTCTTTGGGGGGGATCGAACATGAGGAAGCTGCCGGTCATTCGCTCCGTGAGCGAAGTATTCTCGGGCGTCACGCGTCATTATTTCCAGCTTGCGTTTCTGGCATTGCCAGCGGTACTCGTGCTCTTGTTTGTATCGGCCTACCAATACTGGATACTCTACAAGGTGGGCTTCTATTCCTTGGCGGAGCGCATGTCGGGCCGTGAAGCGCCCGGCGATATCGCGGCAACGTACGGCAAAATGTTGTCAGCTATCCCGTGGGCGCAGATTGTTCCAGTCATACTGATTGGCGCACTTGCCTCTGCCATTGCCGCCGTCAGATGGCATCGGTTTGTGCTGCTGGGGGACGGATCGTCGCCGATCTTGAGGCGTGAGGACCTCCAGTATCTGTGGACAACAGTGAAAGTCCTCTTTTTCCTGTTTCTATTCTTCGTTGTGGTCTCCGCTGGCGGCGGCATCGTCATCGCTGTCATCGCTGGGGCGGCTGCGGGAGCAGGCGATGATGGGGGCTTTGCCGAGCTGGGACTTCTGTTTCTCGTTCTGATTCCTCTCGTCCTCGTTGGCTATGCGTTGATGATAGGCGTTACGATGCGTCTGCTTCTCGCTTTGCCTGCAGTTGCCGTTGGGGCAGATGGGGGCGTGATCGAAACATGGCACGCGACGAGCGGCAACACCTGGCGCATCGCAGGATATACGCTTCTGATCTACATCCCGATGTTCGTTGTTTTCGCGATTCTCGAGCGTCTCATCCTGGGTACGACTGAAGCCATGACTGACAACGGTGGCATGGTCATCGCGGCGATGACGGTACTCCTTGGGATCGTTCTTTATCTTTATTTTCTGATGACGCAGATCACCATGCTCTCCGTCGCCTACCGCGAAATCGTCGGCCTGCCCGGCGGCCATGAAGGCGAGGCGACCGTCGCGGAGCCCTCTCCCGGCCTCTGATTGCGCTTTTGGACCGATTTAGATAGGGTCCGCTCACAAGGATCGGGAAAGGCGCGGGGACGTGCCTTAAGGGCTTGTTTTGGTTGCCCTTTTCGCCGCGGCATCCGGCCGCCATCGCAAAGTCCCGCGCGGATGCCCATCTATATGGGGCAGTTTCGTGCGGTTCCTGACAGGGATGATCCGAATGTCCGTACACGCCAAGATCAAGCGCATCACCGTGCCCGAGCTCCCTACCACGCCCACACCGCGCGCTATGTCGATCCTTATGTCGACTTCCTGCTCGTGGGCGACAGCCTCGGCATGGTCATGTACGGCATGGAGACGACGCTCGGCGTCACCCTCGACATGATGATCGCCCATGGCGCCGCCGTGGTGCGCGGCACCGAGCGCGCGCTTGTGGTGGTCGACATGCCCTTCGGCTCCTATGAAGAGAGCCCCGAAGTCGCCTTCCGCAATGCCGTCCGCGTCATCAAGGAAACGGGCTGCACGGCGGTGAAGATGGAAGGCGGCGCGCGCCTCGCGCCGACGATCCGCTATCTCGTGGATCGCGGCATCCCCGTCATGGCCCATATCGGCCTCACGCCGCAAAGCGTGCAGGTCATGGGCGGCTTCAAGGCGCAGGGCCGCGATGAGAGCGAATGGGCCGCCATCGAGGCCGACGCCCGCGCCGTCGCCGAATCCGGTGCCTTCGCCGTCGTCGTCGAAGGCGTGGCCGAGCCGCTTGCCGCGCGCATCACCCGGCAGATCGAGATCCCGACCATCGGCATCGGCGCTTCGGCGGAGTGCGACGGCCAGATTCTCGTGCTGGAGGATATGCTGGGCCTCTCGCCCCGGCCGGCGAAATTCGTCCGCGAATTCGCCACGCTCGGCGCCCAGATCGCCGGTGCGGCGGAAGCCTATGCCCGCGCCGTGCGCGAGCGCAGCTTCCCGGCGGTGCAGCACACCTATGCCATGAAAAAGGCGAAATAGCTCAATCTCTTGCGGGGTTCCCGGGCCCCGTAACGCTGTTTGCCAATGGCCCGCTGCCGGGCTATTTTACGCGGCCTGCAGGGGGCAGGCGCCGGGCGCTTCCTCTGTGCCTTTCAGCTTTTCTCCGCGGAGTAACCTTGTGACCGATCTCTTTCGCGAAGTCGAAGAAGACCTTCGCCGCGAACAGTTCTCCAAACTTTGGGAAAAATACGGTGCCTGGCTGATAGGCCTTGCCGTCGCCATCGTGCTGGCCACGGCGGCGGTCGTCGGCTGGCGCGCCTGGGTCCACTCGGCGCGGGTCGGGGATTCGGCGGCCTACGACGCCGCTGTGCAGGAAACGGCCGAAGCCGCGCCGGCGGAAGCCGCCGAAGCCTTTGCTGCCCTGGCGGCCGAAGTGGGCGGCGGCTACGAGACGCTTGCCCGTCTGCAGGAGGCCGACCGCCGCCTGGCCGCGGGCGAGGCGGATGCGGCCCGCACGATCTACGAGCAGGTTGCGAACGATGGCGGCGTGCCGGACATCATGCGCGGGCTGGCTGCGGTCAAGGCCGGGTTCCTCGTGGTCGACACGGCAAGCTACGAAGACATGAAGGCGCGGATGGCGCCGCTCGCCTCGGGCAGTTCACCCTGGCGCCAGAACGCGCTGGAACTCGTCGCGCTCACCGCCATGCGGGCGGGCGAGTGGCGGGAGGCCGATATGCGCGTCAAGGAAATCATTGCCGATCCGACGACGCCCACCAGCCTTCGCGATCGTGCGCATGTCATCCAGGTCCTCATCGCGCCCCATCTGCCGCGCGCGGCGGCCGAAGGGGAGGCCGCGCCCGCGTCTGAAGAACCCGCGCCCGGCGAAGAAGCGCAATCGGAAACACAGGACGCCCCGGTATCGTCGGCGGTGACGGAGTAATGGCGATGACGACGGATTTCATGTCGGCCGCGATGCGGAAAAGCGGAACCCTTCTTCGTGTGGCGGCGGTCGCCCTTGCCTTCGGTGCGGTCGCGGGCTGCGATACCGTGAGCAACATGTTCTCCTCCGACGACAAGACGGTGCTGCCCGGCAAGCGCCTCTCCGTCATGGAGCTCGGCACCGCGCTGGAGGCCGATCCCGGCATTGCGGAAGAACTCGTCATCCTGCCGAAACCTTATGCTAACGATAGCTGGCCGCAGCCCGGCGGCACGCCCGACAACGCGAACTACCATCTCGCTGCGCCCGGCCCGCTTGATCGCCTCTGGTCCGTGAGCGCCGGCGCCGGGTCCGCACGCGTCGCGCGTCTCATCGCATCGCCGGTCATCGCGGACGGCAGGATTTTCGTCCTCGATGCCAAGGCGACGGCGCGCGCCTTCGACCGCAAGACCGGCAAGTCCCTCTGGAGCACGAAGCTCGTGCCCGAAGGCGAGGACGACGATGAAGGCCGCGGCGGGGGCGTTGCTTTCGACAATGGCCGGATTTTCGTGGTGACGGGCTTCGGCACGGCGCATGCGCTCGATGCGGGCAGCGGTGCCGTCATATGGACCCAGACGCTTGGCGAGCCCATCCGTTCCGCGCCGACTGCCGATGGCGGTCGCGTTTTCGCCATCACCGCCGACAACCAGACGATTGCTTTCGCGCAGGAAACGGGCGAAGTGCTTTGGCGCCATCGCGGCATCGTCGAAAGCGCGGGCGTCCTCAGTTCGACGAGCCCGGCCGTCGCCGGTTCGGTCGTCGTCGCTCCCTATTCCTCGGGCGAACTCGTTGCGTTGCGTGTCGCAAACGGCACGGCGGTCTGGAGCGACTCGCTCACCCGCACCGGCAATCTCACCTCGCTGAGCGAGTTGAACGACATCGCGGGCCGCCCGGTCATCGATCGCGACCGCGTCTTCGCCATCAGCCATTCCGGCCGCATGGTTTCCATCGATCTGCGCACGGGCGAGCGCGCCTGGACGCGCGACATCGGCGGCGTTCAGACGCCCTGGGTCGCCGGCGATTATCTCTTCGTCATCACGAACGACCAGGAACTTCTCGCCCTCTCTCGCCGCGATGGCCGCATCCGCTGGATCGCGCCGATGCCGCGCTGGAAAGACCCCAAAGACAAGGAGGGTCCGATCCTCTGGTCGGGCCCCGTGCTCGTGAGCGACCGGCTTGTTCTCGTCTCGTCGACCGGCGATGCCGCTTCCATTTCGCCCTACACGGGCGAAGTGCTTGGCCGCATCGGCCTGCCGGATGGCGCGCTCATCGCACCCGTCGTCGCCGATGAAACGCTCTATGTCCTGACGGACGACGCCGCGCTGCTGGCGCTGAAATAACGGGCGGCCAGCGCGCCCCGGCAAACGGCATATGCCTCCGTGAAACGGCATAAGAAGGGCCGCATAAAGTGTCATTCAAGGTCGCCATCGTCGGACGGCCCAATGTCGGCAAGTCCACCCTGTTCAACAGGCTGGTGGGACGCAAGCTCGCATTGGTGGACGACACGCCGGGCGTCACGCGCGACCGGCGCGAGGGCGAAGCACATCTCGGCGATCTCTCCTTCACCGTCGTCGATACGGCCGGCCTCGAAGAGGGCGTGGGCGACAGTCTCGAAGCGCGCATGCGCCGGCAGACGGAACTCGCCGTGGAGGAGGCCGATGTCTGCCTCTTCCTCATGGATGCGCGCGCGGGCGTGACGCCGCTCGACAAGCGCTTCTCCCAGATTCTCCGCAAGTCGCCGACGCCGGTCATCCTCGCTGCCAACAAATGCGAGGGTGGCGCGGGGCAGGCGGGCCGCATGGAAGCCTTCGAGCTCGGCCTCGGTGCGCCGCTTCCGCTCTCCGCCGAGCATGGCGAAGGCCTCGCCGATCTTTACGACGCGCTCGCCGAATTCGTGAAAGGCCTTGAGGAGAGCGAGGCCGAGCAGGCGCTCGACGACGCGCTTGCCGAAGAGGAAGAAGTCGCCGAAGGCTTCGATCCCGATGCGCCCTACGAGCCGGACCTCGAAGCGCCGCTCCGCATCGCGATCGTCGGCCGCCCGAATGTCGGCAAGTCGACCCTCGTGAACCAGCTTCTCGGCGAAGACCGGATGCTCACCGGCCCGGAAGCCGGCATCACGCGCGACAGCATCGGCATCGAATGGGAGTGGCGCGGCCGCCGCGTGAAACTGTGGGACACGGCGGGCATGCGCCGCCGCGCCCGCGTGACCGAGAAGCTCGAAAAACTCTCCGTCGCCGACACGCTTCGCGCCGTGCGCTTCGCCGAGGTCGCCGTCGTCCTGCTCGATGCGGCGCAGCCTTTCGAACGCCAGGACCTGCACATCGCCGACCTTGTGGAACAGGAAGGCCGCGGCCTCATCATCGCGGTCAACAAATGGGACCGGGTCGACGAACCGCAGGAAGTGCTCCGCCTGCTGAAGGAAGAGCTGGAGCGTCTCCTGCCGCAGGTGCGCGGCGTGCCGATCGTCACCTTCTCCGCATTGACGGGAAAGGGCACCGAAAAGCTCATGCCGGCCATCGAGCGCGTGCATGTGCTCTGGAACGCGCGCGTCCCGACCGCGAGGCTCAACCGCTGGCTCACAGAGGCCGTCTCGCGCCACCAGCCGCCCGCCGCCAAGGGCCGCCCGGTGAACCTCAAATACATGTCGCAGGTGAAGTCGCGCCCGCCGACCTTCGCGGTCTTCTCGAGCCGGGCCGACGAGGTGCCGACGTCCTATCGCCGCTATCTCGTGAACGCGCTGCGCGAAACCTTCAATCTGCCGGGCGTGCCCATCCGCCTTTTCATGCGCAAGGGCAAGAACCCCTACGCGGACAGGAAGAAGCGCGGCTAGGGCGTTTTCAGCCTCAGGCCTTCCGATACGCCACGATCTCGCCATGCCGCGTGCAGGCGGGCATCGCAAGTTCGATGAACAGCGGCACAAGGTCGGCCGGCTTCGTCAGCGTCGTCGGGTCTTCGCCCGGCATCGCCTTCTTGCGCATCGCCGTGCGCGTCGGGCCTGGGCTCACGGAATTGACGCGGATCGGCGTCTTTTCGACTTCCGCCGCCCAGGTCTTCATCATCGCGTCGAGCGCCGCCTTGGTGATCGAATAGGAGCCCCAATAGGGCTTGCACTTCTGCGCCGCGCCGGACGTCACGAAAATCGCGCGCCCCGCGTCGGAGCGCTTGAGCAGCGGCTCGAAGGAGCGGATCAGCCGGTAATTCGCGGTGACGTTGACGGCAAGCGTCTTGTCCCAGTCCTTCGGCTCCAGATGGGAAAGCGGCGTCAGCGTGCCGAGGAGGCCGGCATTGCCGACAAGGATGTCGAGCTTCCCCCAGCGTTCGAAGATCGTCGCGCCCAGCCGGTCGATGGCGGGCAGGTCCGTGAGGTCGAAAGGCACCAGCGTCGCCTTGCCGCCCACTTTCCGGATTTCGTCGTCGACTTCCTCGAGCCCGCCGACGGTGCGCGCAACCAGAACCACATGCGCCCCCTCCGCCGCCATGCCGAGCGCCACGGCGCGCCCGATGCCGCGCGATGCGCCGGTGATGACCGCGATGCGGTCCTGCAAACGTCCGGTCATTCAAGGAATCCTGTCAGGCGATTTCGGCGAGAAGCGATAGCTGCCTTGTCCGTTGCTCGCCGTCGCGGTCGGTAAGCGGTGTCGGATAGTCGCCGGTGAAACAATGATCCGTGAGCTGCGGATGCTCCTGGTCGCGATGTGTGAAGCCCATCGCCCGGTAGAGCCCGTCCACGGAAATGAACGCAAGGCTGTCGACGCCGATATAGGCGCGCATGCCCTCAAGGTCGTAGTTGGAGGCGAGAAGCTGGTCGCGCTCCGGCGTGTCGATGCCGTAGAAATCGGGATGCGTGATCGGCGGGCTCGCGACGCGCATATGCACTTCCTTCGCGCCCGCCTCATACATCATCTTCACGATCTTGATGGAGGTCGTCCCGCGCACCACGCTGTCGTCCACGAGAATGATGCGCTTGCCGTCCACGATGGCGCGGTTCGCATTGTGCTTGAGCTTCACGCCGAGCTGACGGATATGCTGCGTCGGCTCGATGAAGGTCCGGCCGACATAATGGTTGCGAATGATGCCGAGTTCGAAGGGAATGCCGCTCTCCGCGGCATAGCCGATCGCGGCGGGCACGCCCGAATCCGGCACCGGGATCACCACGTCGGCGTCCACGGCGGATTCGCGCGCCAGTTCCTGGCCCAGCCGCTTGCGGACATTATAGACGCTCTTGCCGCCGACCACGCTGTCGGGCCGTGCGAAGTAGATATATTCGAACACGCAGGGCCGCACATTCTGCTGCGGGAAGGGGTGCATCGACTCCACCTTGATCTTCCCGTCCTCGCGCGTGCAGATGACGATTTCGCCGGGTTCTATCTCGCGCACGAAATCCGCGCCGATGATGTCGAAGGCGACCGTCTCCGAGGCAAGGACCGGCGCACCCTGGAATTCGCCCAGCACCAGCGGGCGGATGCCCAGCGGGTCGCGCGCGCCGATGAGCTTCTTGTTGGTCAGCGCCACCAGCGCATAGGCGCCCTGGATTTGCCCCAGCGCATCCACGAAGCGCTCCATCACGCGCGGCTTCCGGCTCCGCGCGACAAGCTGCAGGATCGTTTCCGTATCGGAGGTCGACTGGAAGATCGCGCCGTCGCGCACGAGTTCGTTGCGCAGCGTGATGGCGTTGGTGAGATTGCCATTATGGGCGACCGCGAAGCCGCCACCCCAGAGGTCGGCGAAAAGCGGCTGCACGTTCCGGAGGATCGTCTCGCCCGTCGTCGAATAGCGCACATGGCCGATCGCCATTTCGCCTTTCAGCCGGTCGATGACCTTGGCCGACGAGAAGTGGTCGCCGACCAGTCCCAGCCTGCGCTCCGAATGGAAGTGCTCGCCGTCATAGGCGACGATGCCCGCCGCCTCCTGTCCGCGATGCTGGAGGGCGTGCAGCCCGAGCGCGGTCAGTGCGGCGGCGTCCGAATGGCCGAGCAGGCCGAACACGCCGCATTCCTCGCGCAGCTTGTCGTCATGCAGGCCGTCTCGGGTCATGTCGCTGTCCATCGGGGCAAGGCTGGCCTCCGCCGGCTTTCGGCCGGGCAGGGGGAGATCGAGCTGCATCTGGTCGGGCATTCATGGAACTCCGGAATAGTCAGGCATCTACTCCCCGGTCGTGTTCTCGAACAAGCGGTCGAGCCCCCTCCGTTCGGAGGGGTTATACCCCGGCCCATTCTCCCTGTCAGCGCCCGAATCCGGGGCCGTCTGGCGGGGCTGTGCGGGGGCCGGCGCGGCCTCTTGACGCGGCGCGGGCGCGCTCGCGCGGGGCGGCGCCGTCTCCTGGCGCGTGGTCCCGCTGCCGGGTTGCGGTGCAAGCGAGAAGAGCAGGGCCGCTGTGCTTTCGACCGCCGGTTTCGTCCTGGCGGTGCGTATCCAGTCCGGCTGGTCGTCCGGGTTCGGCACCAGCCAGGCGAAGAAGAGATAGGCGACGGTCACGATCAGCAACCCGCGCGCCAGCCCGAAAATGAAGCCCAGCGTCCGGTCCAGAAGCTCCGCGCGTTCGTGCAGGTCCATCAGCCCGCCCGACCAGCGCGAGGTAAACGCCGCACTGACCGCATAGGCAACGATGAAAATACCGACCGCGGAGATCACCGCCGCGAGCCAGGGCGGCGAAATCGCGCCGCGCAGCACAGGCGTCAGATAGGGAAACAGCCACAGCGCCGCAACGGCCCCCACGACCCAGGCGACGATCGACAGGATTTCGTTGGTGAAGCCGCGCAGCAAGGCCAGCACGCTGGACACCAGCAACACCCCGATGACGATGAGGTCGAAAAGCGTCAAATCACTCTCCCGAAAGCCGAGAGCAGATCACGATGAAACGGAATTCCATTGCGATCTCGTTTCATCGTGAAAATCTGCTCGTCGCTTATAGTCTGGACCGTTTTCCGGAGAAAACGGTCCAGCCGGACTCTATCACATATCTTTGGCGCGGCGTCCGCCGGGGGCCTTCTGCCCCTCGGTCGCCAGATAGGCAATGAGACCCGCAAGGTCCGAAATTTCCGTGAACGTGAGCCCGCCGCCGCTGCGCCCCTTGGCCCCCCCCGCAGGCAGGATCGCACGTGTAAAGCCCAGTTTTTCGGCTTCTTTCAGCCGTGCATCCATCTGGCTGACCGGCCGCACCGCGCCTGAAAGGCTGATTTCGCCAAAGATCACGCAGTCGCTCGGCAGCGGCGTCCCCGTAATCGAGGAAATGAGCGCGGCGGCCACGGCAAGGTCGGCGGCCGGTTCGTTGATTCGCAGGCCCCCCGCCACATTGAGGTAAACGTCCTGTCCCGCGAGCGACAGCCCGCAGCGCGCTTCCAGCACCGCCAGCACCATGGAGAGCCGTCCGCTGTCCCAGCCGACCACCGCGCGGCGCGGCGTGCCGAGCGGGCTCTGCGCGGTCAGCGCCTGGATTTCGACGAGCACGGGCCGCGTTCCTTCGATGCCTGCAAAGACCGCCGAGCCGCTCGTGCCGCCGTCGCGCTCGCCCAGAAAGAGCGCGGACGGGTTCGGCACTTCCGCGAGCCCGAGCTCGCCCATCTCGAAGACGCCGATTTCGTTTGCCGGGCCGAAGCGGTTTTTGACCGCGCGCAGGATCCGGAACTGGTGCCCGCGCTCGCCCTCGAAATAGATGACCGCGTCCACCATGTGCTCGACCACGCGCGGCCCGGCGATCTGGCCGTCCTTCGTCACATGGCCGACGAGAATGATCGCCGTGTTGTTCTTCTTGGCGAAGCGCACCAGTTCCTGCGCCGAGGCCCGCACCTGGCTGACCGTGCCCGGCGCGCTGTCCAGATTGTCCGCCCACATGGTCTGGATCGAGTCGATCACCACCGCGTCCGGCGCCTTTTGCCCTTCCAGCGTCCCGATGATGTCCTTCAGGTTCGTCTCCGCGCCGAGCTGCACCGGCGCCTCCGCGAGGCCGAGCCTTCGCGCCCGCATGCGCACCTGCGCGATCGCCTCTTCGCCCGAAATATAGACGACCGAATGGCCCTTGGCGGCCAGCGCCGCCATCGCCTGCAAGAGCAGCGTCGACTTGCCGATGCCCGGATCGCCGCCCACGAGAACGGCGGAGCCGGGCACCAGTCCACCGCCCGTCACCCGGTCGAACTCGCCCACGCCCGTCACATAGCGCGGCGGCTCCGCGCTCTCGCCGCTCATCTCCACGAGTTCGATCCGGCGGCCCTTGCCCTGCAACGCCTTCGCCGCCGGTCCCGCGCCCACGCCGCCCGCCGCGCCCGCTTCCTCGACGATGGTGTTCCACTCGCCGCAGCTCTCGCAGCGCCCCGCCCAGCGCGGTGTCACCGCGCCGCAGGACTGGCAGACGAATGTGCGGGAAGGGCGTGCCATCGGGGTCTGGTTTCTCTCTAAAACAAATACGTCATTGCCGGGCTTGACCCGGCAATCCAGGGGCCGCTTGCTCCGCGCCTGCCGCTCTGGACCCCCGGATCAAGTCCGGGGGTGACAGGTTGAGGGGGATCAGGGCTTCAGCACTTCCATCTGGATCGGTCCGTCCGCGCGGCCATGAATGAACTGGTCGACATACGCGTTGCCGCTGTCGTCCACTTCCGCACGCGAGCCCGCCCAGATGATCTTGCCCTTGTGGATCATCGCCACCTTGTCGGCAATCTTGCGCGCGCTCGCCATGTCATGCGTGATCGACAGTGTCGTCGCACCGAGATCCTTCACGCTGTCGACGATCAGATCGTTGATGACATCCGCCATGATCGGGTCGAGGCCCGTCGTCGGCTCGTCGAAGAAGATGATCTCCGGGTCCGCCGCAATGGCGCGCGCAAGGCCGACGCGCTTTTGCATGCCGCCCGAAAGCTCGGCCGGATAAAGCTCGCCCACTTCCGCCGCGAGCCCCACCTTCGCGAGCTTCTCGATCGCGATGTCCTTCGCCTGTTTCCGCTTCATCTTGCGGCCCTGGATGAGGCCGAAAGCGACATTCTCCCAGACGGGCAGGCTGTCGAACAGCGCCGCGCCCTGAAACAGCATGCCGAACTTGCGCAAGACCTTCTCGCGCTCGCTCGCATCCATCTTCAGCACGTTCTTGCCATCGACGAAGATCTGGCCGCTGTCCGGCCGGATGATGCCGAGCACGCATTTGATCATCACCGACTTGCCGGTGCCCGAGCCACCGATCACGACAAGCGACTCTCCCTTCGGCACCGTGAGGTTGATGCCGTCCAGCACCACCTTCTTGCCGAAGCGCTTGCTGACGTTCCTGAGTTCGATCTTTGCTTCGCTCATGGCCGCCTCAATTCGCAAACAGCAGCGACGTCATCACGTAGTTCGCCGCGAGGATCAGGATGGAGGCCGTCACCACAGCGTTCGTCGTCGCCCGGCCCACGCCCTGCGCGCCGCCCTTCGAGTTGAAGCCGTGGAAGCAGCCCATGGTGGCGATGATGAAACCGAACACCGCCGCCTTGATGAGGCCGGAGGTCACGTCGTCCAGTTTCAGGAAGTCCGCCGTGTTCTTGACATAGACGCCGGCATTGAAGTCGAGCGATCCGGTCGACACCACGAAGCCGCCCATGATGCCGATGATGTCGGCAATGAACACGAGCAGCGGCAGCGTGACGACGGCGGCGACGACGCGCGGCACCACGAGATATTTATGCGGATTGGTCGACAGCGTCGTCAGCGCGTCGATCTGTTCGGTGACGCGCATCGTGCCGAGTTCCGCCGCGATCGCCGCCGACACGCGCCCCGCCACCATCAGCCCGCCGAGCACCGGCCCGAGTTCGCGCGTGATGCCGAGCGCGACGATGGTCGCGACGATCGATTCCGAGTTGAACGAGTTGCCGCCGTAATAAATTTGCAGGGCCAGCGCGCCGCCCGTGAAGAAGGCGGTGAGCGCCACCACCGGCAGCGAGAAATAACCGATGCGGAGCATCTGTTGCGCCACCAGCCGCCAGAAGAAGGGCGGCCGGAAGATATGGCTCACCGAGAGCCAGATGAAGCGCGTCAGCGCGCCGATTTCGGCGAGTGTGCCGAGCACCACCTGCCCGATGATCGCGAAGACGTTCACGCCTGCCCCCTGCCTTCCTTGTTCGTGCCGCTGCCCGTTTCGGGCTCGGGAATGTATCGCCGCATGTACCGCCTGCCCAGTGCCGTCAGGATTTCGTAGCCGAGCGTGCCGGCCCGAAGCCCCACCTCGTCCACGCCGATATGCGGGCCGATGAGTTCCGCCATGTCGCCGCGCTTCACGGCGTCCACGGGCAGGTGGCTCACATCCGCCATCGCCATATCCATCGAAACCCGCCCCGCGATGGGGCAGGCATGGCCCCCAATATGCACCATGCCGCCCGATTCGCCCTCCCGCATGCCCGAAGAGAGCGCCCGGAAATAGCCATCCGCATAGCCCGCCGCCAGCACCGCGATGCGCGCCGGCGCCGCCGCCTCCCATGTCGCGCCATAGCCGACCGTCTCGCCGGGCGCGAGGTCCCGCAGCGCGATCACGCGCGCCTCCGCGCGGATGACGGGCCGGAAGGGGTTGGCGCGGCCCGTGAAGGGGCTGCCGCCGTAAAGGCTCACCCCCGGCCGCACCATGCCGAAGCGGTAGTCCGGGCCGAGATAGATGCCGCCCGAATTGGCGAGGCTCGCCGTGGCGCCGCGAAAGCGCGGGGCGAGCCGCGCCCATATCTCGCTGAAGCACGCGAGCTGGCGCACATTCTGCGGATGCTCCCGGTCGTCCGAACAGGCGAGATGGCTCATCACGAGCGAAACCTCGACGCCCGCCGTGAGCCGCTCGTCCTCAGCCAGCAGGGCCGCATCGCCCGCGCCCATGCCGAGCCGGTTCATGCCGGTGTCGAAATGCAGCGCCACCGGAAGCCTGACGCCCGCCGCGCGCCATTCGGCGAGTTCGGCGAGCGAGGCAATGACGGGCCTGAGCCCATGCCGTCCGTATAGCGCCGCCGTGCCGGGAAAGAGCCCGTTCAGCACATAAATCGCGGCCCCCGGCAGAACCTTCCTCAGTTCCGCGCCCTCATTCGCATCCGCCACGAAGAAGCTGCCGCAGCCTTCCTGGGCCAGCCGCCGCGCCACCGGCCCGAGCCCCAGCCCATAGGCATCCGCCTTCACCACGGCCGCCACCTCCGCCCCCGCCGCCTCGCGGCCAAGCATCGCGTAATTCGCCGCCACCGCGTCGAGATCGACGGTAAGCACCGCACCCGCCGCCGCCGCGCCGGATTGATCGCTGCTGTTCATGGGATGTGACGTATCGGGCAGGGCGCCAGGCCCTCCGGGCCGATTATATTGAGGTTCCCGCCGATCATAGCGGATCGCGGCTGAAGGGAAAGTTGTGCCGGGTTAAAGGGTTAATGGGGCAAAATTACGCGCGCACCAACGCGCCCGCGCCTCAAGCGCCCTTGAGCGCGCGCCGCGCAGCTTGCGGTTCGCGTTCGATCACACGCAGCAGCATCCGGCTCGGCTGGTCCGGCGCGCGCCGCCCTTGCTCCCAGTCGCGCAGCGTGCCGACGGGAATCTTGAACGTGTCCGAAAATTCCTTCTGCGTCATGCCGAGCCGCGCCCGCATCGCCTTCACGTCGATCTCGGCCGGAATATGCACCCGCGCCGCCGCCCCCTTGCCGCGCGAAAAGGCGATGGCTTCCTTCAAGCCCTGCTTGATGTCGCGTCCAACCTTGCTCACATCGGCCTCCTGTAACTCGAAACCGCCTGCTTCACGGACAAAATCTAGACTACGGCATTGCCGTAGTCAACTGGGCGGTGCGTCCCCACCCCCAACACGTCATTGGGAGAGGGAAGGGGCCCGCCGAAGCGGCGCAAGCCGCGTAGGTGGGAAGGGTGAGGGGGACAGCGTCAGTGGCCGCACCCTGTCACCACCCCAACCCCGTCATTGCTTCGTCACGCAAACGCGCGCCTTGCAATGACGCCTCCCCCAGAACCGTCATGGCCCGCTTCATGCGGGCCATCCACGACTTTCTTCTCTGCGCCCTCTGCGCCGGGGCCTGCCTCGTGCCGCGCAAGCGCGGACCCGTTGGCGTGCCAGCCTCGCTTCTCACGCAGAGGCGCAGAGGTGCAGAGCGCCCCGACCTGATCTGAGCGTCGGTCAGGCTACGAAGGCGGCACCGGGACCGGCCGGACGATTCCTCAGCTCGGCGGCGTCCGGCAGTTCCAGCCAGTCACCGATCTCGAGGTTCCATTCTTCGGGCCGGAAGACGGTGTAGCCACCGACCGGGTTCAGGCTCATCTCGCCCAGAAGAAGGCGTCCCTGGTGGACATAGAAATCGACCCGGACCAGCGGAAATCCTGCCGCCAGCCGGTGTGACGCCGCGATCATCTGGTCAAGCTCCGCGGGGCGCGGCGGCGGCGCACCATAGGGTTTGAAAACCTTGTAGGAAAACGGCATCGGTTCCCAGTCGGGGCTCATGAAGATGCTGCGAAGGTTCTGATAGCGACCGGTGCAATACTGGACAATGCGGGTTTTACCGTTGAAAACGAACAACTTGTAATCCGGAATGTCGCCGTCGCCATTGTCCAGGTAATGTTCGGCAATGATCCGCGCCGGCGAGGCGGCGTAATACCACTCGCCCTTGTGGTCGGCCATATTGGTCTTCATCCAGCGATCGAGGCGCCGCCGGGCACTTTCTTCGTCGATCGGCACACCCGGACGTTTGATGACGTTCCAGGCACTGCCGTTGGTGACCTTCAGCGCATAGCAATCAGGCAGTGAATGAAAATCGACCTCCGCGGCACTCTCCCACACGCCGTGCAGGTCGTTGAGCATGGCGGCAAGCCCCAGCCGTTCGGCATAGCCGCGCATGCGGTACTTGTCGGTAATCTCGCCGCAGATGGCCCGCCGGTCATTGATCTTGAGCCAGCACATCTTTTCCGAAATCGTCCGGGGATCATCCAGATCCGGCCAGACGCCGAATATCCGCTTGTAGGTGACGCGGGTCAGCGCCTCATGGAATTCCATGCCGGGAAATTGCAGATGCGCCGCGATGTGCCGCGTGGAGCGCCAGCGCGAAGCGTGTCGCGCGAACCACGGCTTGAATGCCTTGACCGTCACGTTTCTGTCTGTCCGAAAATTACCTTTGGCATCATTGCACTTCTTTTTCTGTCTGACGGTCGGCCGCCTTTGTACAGTCGCCATTGGCCGCGCCGTTGACTGGGCTGCGGCCGGTCTCGCGGACGTCGAGTTAAGCTAACAACATCTTCTTTTCGAACTCCATAGGGCTCAGATACCCGAGCGTCGAGTGCCTGTGCCGGGGATTGTAGAAGCGTTCGATATAGTCGAACACATCGGTCTCGAACTGACAGACCGGCACGGCGGCCGCTTCCGCATCGCCAGCGAACCCGGCCAGGGCACCACCGTCACGATCGTGCTCCCCCCGCATCGCTGCCTCGCCCCCGAACCCGGTGAAGACCTGATCCGCGCGGCGGGGTGAGAAGTTTCTCGCGCCGCCCGCGTCACCCAATGCCACGGCAAGAGGCCCCGCGAGTGGCAGGCTGTGTGGAAACTGAACGGAGGCTCCGGTTTAACCGGGGCCTCTTTTGGTTTCAGGCGGCTGCGGTTCGGATGTTGATGGCCCGGAGGATGTTG
>PHEF01000037.1 GCA_002842875.1 Alphaproteobacteria bacterium HGW-Alphaproteobacteria-3 | reverse complement strand
GCCGGACATATGACCGCAAGCGATCCGACGCATGATCAAATCCAGTCCTTGCAAAACAGGGGGCCGTCCACATATGCCGGGTCAAGCCCGGCAATGACGGTGTGGGTTATCGATGGCTCTAACCGGCCCGCGCCCGCTTCAGTTCCTCGATGAGGGCGCCCGCCTCCGTCACCGGCAGCGAGCAGGTCTCGCCGGCGCAGACGTAAGCGGTGGGTTTGCCGTCCTGCCTTTCCTTGCCATGCGCCGGGTGCCCGGCGGGCAGCACCTTGCCGCCCGCCACCCGCATCAGCACGCGCGCGGGGCAGGAGACCGAGAGCGCCGCGCGGGCGAGGGGCGCCGTCTCCGCCTCCGTTCCGATCAGCACCACCTGGACGGGCCGGAGCCTGGTGTCGAGGCTCGCGATATAGCTGCCCAGCGGAAAGATGTTCTCCTGCAGCTCGCCCGCGAAGGCCCGGACCACCTCGTCGGCGCGGATGAAATAACCCGCCTTGCCGGTCAGGAGCGCGAGCTTCGTCAGTATGCCGGGCAGCGTTCCGTTGGCGGCGGGCGTTGCATCGTCCGAAACCGTCCGCCTACGGATGATAAGCGCCGGGGCGTCGCTGGCGGTGAAGAAATAGCCGCCATTCGTCTCGTCGCGGTAATGGGCGTCGAGCTCGGCGGCGAGGCTCGCCGCCGCCGCCACATAGGCTTCGTCGCCGGTCGCCTCGGCGAGCGCGATCGCCGCATCGGCCATATTGGCGAGATCGTCGGCCATGGCGATGTGCTGAAGTTTGCCCGCGCGCCAGGCATGGTGGAGGCGGCCTGCACCGTTGATTTCCGGGCGCATCGTCTCCATCACGAAGCGGAAGGCCGACGCCGCCATCTCCACCCACGCGCTCTCGCCGAAGGTCGCGCCGGCGCGGGCCAGCGCGGCGATCATCAGCCCGTTCCAGTCGGCGAGCACCTTGTCGTCGAAGCCCGGATGGACGCGCAGGTCGCGCTCGGCGAAGAGGCGCGCGCGCAGGGGTTCGAGCACCGCCTCTTCCTCCGCCGTCACCGGCGCGTCGGCGCGGGCGAGGCGATTGAGAATATTGGTGTGCTCCCAGTTCCCCTCGGCGGTCACGCCATAGAAGCGCTTGAAGAGCGTCGCCTCGCCGGGCGTGAAGAGATTGTCGATTTCGGCTTCGGACCAGACATAGAATTTGCCCTCGACGCCCTCGCTGTCGGCATCGAGCGAAGCGGCAAACCCGCCGCCTTCCGTCAGCATCTCGCGCGCGACCCATTCCACCGTTTCGCGCAGGCGGCGCTCGTAAAGCGGCTTGCCGGTTTCGGCCCAGACCAGCGTCAGGAGGTCGATCAGAGCCGCATTGTCGTAGAGCATCTTCTCGAAATGCGGGGCGAGCCAGAACTCGTCCACCGAATAGCGCGCGAAGCCGCCGCCCAGGTGATCGTAGATGCCGCCTTCGGACATGTGGTCGAGGGCGCGGATGACGGGGGTGGCGAAGTCCTCGCGGCCCGTCCTCAGATGCGCGCGCCACAGGAGCGAGAGCAGGGGGACTTGCGGAAATTTCGGCGCGCCGCGAATGCCGCCATTTTCCGGGTCCATGATTTCGGCGAGTTTTTCGGCGACGATGACCGGCACCTGCGGTGTGGGCTCGCCGGGCCGCGCGGTCCCGGCCTGTTTCTTCAGTGCCTCGGTCAGCGCCGCGCGGTTCTTGTAGACCTTGGCCGGTTCCTCGCGAAAGATGCGTGCCACTTCGGTGAGCACATCGGCGAAGCCGGGACGCCCATAAGCCGCTTCCTTCGGAAAATAGGTGCCGCCCCAGAAGGGCTCGCCCTCCGGCGTCAGAAACATGGTCAGCGGCCAGCCGCCCTGCTGCCCCAGAAGATGCAGCGCCGACATGTAGATCGCGTCGATGTCGGGGCGTTCCTCGCGATCCACCTTGATGTTGACGAAGTGCTCGTTCATCACGGCGGCGACGCCTTCATCCTCGAAGCTTTCATGCGCCATCACATGGCACCAGTGACAGGCGGCATAGCCGACGGAGAGCAGGACCGGTTTCTTTTCCTTCCGGGCCTGCGCCAGCGCCTCTTCGCCCCAGGGCCGCCAGTGTACGGGATTGTCCGCGTGTTGGAGCAGATAGGGGCTCGTTTCGGCGCTGAGGAAATTTCGTGACATGAGGGCTTCCGGACGGTTCACTTGAGACAATGATGTGCTACGGGATTTGTTGCGGCAATGTGGGGCAATCCATCCGCCCCGTCGAGAAAGAGATAAGGCGATGAAAGTCACAATCGATGTCGAACTGACGCCGGTCGAAGCGCGGCGGCTGATGGGGCTTCCCGACCTCGAACCGATGCAGCAGCGCCTCATCGCCGAGCTCGAAAAGCGCCTGGCTTCGAACATGTCCTATATCGATCCCGAGCAGATCGTGAAAGCGATCATGCCGGTCGGCGCGCAGGGGCTCGAGCAGTTCCAGAACCTGCTCTGGGGCATGGCGCAGACGGCGATGGGCGGCGGCAAGAAGCCCGCGCCGAAAAAAGACGGCGCGAAGAAAGAATCCTAGGCGCACAAGCAACGGATCGATTCGGCTTGGAAACGATTTACGCCCTGTCCACCGCAGCGGGGCGCGCCGGCATTGCCGTGCTGCGCCTGTCGGGCCCTCGTGTGCGCGAAGCCGT
Organism: Alphaproteobacteria bacterium HGW-Alphaproteobacteria-3; assembly: GCA_002842875.1. Lineage (GTDB taxonomy): Bacteria > Pseudomonadota > Alphaproteobacteria > Parvibaculales > Parvibaculaceae > Parvibaculum. The sequence continues at coordinate 40,562 of PHEF01000037.1, read as the reverse complement.
CACCGCATTGACGGGCGAAGGACCGGGGCCTGCGCGCGAGGCACGGCTCAGCCGCTTCGGCGATCCGCAAACGCAGGCGCCGCTCGATCGTGGACTCCTTCTGTTCTTCGAGGGCCCGGCGAGCTTCACCGGCGAGGATGTTGCCGAGTTCCACATTCATGGCGGCCGCGCCGTCGTCGCCGCGATGCTGCGCGCCCTGTCGGCGCTGCCGGGGCTTCGCGCGGCGGCGCCCGGCGAATTCACGCGCCGCGCCTTCGAGAACGGCAAGCTCGACCTCACCGAGGTCGAAGGTCTCGCCGATCTCATCGACGCCGAAACCGAGGCGCAGCGCATCCAGGCGCTGCGCCAGATGGAAGGCGCGCTCGGGCAGCTCTATGAGGGCTGGCGCGCGCGGCTCATCAAGGCGCTGGCCTATGCCGAAGCCGAGATCGATTTTCCCGACGAAGACGTGCCGGGCGGCCTCACCCGCAAGCTCCTCCCGGAGATCGAGGCGCTCGCCGCCGAAATCGCCGCCCATCTCGATGACGGGCGCAAGGGCGAGCGGCTGCGCGACGGGATCGAGGTCGCGATTATCGGGCCGCCGAATGCGGGCAAGTCGAGCCTTCTCAACCGCCTCGCGGGGCGCGAGGCCGCCATCGTCTCGGAAGAGGCGGGGACGACGCGCGATGTGCTCGAAGTCCGGCTCGATCTCGGCGGCGTGCCGGTGACGCTGGCCGACACGGCGGGATTGCGCGAGGCGGCAGGCGCCATCGAGCGGGAGGGTGTGCGCCGGGCATTGGCGCGGGCCGAAGCGGCCGATCTGCGCCTCGTCATCGCGGCCCCCGGCGCGGGCGGCGATTTCTCGCTGGCGCGCGAGGGCGATATCCGGATCGTCAACAAGCTCGATCTCGGCGGCGATGTGCCACCCGGCGTCCTCGGCGTTTCGGCGCTGACGGGGCAGGGGCTCGACCGGCTTGAGGCGGCGCTGCGCGAGAGGGCCGGCGCGGCCTATGAGGCCCGTGAACATCCGATGATCACCCGCGCCCGTCACCGCGAGGGGCTTGGCGACTGCGCGGCCTCGCTTGCCCGGGCAGGTGAGGCCTTGAAGGCGGAGCGCGCCGCCGAGCTTGCCGCCGAGGATCTCCGCCTCGCCGCCCGTGCGCTTGGCCGCATCACCGGCCGCGTCGATGTCGAGGATCTGCTCGACGTGATTTTCCGCGACTTCTGCATCGGCAAGTGACGCCGCTTCTCCTGCCTTGGCTTCGCGTTCGCGCCTTGTCCCATGGCCGTCATGGCCCGCTTTATGCGGGCCATCCACGTCTTTGCCGGGCAGCAGAAAGGAAGACGTGGATGACCCGCCGAAAAGTTTGAAGGAGGGCCGGGTCATGACGATGTTTGGATGTTCCACTTGGCGGGTCTGTTTCACGTGAAACAGGAAGAAGGCTCGAATCCGATTCCCCTTCAATCACTTGCGTGAGAATCCTCAACTCGGTGGAATCGCGATTCGACTCTGTGGAAAAGTTTGACGGGGCAGGCGTCAGCGACTATTGCTCTGCCGTGTTTGCCTGATTGTGCCGCGGTCGAATCCGTTCCTGCGGCCACAGGCACTTTTTCTCCACCAGGGTTTTTCGGGCGGGTTAATTCGATGACGCGCGAATTCGATGTGATCGTGATCGGCGGCGGCCATGCGGGCTGCGAGGCGGCGTCGGCGGCGGCGCGTGCGGGCGCGCGCACGGCGCTCATCACGCACAGGATTTCGACCATCGGCGAGATGTCCTGCAACCCGGCCATTGGCGGGCTCGGCAAGGGCCATCTGGTGCGCGAGGTCGATGCGCTGGATGGGCTCATGGGCCGCGTCGCCGATGCCGCGGGCATCCAGTTCCGCCTGCTCAACCGGCGCAAGGGCCCGGCCGTTCGCGGCCCCCGTGCCCAGGCCGACCGCAGGCTCTATCGCGAGGCCATGCAGGACGCGATCCTGAACCATCCCAATCTCGAGGTGATCGAGGCCGCCGTCTCCGACCTGCTGGTGGAGGCGGGCGAGGTGAGGGGCGTCGCCTCGGAGGACGGACGGCAGTGGAAGGCAGCCCGCGTGGTGCTCACCACCGGCACCTTCCTGCGCGGCATGATTCATCTCGGCACGAGCCGCATCCCGGCGGGCCGGGTAGGGGAGGCGCCGGCACTCGGTCTTTCGGACCGGCTCTATGGTCTCGGCTTCCAGCTTGGCCGGCTCAAGACGGGCACGCCGCCGCGCCTTGCCGGCGACAGTATCGGCTGGGGTGAACTGGAAGTGCAGCCGGGCGACAATCCGCCCGTCCCCTTCTCCTTCCTGACGACGGAAATATCGACGCGTCAGGTGCCCTGCCACATCACGCGCACGACGGCGGCAGGTCACCGGATCATCGAGGACAACCTGAAATTCTCGCCCGTCTATTCGGGCCAGATCGAGGGCGTCGGGCCGCGCTATTGCCCGTCCATCGAGGACAAGGTGGTGCGGTTCCGCGAGCGCGACAGCCACCAGATTTTCCTGGAGCCCGAGGGCCTCGACGACGACACGATCTATCCGAACGGCATTTCGACCGCGCTGCCGGAAGAGGTGCAGCTTGCCTTTCTCAAGACCATTCCGGGCCTTGAGAATGTGGTCATGCGCCGGGCGGGCTATGCCATCGAATATGACTATATCGACCCGCGTGAGCTTACCCCGGCGCTGGAGACGCGGCGGCTTCCCGGCCTTTATCTCGCGGGCCAGATCAATGGCACCACGGGCTATGAAGAGGCGGCCGCACAGGGGCTGATGGCGGGGCTCAATGCGGCGCTGGCGGCGGCGGGCGCGGAACCCCTGATCCTCGACCGGGCGGAGGCCTATATCGGCGTGATGATCGACGATTTGATCACGCGGGGCGTCAGCGAGCCCTATCGCATGTTCACCTCGCGCGCCGAATACCGGTTGACGCTCCGGGCGGACAATGCCGATCAGCGCCTCACGGCGGCAGGGATCGGCGCGGGCGTCGTGGGGGAGGAGAGGGCGTCGGCTTTCGGGGCCCGGATGCAGGCGCTGGAAGCGGCGCGCGCGCTTTGCGCGGCAGCAAGACTGAGCCCCAGCGAGCTCAACAAGCGCGGGCTCAAGGTCAATCAGGACGGCGTGCCCCGGAGCGCCATGGAGTTGCTTGCCTATCCCGATGTGGATGTGGCCCGGCTGGCTGCCATTTGGCCCATACTGGGCGGCTTCGAGGCCGGTATCGGTGAGCAGATGGAGATTGAAGCCCAGTATGCGGGCTATCTGGAGCGCCAGGAGGCCGATATCAGGGCTTTCCGGAAGGATGAGGGGCTGAAGCTCCCCTCCGGACTGGATTACGGGCGCATCGGCGGGCTTTCTTCCGAGGTGCGGCAGAAGCTTTCGGCGGCGCGCCCGGCGACGCTCGGACAGGCGGCGCGGGTCGATGGCGTGACCCCGGCGGCGCTCACAGCCTTGATGATTCACGTGAAACAAAAGCGCACGGCTTGAGGCATCATACCCGGTATGTCCCAACATGTAGTAGGGGAAGGGCCGCAAGTCGTTGATGCGGAATCCTTTTCCGCCCTTCTCGGTGTTTCACGTGAAACAATGGAGCGGCTCGTCCGGTACGAGACCCTCCTGATCAAGTGGCAGAAATCCATAAATCTCGTCTCGGCGAGCACCCTGCCGGAGCTTTGGCGGCGGCATATGCTCGATTCCGCCCAGCTCGCGGCGCTGGCGCCCGAGGGGGCGCGGCGCTGGGCCGATCTCGGCAGCGGCGGCGGCTTTCCGGGCCTGGTCGTGGCCATTCTGCTGGCCGGGAGGCCGGGTTTCGAGATGCATCTGGTCGAGAGCGACCAGCGCAAATGCATCTTCATGCGGGAAGTGGCGCGGGCGGCGGAAGCGCCGGTGACGGTTCATAATTGCCGGATCGAGGATTTCGCAGCCGGGCAGGGCGCCTTCGACGTGGTGTCCGCCCGGGCGCTGGCGCCGCTCGATCGGCTGCTTGGCTGGGCCGCGCCGCTTTTCGGTTCGCAGACGATTGGCCTGTTTTTGAAGGGGCAGGGGGTCCGGGACGAATTGACCTTGGCTCGAAAAAGCTGGATATTCAACGCCGACCTTCACCCCTCTCAGTCGGATCCGGCGGGTTCCGTGCTGATGTTGCGAGGCCTTCATGGAACAGCTCGACAAGACACTGGTGACTGACGCGGCCCGAAGCGCCGGGAGCGCCATTCCCGCCGAGGGCGGCAATCCGGTGATTGCTCCGTCCACGGATCGTCCGCGTATCCTGGTGGTCGCCAACCAGAAGGGCGGTGTCGGCAAGACCACAACAGCGATCAATCTCGGCACCGCGCTTGCCGCCGTTGGCGAGCGCGTGCTGATCGTCGATCTCGATCCGCAGGGCAATGCCAGCACCGGCCTTGGCATCGGTCATACCGAGCGCAAGGTGTCGGCTTACGATGTGCTGATCGGCGCGGCACTGATTGAGGATGCAATCGTGCCCACCAAGGTGCCCGGCCTCGATATTGTTCCGTCCACGATGGATCTGCTCGGCGCCGAGCTTGAACTGGCCAGCGTGCAGCGCCGCTCGCATCGCCTGCGCGATGCGCTGTCGCGGATGCCGCGTCATGGCAAGACGCGCGGCGAGAGCGATGCCGAAATGCAATCGACCTCGCGGCCTTACTCCTATCTGCTGATCGATTGCCCGCCTTGCTGGAAGGTTTGAGCCAGCTCCTGCGCACCGTCGAGCGCGTCAAGACCAGCCTCAATCCGCGTCTCGACATTCAGGGCATCGTGCTCACCATGTTCGACCAGCGCAACAAGCTCTCCGACCAGGTCGCCTCCGATGTGCGTTCCTATCTCGGCGACAAGGTCTATCGAACGGTCATTCCGCGCAATGTGCGCATCTCCGAGGCGCCGTCCTATGGCAAGCCCGCGCTGGTCTACGATCACCGCTGCGCCGGCAGCAAGGCCTATATGAAACTGGCCGCCGAGATGATCCAGCGCGAGCGCCGCATCCGTCAGTCGGCGGCTTGAAGCGCCTGACGGGAGGAGCCGGCGAGGCGAGGGCGCTGCGAAATGTCTTAACAACGCCTTCTAACAAATTGAAACTATTGTATTATGGGTCATACAAGGTAGTGCTGGCGTAAGGCGGAAACTTGGCCCGATGGCGCTTTTCCGCGATTTCGGTAAATGATGGGCGAGGCCCTACCGGTCCTACCGGCAGGGCGGCCGCGCCGGGGGCGGGCGGTCAGGCAATTGAGCCCCCGGGAGGTATTGGCCCGGGAATGGAATTGGAAGGGAAGCGATGGCAATGGCAGAGGAAACCCCGAGCCGGCTTGGACGTGGTCTGGCGGCGCTGATCGGCGAGGACACCGCCTTCGCGCTTGGCGACAAGGAAGCACCGGCGCCCAGAGGCGTGCGCGAGGTGCCGATCGAGTTCCTGCGCGCGAACCCCTTCCAGCCGCGTCACACTTTCAGGCCCGAAGACCTCGAAGACCTGGCCAATTCGATCCGCGAGAAGGGTGTGCTGCAGCCGATCGTGGTGCGGCCTGTTGCCGGCGAGGACAACCGCTACGAGATCGTCGCCGGCGAGCGGCGCTGGCGGGCGTCGCAGGCCGCGCAGCTTCATCAGGTGCCGGTGATCGTCAAGGAACTGAGCGATGCCGAATCGCTTGAAATCGCGATCATCGAAAATGTGCAGCGCGCCGATCTCAACGCCGTTGAAGAGGCGGCGGGCTATGAGCGCCTCATGCAGCAGTTCAGCTATACGCAGGACCAGCTTTCGAAGCTCATCGGCAAGAGCCGCTCCCATGTCGCCAATACGCTGCGCCTTCTGGCGCTGCCGGACAGCGTCCGGGGGCTCATCGAGGAGGGCAAGCTGTCGGCCGGCCAGGCCCGTCCGCTGATCGGCCACGGGCAAGCCGAAAACTTCGCTCGCGAGATCGTCGCCCGGGGTCTCTCGGCCCGCGAGGCCGAAGCGCTGACCCGCAAGCCCGATGCGGCGGGCGCAAACGCCCGGCCGAAATCGCTCCCGAAGCCCGAAAAGGACGCCGACACGCTGGCGCTCGAGAAAAACATTTCCGACCAGCTCGGGCTCAAGGTCGAGATTTCCTTCTCGGGCGACAAGGGCGGCGAGGTCAAGATCGCCTACAAGACGCTCGAGCAGCTCGACGAAATCTGCCGCCGCCTCGCCGGCCGCACGGCGCAGAAGATGCAGTAGGGCGGATTAATCCGGGTACGGAGGAGTTCTCCCTCTCCGCGGGGGAAAGGGAAGGGTGAGGGGGCTGCCCTCCGATCCTTATTCCCCCTGTGGCCCATCTGCCGTTGCAGCGCTGCACAGGGGTGTGCTTCCTCCGGCACAGCGGGGACAAGTTTCCCGTTCGTAACAGTTCGATGACATTCGTGTGACAGTGGGCCCGATTTGTCCCCGCTTGCGGGGATATCGCCGGCTCTCCCGGCGCGCCCACCTTCCGACTAACGGCGCGCTGAACGCGCGCCCACCTTCCAACTAACGGCGCGCTGAACGCGCGCCTTGTGCAATCCGGAAAAGCGTCTGGCCGCAGATCGAGACATCGGGTTGGCCGGTCGATTTGCATTGTCCTTCCGCCTCAAGCGCCAGCGCCAGGGCGCGGTCGAGACGGCGCCGGTTCCACAGCCTCATTTGTCCCTGTACGGAGGGTTTCCGGCTGAAATGAAGCGGCGGGCGGAAGCTGCGAAGCGCGCCCTCGGCATCGCTGCCGCTTTCCATGCGCGCGGCGGCGAGATGAAGCTGCATGAGGTGGCGCGACAGTGCATTGAGGATCGCGATGGCGTTGGTGTCGGCGGCGCGCGCGCGGGCGAGCGCGGTGTCGAGCCCGTCGAGATCGCCGCTCATCGCGGCGTCGATCACTTCGTCGAGGCTCGAGCCCGCATTGTCGCCGACGCTCGCGCGCGCATCGTCGAGCGTCACCGTCCGCTTCTCTCCGGCCTTGCCGGGGCCCGCATAAAGAATGAGCTTTTCCAGTTCGTTCTGCGTCACGCCGCGGTCGGAGCCGAGATGATGCAGGAGGTAGTCGAGCGCCGCCGGTTCGGGCGCGAGGCCCTCGGCGGCAAGGCGCGAGCGAATCAGGTTTTCGATCTGTTCGCACCCGTCGGCATAACAGGCAATCGCCGCGGCATTCTTCGCGCCCTCGAAAAGCGCGCGCAGCGTGGAGCGCGGGCCAAGCTCGCCCGCCTCGACAAGCACAAGCGCATCGCCGGCGGGATCGGAAAGGAAACTTTCGAAAGTCTTCGCGGTACCGTCGGCCGCGCCGCGAATGCGCACGACGCGTCTTCCGCCGAGCATCGCGATCGACGCCGCCTCGTCGGCAAGGCGCGCGGGGTCCTGTTTCAGATCGCCATCGGAAAGTTCCGAAATTCGGAAAGGATCGGTGGGATCGTCAACGACGGTCCGCAGCATGAACTCGATCCGCTCACGGACGAGCCCGGCATCGGGCCCATAGACGAGGACCGCGAGCGCCTTCGGGTCGGGGCTCTTGACGAAACGGTCGGCATCGCGCGGCGCGATCTTCAAGGCGCCGGTCCCTCTAGCTTCCGTTTTTCGCCGCGCGATCGAAATAGATCGAGAGCTGCAGCTTGATGTCGTTTGCCGCCGCCTTCGCAATGCGCTCTTGCGCATCCTGGTTGGCGACGATGTTGGCGTATTCCGACTGAACGCGGTTGTAGGAGGAGCGCGAGCGCGAGGTCGAGCGCAGCAGCGTTTCCCTGGTGTCGGTCTTCACGAGACGGAAGGGCACGAGAAGCGCGATGTTCTGGCGCGTCACGTCCGCGTCGCGCTCGGTGATGACGTCCTCGCTGTAGAGCACGGGCGCGATCTCGAGAACATAGGGCGCGTTCGGCGGCGGATTGCCGCTCGAGGAGAACGTGTCGAGCAGGTTGAACTTGATGTCGCGGCCAAGCGCATCGTTCGGCGCGTTCACGTCGATCTGCGCAAGCTCGCCCGTCACCGCGAAGTCGCCGCGCTCGGCATAGAGCGGCGAGAAACCGCAGGCGCCAAGAGGCGTCATCAATGCGAGCGCGATCAGCGATGCGGCGAGACGTTTCATGTCAGGCCACGATGTTGACGATCTTGCCCGGCACGACGATGATCTTGCGGACGGGTTTTCCATCGATCGCCTTCTCCACCTTGTCGAGCGCGAGTGCCGCGCGTTCCACCGTTTCCCTGTCCGCGTCGCGAGCGATGGTCAGCTCGTCACGGCGCTTGCCATTCACCTGGACGGCAATGGTGACGGAGTCTTCCACGAGGAGGGCCTTGTCGGCAACCGGCCATTCGGTTGCGGTCAGCGGCGTCTCGTGGCCGAGCGTCTCCCAGCACTCCTCGGCAAGATGCGGCATCATCGGGCCGACGATCTGGACGATCGTCTCCAGCGCCTCGCGCAGCGCCCATTTTGCGTCGTCGCCTTCCGGGTTCGCAGGTGCGAAACCCGCAATCGCATTGGCGAGCTCGTAGACGCGGGCAACGGCGCGGTTGAAACGCAGATTGTCGAAGTCGTCGCCCGCCGCCGCCAGCGCCTGATGTGCGGCCCGGCGCAGCGCCATCGCCTCCTCGCCGAAGGCCGCCGGCATCGCTGCTCCCCCGGGAGCGAGCTGGCCGCGCGCACCGCTCACCATGCGCCAGAGGCGCTGCGTGAAGCGCCAGGCGCCTTCCGCGCCCTGATCGGACCATTGCACGTCGCGGTCGGGCGGGCTGTCGGACAGCATGAACCAGCGGGCGGTGTCGGCGCCGTATTTCGCGATGATGTCTTCGGGGTCGATGGTGTTCTTTTTCGACTTCGACATTTTTTCGATGGAGCCGATGCGGATCGGCGCGCCGGTCCCGGCGTGCTTCGCCACGCGCTTGCCGTCCACCGTTTCGATGACGACCTCTTCGGGCGGGACCCAGCGGCCGTCCTCGTCGCGATAGGTCTCGTGGTTCACCATGCCTTGCGTGAAGAGCCCGGCGAAAGGCTCGTCGACCGACAGGTGTCCGGTCCTGTGCATGGCGCGGGTGAAGAAGCGCGCATAGAGAAGATGCAGGATCGCGTGCTCGACGCCGCCGATATACTGGTCGACCGGGAGCCAGCGGTCGGCCGCCTCCTTGTCCGTCGGCGTCGTCGCGGCGGGCGCGGTGAAGCGCGCGAAATACCAGGAGCTGTCGACAAACGTATCGAACGTATCCGTCTCGCGGCGCGCCGGGCTGCCGCATTCGGGGCAGGCGACGTTCTTCCATGTTGGATGACGGTCGAGCGGATTGCCGGGCTGGTCGAAGGTCACGTCGTCGGGCAGCACGACCGGCAATTGCGCGCGCGGCACCGGCACCGTGCCGCAAGCCTCGCAATGGATCACGGGGATCGGGCAGCCCCAGTAGCGCTGACGCGAAATGCCCCAGTCGCGCAGGCGGTAATTGATCGTGCCTTCGCCGAGGCCGAGCGCCTCGAGCTTCCCGATCGCGGCGCGCTTTGCGGCGGTGACGTCGAGGCCGTTGAGGAATTCCGAATTGACGGCAACACCGTCGCCCGTGAAGGCCTCCGTGCCGGCAATGAGCGCGGCACCCCATGCGGGATCTTCCGCGCGGTCCTTCGGCGTGACGACGGGAATGATCGGGAGCCCGTATTTCTTCGCGAAGTCGAAGTCGCGCTGGTCATGCGCGGGGCAGGCGAAGATCGCGCCGGTGCCATATTCCATCAGCACGAAATTCGCGACATAGACCGGGAGCGTCTTGCCCTCGATGAAAGGATGGCGCGCGGTGAGGCCGGTATCGAAGCCCATCTTCTCCGCCGTCTCGATCGCTTCTTCCGAGGTGCCGATCCGGTCGCATTTGCGGATGAAGTCGTGGAGCGCCGGATTGTCCTTCGCAAGCGCCTGCGCCAGCGGGTGATGGGGAGAGACCGCGCAAAAGCTGGCGCCGAACAGCGTATCGGGACGGGTCGTGAAGACTTCAAGCCTGTTGTCCGCCTCGCCTCGCATGCCTTCAATGGGGAAGAAGACGCGGGCGCCTTCCGAGCGGCCGATCCAGTTCTTCTGCATCAGCCGGACCTTTTCCGGCCAGCGCGTCAGCGTTTCGAGACCGTCGAGCAGGTCGTCGGCGAAATCCGAAATCTTCAGGAACCACTGCGTCAGCTCGCGCCGTTCGACCGGCGCGCCCGAGCGCCAGCCGCAGCCGTCGATCACCTGCTCGTTCGCCAGCACCGTGTTGTCGACCGGGTCCCAGTTCACCATGCTCTTGCGGCGGGTGACGATGCCGGCTTCCAGCAGGTCGAGAAAGAGCGCCTGCTCCTGGCCGTAATATTCAGGGTCGCAGGTCGCGAATTCGCGGCTCCAGTCGATGGCGAGGCCGATCGATTTCAACTGCGTGCGCATCGCGGCGATGTTGCTGTAGGTCCAGCCTTTCGGGTGGACGCTCTTCTCCATCGCGGCATTCTCGGCCGGCATGCCGAAAGCATCCCAGCCCATCGGGTGCAGCACGTTGTAGCCGCGCGCGCGCCGGAAGCGTGCGATTGCATCGCCGATCGTGTAGTTGCGCACATGGCCCATGTGAATGCGCCCCGACGGGTAGGGGAACATTTCGAGAACATAGTATTTGGGTTTGCCGCTGCCGCCGGCGAGGTCGCGGGTCAGGAAGTCGCCGCGCTCCTCCCATATCTTCTGCCATTTAGGCTCGACGGTGCGCGCGTTGTAACGTGTGGACATGGTCTTGCGGGATCTCTCGGACGGGGACGGGGCGGCGGCGGGTGCCTTGGCCCTCTCCCCGAGCGCGTGCCCCGCTGTCCGCCCGGTCCGGGCTTACTTCTTTTCCTGTGCCTCGATCGTGTTGATGCGAAGCTGGCGGGCGCGGACGAGAATGGCGTTCTCGATCTGGGGCCCGGTGGAGGTGGCGACGGCGGCGTCGACCCATTCGCCGTTTTCGGACTTGTTCTGGCGGAAAACGGCGACTTTCACGCCGTCGGCGCGGAGCCGCTTGTCGAGAATATAGACCGTCACCTTGAAGCGCTCGCCGGCGGCCTTCGGATCCTGGTACCAGTCGGTGATGATGACGCCGCCAAAGGGGTCGGCAGAGGCGAGGGGCATGAAGGAAATCGTGTCGAGCGAGGCGCGCCACAGGAAGCTGTTCACGCCGATGCCGCCGCCGCCGAGATTTTCTTCCGCGCCGCCGCCAAAGAGCTTCAGGCCGTCCTCACCGAAGATCGACTCACGCTTCTGCTCGCCGGTCGGATTGTTGGGGCCGCCCTGGCCGGTCGGCTGTCCGGGGAAGTTCGATTCCGACGGTCCGCAGGCCGCAAGGCCGAGAAAGGCAGCGCAAAGGAGCGCCGCGACGGTCGATTTCGCGCGTGTCAGTCCGTGATAGGTCATCGGTTTACGGCAAGCCTCTCGCGTTGCGCCCCTCTGTCCGCCGTTTCTTGCGTGATCGGCTTGCGGAGAGCAAGTGAATTCGCATGCCTGCCGCGTTCCGCAGCCGGCGCGCCTTTATAGCGAGATAAGGTTGTCCCCCGCAATCGCGCAAATCCGGAGAAGGTTCCTTGTCTTTCAACTTCCCGGACACCCGCCGCAAGCGACGGGTGAGGAGAGTGTCTGTGACCCGAAAAGCACAAATTGGCGAAGGCCGGCTCTTCGCGCAATCCGCATCCAGGTCCGCAGGATTGTCTGCTCCAGGCGCAGGAGTCCGCTCCAATGCTGGAGAACCGGCGCTGTGAAAACGTCATGGCCGGCCGAATAATCGGATTGGTTAACAGTCGCAAAGGGATTTGTGCCCTTTGCGCAACATCGACCGACATTCCATCGTCATGAGGAGAGGTTTGCTTGACCCGCAGCGGTTATCAACGGATTAATCGGTACACGCGCTCGGGGGGCAGTTTCGGTCGGCCCGGCGATGCACGAGTCTCGGGGGCAAATTCCGATGGCTCGTACAAATGGAACAGCTCTTAGCTGATACTGCGAGGAACACATGAAAAAGACTCTCCTTGGGACGACTGCGCTCGTCTCGGTCGGCCTCATCGCCGGTCCGGCGCTTGCGAGCGATCCGCTGACCGTCACCGTCGGCGGCACGGTCACGGCCGGCTTCTACGTCATCGACGCCGATGATATCGGCGCGACCGAGTTCAACGACACGAAGGTTGCCGTCGTTGCGCGCAACATCGACATCAAAGCCGAAGGCACGCTCGACAACGGCATGGTTGCCGGCGTCCTGGCGACGATGTCGCTCGGCGATGACTGGAACAACAACCTCAACAACAACGACGCTGTGTTCCGTGAACTCTTCGCCTATCTCGAAGGCGGCTTCGGCCGGTTCGAGATCGGTGGCACGGATGGCGCCGCCTTCAAGATGCACTACACCTCGCCCTGGTTCGTGCCCGGCAACGGTCTCGACAGCGCGAACATCCTGAACGCGACCACGATCGCCAGCTCTGGCTTCCGTCACTCGACGTTCTCGCTGATGGCCGCCGACGCGAACAAGGTGACCTACTTCACCCCGCGTTTCGCCGGCTTCCAGCTCGGCCTGTCGTTCACGCCGGAGACGACCTTCAACGGTCCGAATCCGAACGGACTTGGTCTTGTTGCGAACAACAGCTCGATTGAGGATGTTGTCGAAGTCGCGCTCAACTATGCCGGCTCCTTCGGCGGTGTGGATCTCGGCGTGGACGGTTTCTACGTGACCGGTGACGGCCCGGCGGCGACGCCGAGCGACCCGGAAGAAATCGGCTTCGGCGCCAATGTCGGCTTCGCCGGCTTCACGCTGGGCGGTTCCTGGTACCAGTCGGAAGATCTCGCAGCGGTTTCCACGGCGGTTCTCTCCACTGCCGGTTACGAAGAAGAAGTCTGGACCGTCGGCCTCTCCTATGCGACCGGCCCCTGGACGGTTGGCGTTGCCTATCTGAGCGACGAGAACACGGCGACTGGCGGCTTCAGTGAGGAGCTCGAGAGCTGGCAGGCCGGCGGTGGCTACAACCTCGGCTCCGGCGTCGATATCGGTCTCGATCTCCAGCTCACCGAGCAGGATGTCGGTGGCCTGAGCGTCGACTCGCAGTCGGCCGGTCTGGTTCTCTCCGTCTCGTTCTGATCGAACGCTACAGAGACAAGACAAAATACGGAGAGCGGGCTGAATGCCCGCTCTCTTTTTTTGTCGTCGCTCGTCTTTCGTGGATACGGTGCCTGCATCTCCGGCGATGCATGTTCCGGAACGGGCTGATAGAATGCGCTCATCACCCGCGTAACGCAGACGAGAACGGAAGAGACGACCATGGGAGCCCTGATCTGGCTTGCGTCCTATCCCAAGTCGGGAAACACATGGATGCGAAGTTTCCTGCACAATCTTTTCAGGAATTCGCAGGAGCCGGTCGATATCAACGAAATTACCGATTTCTGTATTGGCGACTCCGCGGCTCAGTGGTATCGGCGGCGCGCCGGGGGCCGGGACATCGATGAAATGACGCCCGAGGAGATGGCTCAACTCCGTCCGCTGGTGCACAGGGATTTCACCACGGTATTTCCAGACTCCGTTTTCGTGAAGACACACAATTTTCTCGGCGAATGGGGCGGCGCACCGCTGCATACGATGGATGTCACGGCCGGTGGAATTTATGTACTGCGTAATCCGCTCGATGTGGCGATTTCGGTCCGCCACCATTTTGGGGAGACGATCGACGAGGCGATCGCGCACCTTGCCAACGATCAGACGGTTACCGGCAATAATGAGACGCACGTGCTCGAAGTCCATCGTTCGTGGTCGACGCACGTAAAAAGCTGGACGGAACATCCGAGCGAGCAGCTTCTCGTCCTGCGATACGAAGACCTGCTGCACAAACCGCGAAAGTACTTCAAACAGGTGACAAACTTTCTGGGTTTGAAACCTTCGGGCGAGAGACTTGAGCGCGCGATCCGCAACTCTTCATTCAAGACTTTGAAAGCAATTGAGCAGAAGAAGGGCTTCAAGGAACGCTCGAAGAAAGCGGAGAGCTTCTTCCGCGAGGGCCGTTCCGATCAATGGCGAGAAGTGCTGACGCCCGATCAGGTGCGGCAAATCATTCGCGACCATCATGTGCAGATGGAGCGCTTCGGCTATATCCCGGACGATTACCGCGACGCCATTCCCGAGGAGGCGCGCGTCAAGGTAAAAACAGGCTGATGCCCGCGACGCCGGCGATACCCGTTCCACGCAGGCGGCGGATGTGGGTTTCGTCCGTGATCCCGCCAAGGGCATAGGCTGGCATGCCGAGCGCGCCTGCGAGCGCCGCAAGGCGGGCAAGACGGACCACGCCCAGCGTCCTTGCGCCGGGATGACTTTGCGTTGGCAGGACGGGCGAGATCAGCACCGCGTCCACTCCGGCTCGCGCCGCTTCGAGCACGGCTCTCTCCGAATGGCATGCCGCCGTGACAAGGGTACCGGCCGCAATGACGCGCCGGCGGGCGACGTCGCGTTCGGGCAGATGAATACCCGCGATGCCGAGCCGCGCGCCCAGCCGCAAGCTACCCGCGACAAGCAGGAGACAGCCCTTTGCGCGGGCGGCAGCGGCGAGCTGCCTCGCCGTTTCATAGCCGGGCTCTTCCCCATAGGCCCGCCATATCAATGCGCCGCCGCGTGGCAAGGCCGCGAGGGCCGTCCATGGATCGGGAAGACGCCTGGCGTCGGTCACCGCCATCAGCACGGCGTATGCCGGGTCCGGATCGAACCAGCGCGCGGCCCGCGCCATCCGCTTCAAATCCCTTCCCATCCTGTCTCCGCAACATCCTGCCATGTTCGCGGTTCATCGATTGCGTGAAACGATGTACCGCTCCGGTTTATTGTATGGTCGCGGTTCCCGACGAAAAACCGTCATCCTCCGTTGAAGGAGACGCATTTCCCGGAAATGCTCAAGCTTGCGCCGAGACTATGCCAATGACCGATACCAACGCCAACAGGAACGAAACGCCGAAGGCGCGCCTCGCCGCCATTCAGGGAAGGATCGCCCGCGCCGCGCGCGAAGCGGGACGCAAGCCCGGCGATGTCGTGCTGATCGCGGTGTCGAAAACATTCGGCGAGGAGGCAATCCGTCCGTTGCTCGATGCCGGGCAGCGCGTCTTCGGCGAGAACCGCGTGCAGGAGGCCGCCGGGAAGTGGCCCGCGTTGCGCGACCGGTACGGCAATGTCGAACTCCACCTGATCGGCCCCTTGCAAACGAACAAACTCGATGAGGCGCTCGGTCTCTTCGATGTGTTTCATACGCTGGACCGGCCGAAACTCGCGGAGGCGCTCGTCAAGGCAAGAGAGAAGGGGCGGACCCTGCCGAGGCTCTTCGTGCAGGTGAATACGGGCGACGAGCCGCAAAAGGCCGGTCTCGCGCCGAAGGACGTGGACGGCTTTCTCATGCGATGCCGCGACGAGTGGTTGCTCGATGTGACGGGCCTCATGTGCATTCCGCCTCTGGGCGAGGAACCCGCGCTTCATTTCGCGCTGCTCGACAAGATTGCCCGCAGGAACGGTCTCTCCGGTCTGTCCATGGGTATGAGCGGCGATTTCGAGACGGCGGTGATGCTCGGCGCCACGCATGTGCGCGTCGGCAGCGCGTTGTTCGGGACGCGCCCCTAGGCCTCCTCGATCCGCATTCGCGTTTGCGTTCCGCAGAGCGCCAGCACGCGCAACATGGCGTCGAGCCGCAACGCGACGCAGCCTTCCGTCGGCTGCAATTGCTCCCCTTCTTCCCGTGCGAGATGAAAGAAGACGGCGCTTCCGGCATAAGGGGTGACGGGATCGTCGTTGTGCCCAAGGACGACGACAAGGTCATAGAGATGGTCGTCGCGCCACATGGTCTCGGCGCTTGCCGGATAGGGCAGGCGGACCGGCCGGTTATAGGCGGGATCTTCCGGGGCATCGCACCAGCCGTCCGAAGGCGCGATCGGAACGAGCGGCAGTGCCGTCGCGGGCGGCGTCATACGGTCCTGGCGGTATCTGAGTTCGCGCAAGAGGAAGGATCCGAGCGGTGTGCCACCGTCTCCTTCGCGTTTGTCCGCGCTCACGCCCGCGCGGCCGAGCGCGCAGGGAAAGTGGAGATTGCCGGCGCGCAATTCGCCACGGGTGCCGCCGGGCAAGCCGGTGACGACGATCTCGGCAGCTGTGTTTGCGGGAGAAGTCATGACCGCCAAGAATAGACAGTGCGGCCGATGCAGGCAATCTGGCGTGCCGGGCTTGTCTCGCCGGTTCTATTTCGCGGCTCGGGGTGGCTTCATGGCTTCGTATTTGTCGAGCGCATCGAGCATGGCGTTGGCAAGATTGGCGGGCTGTCCGGCTTCGGGTTCGTCCGCCACCATCTCGATCCCGGCAGGATCGGCGAAGGAACCGATCAAGGCCTGAAACGCTTCCGGGCTCAGCCGGGGGAGAGGATTCACATCATCGGGCGCAGGCCTGTCCCGCGTTGCGGGGGGCGTGGGCGCAATCGACGCGGTGGTCAGCCCGGCGTCCGGAGACGGCGCCGGCACGTCTTCGGTTTTCCCGGCGACAAGCGCGGCCGGTGCGTCCGCGGCTCCCTCGCCGCCGAACAGCGAGGCGTAGACGCGGTCGCCCGCGCCATCCTTGCCGTTGCCACCGATTGCGAGGCTTGCAACCGAAGCGACAAGACCGAAGGGTCCGCCCCAAAGGGTGCCACCGGCGATGCGCGCATGGGCGCTGATGCCATCTCCTGTCAGGCCCCTATAGACCTCCGCGACCAGCGGAATGTGCTGAAGCGGGTTCAGGGTATCGATGAGATCGCCGAAGGTGAGGCTGGCGCCCTCGGGCGACCGGCCTTCCGTGCGGGCAGTGCGCAGGGCGTCGAAGGCTGCCGTCGCGAGATTCTGCTTGCCTGGGCGATGCTGAATGCCGATATGGGCTGCTGAGAAATCCGTCATGCTTGCCGAACGAGCAAGCTTCGGGCCAGATCGGACGCCCCGGTTTCCGGCGCTTCCGGCGGATAATCGGCGATCCCGGCGGCAGATTTTGCCGCATGCGCGCATGCAGGCGGCAAGGGAGGGGCGCTTGCATCGCAGACGGCCATTCCCTGCGTTGGTCGGCAGGGAGAGCTATGGCACACTCCGCTATCACCGTTCCGGCGGCCATGACGGCCCTGTCATCGAAAGTGCACTATGGCGAAAGACTTTCCGCCGAAAGGTCCGGCGAAACCGTTCAGTCCGGGTCCCGGAATGCAAGGTTCGTTCAAACCGACCGTAAGACTTCCCGCAGGCGCCGCCGGCGCGCGGCCGGCGGTTCAGGTTCCGGGCGGCGCGGCGGCCGGCGGCTTCCGGCCAGCTGCGGGCCAGGCCGAGAAGGCCGCAGGGCGGGACGACATCATCAAACTGCTTCGGCTTGGCGGCGCGCATCTCGCGGCAGGCAGGCTCGAGCATGCGAGCGCGGCGGCTGCGGGCGTCCTCAAGGTGGAGCCGCGCAATCCCGACGCATTGCATTTGATCGGTCTTGTCGCGCTTGGGCGGGGCGATGCGGAAAAGGCCGAGAAGTTCATTGCCGCGGCAGCCGCGCTCATGCCGCGTCATCCCAACGTCTGGGTCAATCTGGGCAACGCACAGAGAGATCAGGGCAAGGACGACGAGGCGATCTCCTCCTATCTTCGAGCGGAGGCCATCGATCCAAACTACCCGGACATCTTTCTCAATCGCGGTCAGCTATACCAGGATACGGCGCGCTATGCCGAGGCGATCGGCGAATTCGAGCGCCTGATCGAACTCAGTCCTCTCGAGGCAGCGCCTTATCTGCGCGCGGCGTCGGCTGCGATCGATGCCGGACAGTTCAGGGAAGCCGTCCGGTATTGCACGGATGCGCTGGGACGGCTCGACAGGGCACCCGTGCAGGTCAAGGCGATCCTTGCGACGACTTACGAACGGCTGGGGCAGCTCGACGAAGCGATCGAAGTTGCGGCCGAAGCGCTGGTGGAACAGCCGCGCAACGCCGGCGCGTTACGAACCTGGTCGAAAGCGCGGCGGCGCAAGAGCAAGGGCGACCCGGCCCTGCTCGCCGAGTTGAGGGACAGGCTCAAGCGCGGCGAGCTGGAAAATATCCAGCATGAAGATTCCCGGCTCCTCTATTCGGAGCTGGGGCAAATATGCGATGAGCAGGGGGAGTATGCCGAGGCCTTCGGTTATTTCACCAGCATGAATGACCATACAAGCAGCTTGCCGGCTCTCAAGAAGCCGGCTCACGGGAAGTTCAATCGCGACGTCGATGACCTGCTCGGCACATTCACGAAAAAGTTCGTCGACAAGATGCCGGCTTTACCCGGTATAGAGCGCGAGCCCGGTCACGCGGCGGCCCCCGTTTTCCTCATTGGTTTCCCGAGATCCGGAACGACGCTGCTCGATCAGATTCTCGACGCACATCCGGGTGTCCAGGTCTTCGAAGAGCTGCCGCTTCTCAACAAAGTCAAAAAGGCATGCCTGGGTTATCCAAAGTCGCTGGCGGACATGAACGAAGTCGGTCGCGAGCAGTTGAGACAGGTTTACTGGGGCGCGCTGGATGAGGCGGGTGCCGATCTGGCCGGCAAGACCGTTGTCAACAAGATGCCGCTCGATGTCGTTCATGCGGGTCTGATCGCCCGCGTGTTTCCCGAAGCGCGCATCGTCTTCGCGCTCCGGCATCCGGCCGATTGCGTGCTCTCATGCTTCATGCAGGATTTCGTTCCGAACGGAGCCATGGTGAACTTCCTGACGCTTGAAGGCTCGGCGCGTTTCTACGACCGCGTGTTTACGCTCTGGCAGCGGTATCGCGAATTGTTGCCGCTGAATGTTCGGGAAGTTCGTTATGAGAATCTCGTTGCCGATCTGCGGGCGGAAGTCGAGCCGGCACTCGCATTTCTCGGGCTCGAATGGGACGATGCCGTCAGCGATCCCGCGGCGCACGCACTCGCGCGGGGAACGATCCGTACACCGTCCTATTCGCAGGTGACGCAGCCTATCTATTCGAGCGCAACCGAAAGGTGGCGCCGTTACGAAGAGCAGATGAAACCGGTTCTTCCCATCCTGAGACCGCATGTCGAGCGGCTTGGCTATTCGCTGTAGAGAGAACATGAACGGAACAAAAAAAATACTCGTTGTCGACGATGACGACATGCTGCGGGGCTCTCTTGCCGAGCAACTCCAGCTTCACGAAGAATTTTCCTGCATCGCGGTGGCGACGGGAGCGGCAGGCCTCGACCATGTGCGCGCCAACCACGTCGATCTCGTGCTGCTCGATGTCGGGCTGCCGGACATGGACGGCCGGGAAGTCTGCCGGCTCATGCGGAAGGCGGGCGTCAAGGTGCCGATCATCATGCTGACCGGCGCCGATACCGACTCGGACACGATCCTCGGTCTCGACGCGGGTGCAAACGATTATGTCACGAAGCCGTTCCGCTTCGGCGTCCTGCTCGCTCGTCTTCGTGCGCATCTGCGCAGTCATGAGCAGAGCGAGGACGCGGTCTTCAAGATCGGCCCATACTCCTTCCGGCCGAGCGCGAAAGTGCTGGTGGACGCCCAGGAAAAGAAGATCAGGTTGACCGAGAAGGAAACGTCGATCCTGAAGTATCTCTATCGCGCCGGTTCCAAGGTGGTCGGCCGCGACACGCTTCTGGCGGAAGTGTGGGGTTACAATTCGGGTGTCACGACACACACACTCGAGACGCATATCTACCGCCTGCGGCAGAAGATCGAACAGGATCCCTCGAGCGCCGAAATTCTGGTGACGGAGGCGGGCGGCTACCGGCTCGTGCCGTAAAAGGGAGGGCTCAGGCCCTCGCCTTGGTGGGCGACAGAGCGACGTCTGCGTCCGGCGCCCGTCTCAGCCGTCTCCTTCGACATGTGCCGTTAGAGCGTAGGTCGTCACGAATTCCGGCGGCATGCGCGTTGCCCGGCCCGTGTCCACATTGATGCAGACGAAATCGGTGATGCCGCGAAGCAGCGTCTGGCCGGTGTTTCCGTTGACCATCTGGAATCGGCGTCTGAGCCGGATCCGCCCGTCATTCCCCGTGATCCAGGTTCCGACGAGTACGGTTTCGCCTTCGCGACTGGCGGCAAGATAGTCGAGTTCGTGGTGCCGGACGACCATGCCGCGGTTCAGCCGCGCGTAACTCGTAAAGTCCAGGCCGAGCGCTTTCGAGTGTTCCCAGGCGGTCTTCGCCATCCAGGTGAGATAGACGACATTGTTCGTATGCTGAAAGTCGTCGATATGCTGGCGTTCTACCTTCGTCTCGAAGACGAACGGGTTCGGCCAGTCCCAGGCGATCCCGGCATGCTTTCCTTCCATCGGACGCCGCTCCCATATTCGGCTCGTCTGTTCTTAGCGTTCCCGGCGCCGGTGCGCAAACAGAGGCGCGGGACAGGCTGCGTCCCCTTCGCTATTCTCGGACCATGAGTCTTGAACCTGTCATTGCCCTGCTTCAGCGCCTGGACCTATTCGCCGGGCTCGATCCGGTGCGTCTCGAAGTCGTCGCCTTTACCTGCGAACGGCGGGAATATGAGCCCGGCGAGACGCTGTTCGAGGCGGACGAGGAAGCGGACTGCGCCTGGCTTATTCTCGAGGGCGAGGCCGCGATGCTGGCGGAGGGGGAGGGAGGCCCGCCGAGAGCGCTGCGGCTTGACACAGGCGACCTCATCGGCGAAACGGCGCTGTTCAACCGGGAGCGGCGGCGGACGCGCGTGCGGGCGGTGACGAGGCTTCTGACGTTGCGCATCGGACGGGACATGTTTCAGCGGTTGCTGGGTGAGTTTCCGGAGATGGCCGGTGCCGTCGCGGCGCGGCTTGCGAACCGGCTGGACGATGCCGGCGCCGACCTTCGTGTGCTTCAGATGCGGTTTGACCGCAGCGGGAAAAAGAGCGGGAAACAGAAAGAATGAGCGATGGGAAACCGGCAAGCGACTGGCCGCCAAACATTCAGGCCGTGTTCAAGCGCATGGCGCCGGCGAGCCGCTATCTCGGGCTCGAAATCCTGGAGGCCGACAAGGACAGTCGCAGGGTGAAAGTCGCATTCAATGCAGGACCGGACCTCTGCAACATGTGGGGCGGCATTCAGGGCGGGATGGTTGCGGCGATGCTCGACGATGTGATGAGCCTTGCCGTGGGGCTCGATCTCGAATGGGGCCAGATTTCGCCGACGCTCGAACTCAAGGTGTCGATGCTCAACGCGGCGCGGCCCGGGCGTATCATCGGGACGGGCCGCGTTATCAAGCGCGGGAAGTCGGTTGGATTCATCGAGGGCGAGCTCGCCGACGAAGCGGGAAAGATTCTTGCCACGGGGAGTTCGACGGCGACTTTCGTGACACTCAAGAAAAAGGCGCCGCAGGACGAGCCCGGTCAGGCGTAGGCGTTTTTATCGAAGTAGTTTCGCGCTTCTTTCGTGAGATGGGTTTCGAAGAGAGCGAAGTGGTGACGGATGCCGGCATTCAGTGCCGCCTTGTCGAGCTTGAGGACGCGGCGCGTTTCGCGAAGAAAGCTCGGCCAGTAGCGAATCACCATCCAGGTATTGTCCGCAAGCGGGGCGAGTTCGTCCTCCGGCATATCGAGATGCCTTGCCTCGATCATGTGATGGAAGAAGCGGATCAATATGCGCGTCGTCATGTCGTAGATCTGGTGGACGCGCTCCTCAAGCTCGGGCGATGCGCGGCCATATTCCGCCTGATCGCGGTAGAGATACTGATAGGTCCAGACTTCCTCGAACATCATGCGGTTCAGAAGCGCGTAGTTCTCAAGCACCGTTTCCGGCGTGGAGGGAACAGAGAGACGCCTGTCGATCAACACGAAGAGCGCCAGCTGGTGTTCCCTCACAAGGTCGCGTTTGGTGCGAAAGTGGTACCAGAGGTTGCCTTCGGAAATGCCGACCTCCTCCGAGATTCTGGCCGTCGTCACGGCGTCGTAGCCGTTCTCGTTGAAGAGCCTGAGGCTCGCCGTCAGAATCCTGTCCTTGGTCTTGGGTGCCATGCCGTTTCGCTTCTTCGAGGGTTCTGCTGTGGCAGCGGCTGAGCTGCTTGCGGGTGCCCTTCTTGTATCCGCCGCAGGGCCGCCGACAAAGGCCGGATCGGGGCGGGGAGGCTCCTGAACGGTCAAACTGCCCCCTTGCGCGAATAGGGTCAACACCCTAATATGAGGTATCTACCCTAGCCAGAACCGGCCATCGGAGGCTTTCAAGTCTTCCGCAAGGCGGCGAATACCGGCAGGAACCCCAGGAGCGGGCGGCGGGAGGTCTTCCCCCCGAAAAGCTGGCCCCCCCAGCTAAAGCCTCAGCGTCGCAACGACCGGCGCATGATCCGACGCCCGCTCCCACCCTCTTGCATCCTTGCGGACCTTCATGGCCACGGGCGCGTCCGAAAGCGCCGGCGTGACCCAGATGTGGTCGAGGCGGCGGCCGCGGTCGGCTGCTTCCCAGTCCTTTGCGCGATAGCTCCACCATGAATAGAGCTTCTCCGTCTCGGGCACGAAGCGGCGCATCACGTCCACCCAGTCATGCGACGCATAGAGCGCGTCCATGAGTTCCACTTCGACCGGTGTGTGGCTGACGACCTTCAGGAGTTGCTTGTGCGACCAGACGTCGTGTTCCAGCGGCGCGATGTTGAGATCGCCGAGAAGCATCATACGGTTCGTGGATTTCGATTTCTGCTTTTCGTAGAGCCGGGTCATCTCGCGAACGAAGTCCAGCTTATGGGCGAACTTGTCGTTGATTGCCGGATCGGGCTCGTCGCCGCCCGCCGGAACGTAGAAATTGTGGATACGAAGGCCGCCCGGAACATCGAGGTCGGTCGCGATGTGCCGGCAATCGCCTTTCTCGCAGAAATCCAGACTCTCGATCTTCTTGAACGGGATGCGGCTCAGCGTGGCAACGCCGTGATAGCCCTTCTGGCCGTGAACGGCGATGTGCTCGTAACCGGCCTTCCGGATGTCCTTGAAGGGGAAGGCATCATTGATGCATTTGATTTCCTGAAGACAGAGTACGTCCGGGCTTTCTTCGGCGAGCAGCCGCTCGACCAGATTGATCCGCAAGCGGACGGAGTTGATGTTCCAGGTCGCGATCTTGAAGTCCAACGTCTTGTCCGTTTCTCTTGTGGTTTCGGGGGAGGATCAGAAGATGTTGAATGTAAGACCGGCGATGCCGATCGGCCAGCGTCCTCGCGTGAAGAGTGCGAACTTGCGGCGGAAAGGGTGATCGTCGTCGCCGCCGGCGACGAGGGAAAGCGCCGCGCCATGGGCGGCATGGAGGGCGGCGCCTGCGGCTGCGTTCAGCAGCTCCTCGTCCTCGACCTCCCAGAAATGCGCGGCGTCCTGGACGGCCACGCGCACACGTTCACCGAGGAGCGCGGAGACATGTGTCATCGCGATGTTGAGCGCATCCTCGCTCAGATGATCGAGCGCGTCGGTCACAAGCGCCGCGCGCAGCCCTTCCTCGGCTTCCCAATGCGCGGGGTCGATGTCGAGCGCCATGGCGGCGTCCGCCGCTTCCACCCAGTCGTGAAGGCGCGCCGGTTCGGCATCGGGAAAGCCGAGGCCGTCGAGATAGGACCGCGCGAGCGCCTTTACCTCGCGGTCGAGAGGCCGCCCGACCTGGGTGAACCAGGGCATGTTGACCGCTTCCTCGGCGAAGCGGCGCAGCCCCGCGAGGATGGGAATTTCCGCTTCCAGTGCATCGAGCTCCGCGTCGGAGATCGGCATGTGCGGTTCGTTGTCGTCGTCGAAGAGGCGGGACATCGCGTTCCGGGCTCGCGTATTTGCGGGGGCGTGAAAGGGAGGGTGAGCTTAGTCGTTTGGTTGCGCCCCCGTCCTTTATTCCAAAGATGGCGGGGCGCAAAAAAGTTGCGCCCCCGTCCTTTATTCCAAAGATGGCGGGGCGCAAAAAAGTTGCGCCCCGCCGGGGGGAGGCGAGGCGCAACCGCGCGTCTTGCGCGTGGCGCCGGGAGGGGAAAGACCGGCGCCGTAAGGGGGCTCAAGCACTGCCATGGGTGAGCGGGGGGCAGGTCACCCGGGCAGCTTCACGCTCGGCCCTCATGCCCAAGTAGATAGGTCTGACTTATCCCGGCTTCAATACGCTCTGTTTACAATCTTGAATTGTAAATTAACGCTGCCGCTTTTCGCCAAAAACCGAGGAAAATCATTGGCTTGGAGATGACCGGGTGGAGGAGGGGCGCCTGCTGCGACAAACCACCGCAAGGCGCCCGCCCGGCTCAGCTCACGCCCAGGTCCCTTGCCGTGAGGTCGATGCAGCGGCGGGCGAGGGAGAAGAGCTCGTCCATTTCGCTCTCGGTGATCGTCAATGGCGGGCTCAGAACCATGGTGTCGCCGATCGCCCGCATGACGAGGCCGTTCGAGAAGCAGTGGTTCCGGCAGCGCGTGCCGGCATCGAGCGTGTTGTCGAACTTCTGGCGTGTCTTCTTGTCCTTCACGAGCTCGATCGCGCCGATGACCCCGACGCCACGGGTCCCGCCGACGAGCGGGTGGTCGCCAAGTTCGGCAAGCTTCTTCTGGAAATAGTTGCCGGTGGCGCCGCCCGCCTTCTCGACGAGCTTCTCCTTCTGCATGAGCTCGAGATTGGCGAGCGCGACGGCTGCCGCGACCGGATGGCCCGAATAGGTGAAGCCGTGCGACCACTCGTTGTCGGAATTGAAGACGGCGTCGCCGACGCGCTTGCCGAGACCTACGGCGGCGATCGGCTGATAGCCCGACGAGAGTCCCTTGGCCATGTTGATCATGTCGGGTTCGATGCCGAACGTGTCCGATCCGAACCAGTTGCCCGTGCGGCCGAAGCCGCAGATCACTTCATCGACATGAAGCAGTACGTCGTATTTGCGGCAGATGCGCTGAATTTCTTCCCAGTAGCCCTTTGGCGGAATGATGAGGCCGCCCGCGCCCTGGATCGGTTCGGCAACGAAAGCCGCCACATTGTCCGCGCCCAGTTCGAGGATCTTTTCCTCGAGGCTTTGTGCGGTCTTGAATCCATACGCCTCGGGCGTCATGTCGCCGCCCTCGGCGAACCAGTCGGGACAATCGACATGGTGGAAGCCGGGCAGCGGCAGGTCGGCTTGCGGATGCATGTGGGTCAGGCCAGACAACGAGGCCGCGACCATGGTGACCCCGTGATAGGCTTTCTTGCGGGCAATGAAGGCCTTTTTGTTCGGCTTTCCCTGAAGGTTCCAGAAATAGCGGATGATCTTCACCGCGCTGTCGTTTCCTTCCGAGCCTGAATTGGCAAAGAAGAAACGGTCGATCCCCTTCGGGCTGACTTCCGAGAGTTTCTGCGAAAGTTCGGCGACATAGGGGTTCGTCGTCTGGAAGAAGCTGTTGTAGTAGGAGAGTTCCTTCAGTGCCTTGTAGCCGGCCTGGGCGAGTTCCTCGCGGCCATAGCCGACCTGCACACACCACAGGCCCGCCATCCCGTCGATCAGGCGGTTGCCCTCCGAGTCGTAGAGATAGACGCCCTCGGCGTGGGTGATGACCCGCGCGCCCTTTTGCGCGAGGTCCTTGTGCGTGGTGAAGGGGTGGAGGTGATGGGCGGCATCCATCTCCTGCCAGCGCTTGGTCTGATTTGAAATAGCGGTCGATTGCGACATTTCGCGTGCTCCGGTTCCGAATGAAAAAGGCGGAAGGGCGCGGCGCATCCAGGCGCGCGCGGGAGCGGCGTCTAGGGATTGTAGCCGATGCGGGCGCAGAGGATCAGCAACTCGCGCTTGGCGAGGCGCATCCTTGCGGCAGGCGTGAAGGCATCGCTGGTCATGGCGTAATTATAGGCGGAACGCGGCCGCCAATGCCAGCCCGCCGGAATGCCTGCAACATTCGGCTTCCGGCCCGCTCATCGGGTGCGTTGGAGGTTTTTAACCTGCGGGTTCACGGCCTTGCAGGGCGCACGATCATGGCCAGCCGCGTTCGGCAAGATCGCTGCGGGTGACGGCGTCAGGGGGCAGATGAGCCCGGACCCGCGCAAACCAGTCCATCAGGGCCGGATGGCGCTCGATCCCGTCGGCACCCGCATAGCCCGCAAGATAGGGAAGCGAAAGCACCGCGAAGGCGGAGAGGTCGGGCAGGGATGGCAGGTCTCGCCCGCCCATGAACGCGCCGCCCTGCAGCCAGACGAGGATGTCCGCGGCGGCGTCGTCGAGAAGGCCGCCATTCGAGCGTACAGGGTCGGTTGCCTCGATCTGCCTGCGGATGAAGCCGATGCGCGATACCATGAGGGGATGAAGCCAGCGCAGGGGGTACCCGCCGGGCGTCGTCCGGTCGGCGGCGCGCGCGCCGAGCTTGCGGTTGCGCCAACGGACACCCAGCGGTTCGCCGAAAGCGATCAGCAAGCGGAACGAAAGGGGAATGAAGCGGCTTGTGACTTGCCTGTCCAGTTCGAGAAGCAGCTCGCGCTCGGGTCCGGCTTCGGGCAGCAGCGGCCGCTCGGGGAAGCGCTCGTCCAGCCAAAGGCCGATCGGGGTCGAATCGTTGCGCGCCTCGCCGCCGATCGTCAGCACCGGCACCTGATGGCCAATGGGCAATTCCGCGCGGGCCTTGAGAGGGTTGACGTAGTGCGTCCGGTAGTCGAGCCGCTTCAGGCCGAGGAAGCATCGGACCTTGGCGGCGTAAGGGGAGAATTCGTAGCTATAGAGCGTGATTGCATCGTCGTTCATGTCGCGCCTCGGTCGGCCGCATTCGGAGCGGGAAGTCGGGTTCGCGGAACCCTGCCACGGGCCGGGCGGACGGCAAACTCACAGTCTTGTGTGGTGGCCTTGAACGGCGGATCTTGCCGACGGCGATCGAATGCAAATGGCGCCGCACCGGTGCCAGGCCAGACGCGCTGGCCGCGTGCCGGTGCGGCCCTCTCTCACACGTTCAGCAGCAGGTGCTCGCGTTCCCAGGCGGAGATCACTTGCTGATAGGCTTCGTGCTCGGTCAGTTTCACGTCCATGTAGAGGGTGACGAAATCGGCGCCGAGCACTTCCTTCAGTTCGGACGCGGTGCGCAGATTGTCGAGCGCGTCGAGCAGGTGGCGTGGCAGCGCGTAGCGTTTGCTGTCATAGGCGTTGCCCGTCATCTCCTTGGTCGGCTTCAGGTCGTTCACCATGCCGATATAACCGCAGGCAAGCGAGGTTGCGATGGCGAGATAGGGGTTCGCATCGGCGCCCGGTACGCGGTTTTCCACACGCCGGCCCTGACGCTTCGCTTCGGGCACGCGCAGGCCCACTGTGCGGTTCTCGTGGCCCCAATGCGTGTTGATGGGGGCGGCGTGATCGCGAACGATGCGGCGGTAGGAATTGACGTTGGGCGCAATGAGCGCCATCGCGTCGGGCAGGAATTTCTGCAGGCCGGCGATATAGCCCAGAAACAGCTTCGTGTCCTTGCCCTGCTTCGTTGCGAAAAGGTTGTCGCCCGTCTCCGCGCTCACGATCGACTGGTGGATATGCATGGCGCTGCCGGGCTCGCCCTCATAGGGCTTGGCCATGAAGGTCGCGTAGATACCGTGGCGCAACGCGGCC
Organism: Alphaproteobacteria bacterium HGW-Alphaproteobacteria-3; assembly: GCA_002842875.1. Taxonomy (GTDB): domain Bacteria; phylum Pseudomonadota; class Alphaproteobacteria; order Parvibaculales; family Parvibaculaceae; genus Parvibaculum. The sequence goes on along the minus strand of PHEF01000037.1, from coordinate 13,147 downwards.
TGGCGCATGGTGCGTTTGAAGAGAAAGGCCTGATCGGCAATCTCGAGCGGATCGCCATGGTCGAAATTGATCTCGACCTGCGCGGCGCCCGACTCGTGGATCAGCGTGTCGATGTCGAGGTTCTGCGCTTCGCAGAAATCGTACATGTCCTCGAAGATCGGATCGAACTCGTTCACCGCGTCGATGCCATAGGATTGGCGCGCCGTCTCCTGGCGGCCGTTCGCGCCGACCGGCGGTTCGAGCGGGTAATCGGGATCGATATTCTTCGCCGCCAGATAGAATTCGATTTCCGGCGCGACGACAGGTACCCAGCCCTTTTCCTCGAAGAGCGCCACGACCTTTCTGAGGACGTTGCGCGGTGCGATGGGCACCGGGCGTTCGTCACGATAGTTCGCATCGCAGATGATCTGCGCCGTCGGCTCGTCGTACCAGGGTACCACCCGCACCGTCGCCGGATCGGGATCGAGAATGATGTCGGGCTCGATGTCGCCAAGGAAGTCGCTGTCGACATAATCTCCGGTCACGGTCTGACCGAAGATCGACTCGGGCAGTTTCAGGGAGCGATCGCTGAGCCCCGCGATGAACTTCCGGGTCGGGATGATCTTGCCGCGCGCGATGCCGGCCATGTCCGACACCATGCATTCGACTTCGGTAATGCGACGGTCCTTAAGCCACTTGATCAGGTCGTCCGCGCTCTTGACCGTCTCTTCCTTCTCGCTGCCCATTGCCATGGGACACCACTCTTTCCTTTTCCGCGTTCGCGGCCGCTGCCTCGCGTACCGCGTCTCCAAAAGCCCGGAACAACTTCTGCGATACCGGGCTTTCCCAATACTTCCATTCAGGGTGCCATTGCACGCCGAGCGCAAAGCCCCTGGCGCCGCGCACCTGGGCGGCTTCCACCGTGCCGTCGGGAGCCCGGCCCTGCACCGCAAGGGCCTCCGCGACCTGCGCCACGCCCTGCCCGTGCAGGGAATTTACCTCGATCGTCCGCGTGCCGAGCAGCTTTTCGAAAATGCCGCCCTCTTCCAGCATGACCGCATGCGCCGGGCCGTACTGAACGTCCAGAGGATCGTTCTTGTCTTCGCGATGATCGAGGCGGGGCTCGCAGCCGGGCTCCGAAGGAATTTCATGAATGTGCTGATGCAGCGTGCCGCCATAGGCAACATTGAGTTCCTGGAAGCCGCGGCAAACCGCAAAGAGCGGCACGGCGCGGTCCACGCAGGCACGAATGAGCTTCAACGTCAGCGCGTCGCGCTGCCGGTCGAGCAACACGCCCTCGCGCGGCGGCGTACCGTCATACTCCTCCGGATGCACGTTCGAGTGCGAGCCGGTAAGGAAGATGCCGTCGCAAAGGTCGAAAAGCTCGGCGAGATGGTCCCTTGCGACGTCGAATGGTTCGCGCGGCACAGGCAGGAGAATGGGCTGGCAGTCAGCGCAGCCATCGACGGCAGCGATGTACTTCTCGCCGGCCGCATGAAAGGGATGCGGTCCCAGCATCTTGACGTCGCAAGGAATGCCGACGATGGGACGCCGGGCTGTTTTTCGGGTCATGCTCGTTCACAAGTACCACGCCGCCCCCGCCCAAGGTCAAGACGGGGCGCGGCGTTACAAAGGATATCTGTTGAGGATAATAGACGGAACGCTCAGGCGCCAGCCGTCTGGATCAGCGCTTTCCGCCGATCTCCGGGCGCTGATTGTCCCGCAGCACGAAAAGCGAATTGTCGGCGCGGATGCCGGTCTCGACATTGCGCAACGCGACCGTGGTCTGGAGGCCCTGTACGTCGGTTACGACCCACTGGCGAAGCTGCATCCTGGGGCGGTCGAAGATCAGCGTAATCTGCCCCGGTGCCTCGCCGGAGCGGTCGGCCAGCGCGATAACGAGCGAACCGGGTTGCTCTTCGACGTTGAGCACGCGGGCCTTTTCCTCAAGGTTCACGTTATTCGCAAGGATGAGACCCAGCGGCGTCGAACTGATCGGGTAGCGCTGCGCCGCGGCGCTGCTGTCCTTGACCGCAACCCAGGTGCCGTCGGCGACAACGAGGAGATTTTCCGGTGGCGCGTATTCGAAACGCAGCCGGCCCGGGCGGCGCAGATAGAACCTGCCTTCGGCAACCGACCCGTCGGGTCCCACTTGCAGGAAATCGCCCTGCAGGCTCTCGAGGGACGAAAGATAGGCGCTCGCCTCCGCAAGAGCGCGCCGGTCATCCTCGCCGAGCGACGCATCGCCCCGCGCGGCGGCCGCAGTGACGTCCTCTGCCGTCCCGGCCCGTGCCGTCCCGCCGCCTGCCGTCATGAAGGCCACGAAAAGAAGGCCAAGCCCGACAAGAGCCGCGGCGAGCAGCAGGCGCTGCCGGTAACGGTGGTTGTGATCCAAATTTCTCATGAGGGAAATCATGGCTGCCCTTTGTGGCGAAAGATGGAGCCCCAAAGGGCCTTTTGGCGGCGTCCGGTTAGCGCGGCGTTAACGCTGGAAACGCCCGTCCCTCAGTGATCGCCGACGAGAACTTCCCGCTTTCCCTGATGATTTGGCGGACTTACGACGCCTTGTTCTTCCATAAGCTCGATCAGGCGTGCGGCCCGGTTGTACCCGATCTGGAGGCGGCGCTGGATGTAGCTCGTCGAGGCGCGCTTGTCGCGCGCAACGATGGCGACAGCCTTGTCGTAGAGGTCGTCGCCGGATCCGCCGCCGCCGTCGAGCGCGAAGGGGTCGTCGCCCTGCTCTTCCTCGGCGGTGATGGCTTCGAGATATTCGGGCACGCCCTGCCTCTTCAGGAAGGTCACGACCTTCTCCACTTCCTCGTCGGCGACGAAGGGCCCATGCACGCGGCGAATGCGCCCGCCGCCCGCCATGTAGAGCATGTCGCCCTGGCCGAGAAGCTGCTCGGCGCCCTGTTCGCCCAGAATGGTGCGGCTATCGATCTTGGACGTCACCTGGAAGGAAATGCGCGTCGGGAAGTTTGCCTTGATCGTACCCGTGATCACGTCGACGCTCGGGCGCTGCGTTGCGGTGATGATGTGAATGCCGGCGGCGCGCGCCATTTGCGCGAGGCGTTGCACGGCGGCCTCGATTTCCTTGCCGGCCACCATCATGAGGTCGGCCATTTCATCGACGATGACGACGATGAAGGGCATGGGCGAGAGGTCCATTTCCTCTTCCTCGTAGATCGCCCGGCCCGTCTCCTTGTCGAACCCGGTCTGCACCGTGCGGACGAGCACTTCGCCACGCTCGTTCGCCTCGATGACGCGCGTGTTGTAGCCGTCGATATTCCGTACACCGACTTTCGACATCTTGCGATAGCGGTCTTCCATCTCCTTCACGACCCATTTGAGCGCGACGACCGCCTTTTTGGGTTCGGTGACGACGGGTGCGAGAAGATGCGGGATGCCGTCATAGACGGAAAGCTCCAGCATCTTCGGGTCGATCATGATGAGCTTGCATTGCTCGGGAGAGAGCCGGTAGAGGATCGACAGGATCATCGTGTTGATGCCGACCGACTTGCCGGAGCCGGTGGTGCCGGCGATCAGGAGATGCGGCATGCGCGCGAGATCGGAGAGCACCGGCTCGCCGCCGATATTCTTGCCAAGCGCCAGTGTGAGCTTCGAGCTCGAATTTTCGTATTCCTGCGTTTCGAGCAACTCGCGCAGATAGACCATTTCGCGGCGCGCGTTGGGGAGTTCGATGCCGATGGCGTTGCGCCCCGGCACGACGGCGACGCGCGCGGAGACGGCGCTCATCGAACGGGCGATGTCGTCGGCGAGAGAAATCACGCGCGACGATTTGATGCCCGGTGCGGGCTCGAGTTCGTAGAGCGTGACCACGGGTCCGGGCCGCACCGAAATGATCTCGCCCCGGATGCCGAAATCGTCGAGCACGGACTCAAGCAGGCGCGCGTTCTGCTGCAGCGCGTCGTCGGTGATCTGCGCCGACACGCCCGTTCCCTTCGGACGCGTCAGGAGGCTCAATGGCGGCAACTGGTAGTCGCTCGCCGGTTCGAGAGGCAATTTCGGCTGCGCCTCGCGGGCGGCACGGGCCGACGGCCTGGCAGATTTGCCCGTGCTGCGATTGACGCGTGGGGCGGGCTTTTCCGGCCATGCCGGTTCGACGCGCTCCTGCTCGGCGCGCGCTTCGCGCCGGCGGGTCCGGCGTTCCTTCGCGCTTTCCTCTTCCACGCGGCGGCCGAACTCGCCGAGGCGGCCCTGGCGCGCGGCTTCGATTTCCTCGGATGTCAGCGGCGCATAATCGCCCCGCCGCATCAGGCGGTCGGCCGCATCGCTCAGCCGGTCGCCCACCGCCCACACGAGGATGCGAAGGCGGCTCGGTTCGACGTCGGGCCGGCGCGGACGCGGCGTTTCCTCACCGGCGTTCGCGCGAAGGCGCGGTCGCGCGGCGCCTGTGTAACGGCGCTCCTCGACCTCTTCCGTCTCGGCGCGCCGCAGGGTGCGGATGCGCGTGACGGCGGTGCGAAGATCGGCCAGCGAGGTGTCGGTGGCAAAAAGCGACAGAAAGAAAGTGAGCGGCGCCGCGAGGAGTGCCGTCAGCGCGTAGGCGGCGCCCTCGCCCGTCAGCGGCGCGAAGAGGCTGAGGCCGAGCGCGGCGAGCGCATTGCCGAGCACGCCGCCAAGGCCAAGCGCCAGCGGCCAGAAGGTGAAATGCGGCAATGCGCCGAGAAGCATCGCGGTTGCGAGCGTTGCGGCGAGCCAGGCCGCGACGCGCAGGACGATGTGCGAGGACAGGCGATGGGAGAAGGCCCGCACGCCCCACACAAGCGGCGGCACCAGAAGCAGGATCGAGGCGAGCCCCAGCGTCTGCAACAGCACATCGGCAACATAGGCGCCGGGAAGCCCCATCCAGTTCTCCGGCGCACGGGCCGGCGGGGTCGCGTTGTTGTAGCTTGGGTCGTCGAGCGACCAGCTCATTACCGAAAGCAGCCCAAATCCCGAAACCAGGATCAGCGCGATGCCCGCCCCCTCCACGACACGGCGCAACAGGAAGTCGTTCACTGCCGGCGGCAGATAGCTCAGTGGGTTGACGAGCCAGCTTCTCACGCGCTGCATCCTCCGATCACCCCTCGGGGCCGGCCGCTTCCGCGAAGCCGCTCCGGATTTCTTGGCCGTCTTCTTGCGCGCCGGCTTGCCACCGGCGGACCGGCCTGTCCTTGCGGAGGAACCGATCACAGAACCTCCGCCATGCGCGCAAGCGCTTCCCCGGTTTCGGCCATGCCATCGACAAGAGCGACGCGAATATAGGCCGTGCCGGGGTTGCCGCCCGGACCGTAAGGTGAATCTTCGCGCGAGAGATAGGCTCCCGGCAACACTTTCACGCCGGCCCTGGCCCAGAGTTCGCGCGCGGCCGTCTCGCCATCGCCCACATCGAGCCAGAGAAAGAAGCCGCCCGGCGGCCGGTAGAAGCCGAACCGGTTGCCGAGCACGCGTTCGGCAGCGTCGATTTTCGCGCGGTAGAGATCGCGATTGGCGGCCGCGTGGGCGTCGTCGTTCCAGCAGGCGGCCGACGCCGCCATCAATGGCAGCGGCACCTGCGGCGCGGCGATATTGCGGAAATTCCGGAAGCGCTGCATGAGCGCGCCCTCGCCCGCGCAAAAGCCCGAACGCAGTCCCGGCAGGCTCGAGCGCTTCGAAAGCGAGTGGAAGACGATGATATTGGCGAAGGGGTCGCCCTCCTCCGCAGCCATCCCCAGCGCCGCCTCCAGCGCTCCGGCGGGCGGTTCGCTGTCATAGATGTCGGCATAGCATTCGTCGATGGCGAGCACGATGGCGTGCCGGCGCGCAAGGGCGATCAGCCGCTTCAGGTAACCGAGGCTCGCGACGGAGCCTTGCGGGTTGGCGGGGCTGCAGAAATAGATCATCGCCGTGCGGGCAAGGAGTTCCTCGGGCAGGGCCTCGAAATCGGGCATGAAGCCCGTTTCCCTCGTCGCCGCGATATAGACGGGCTCGGCGCCCGCCGCGAGTGCCGCGGCCGCATAGCACTGGTAGAAGGGGTTCGGCATCAGGATCGCCGGCCGCTTCCCGGCCTTTTCGGGCGGCGTCGCGATCTGGGCGATGTTGAATAACGCCTCGCGCGTGCCATTCACCGGCAGGATCTGCGTCTCGGGGTCGAGCGCGCGGCCCTTGCCGATCGCCGCCGCGATGCCGTAGCGGCGGCCGAGCCAGCCGGCGGCGGCGTTGCGGAATTCGGCGGTTCCCACGATCGGCGGGTACTTGCCGAAAAGAGCGGAATTCCGGGAGATTTCCTCCATCACGAATTTCGGGAAGGGATGCTGCGGCTCGCCCAGCGACATGACAAGCGGCGGCTTTCCGGGCTCGATCCCCGCGATCAGCGCATTGAGGCGCGGAAAGGGGCTGTCCGGAAGGCTCTCGAAACGTGAGGAAGGGCTCGCCGTCATGGGAATCGCGCAAGGTCCTGTGGCGCACCGGACCCGCGATACAAGATGTGCGGAAACCGGGATAAGCGGAACGGCGCGATCTTAGCTTCCAGAGGCGGGCCGGTCCAGTCACCCGAACCGGCCCGCGCCGTGGAAAAAGCTGTGGAATTCCCGCGCCTTATCCACAGAATCGCAAGCAACTGCTTAACGAAGCCTTAAAAGTGGGCGCGGGAAGGCCGTGACGGTCAGCGGGGCGGCATATCCGCTTCCGGGTTTGCGCCGATCTTGTGGATCGAAAGGTCGGCGCCGCGATGCTCTTCTTCCTCGCCGAGCCTTATGCCGACAAGGGTTTTGAGAACGGCATAGAGCGCCAGACCCGCCACGCCCGCATAAAGGGCGCCACCGAGAGAGCCGGCGAGCTGGCTGAGGAAGGTCACGCCGCCAAGCCCGCCCAGCTCCGTGAGGCCGAAAATGCCTGCGGCGATGCCGCCCCAGAGGCCGCATAGTCCGTGCAGCGGCCAGACGCCGAGCACGTCGTCGATCTTGAAGCGCGCCTGACAGGCCTCGAACATGACGACGAAGAGCGCCCCCGCGACGCCACCGACGATGAGCGAACCGAGCGGGTGCATGATGTCCGACCCGGCGCAGACGGCGACGAGGCCCGCCAGCGCGCCGTTGTGGATGAAGCCCGGATCGTTCCGTCCGACGGCGAGCGAGACGAGGATACCGCCCGCCATGGCGAGGAGCGAGTTCATGGCGACGAGGCCGGAGACGCTTTCGAGCGACTGGGCCGACATCACATTGAAGCCGAACCAGCCGATGCAGAGCAGCCAGGAGCCGAGCGCCAGCCAGGGGATCGAGGACGGCGGGAAGCCGACGAGCTTGCCCTCTTTCGTGTAGCGGCCCTTGCGCTGGCCAAGCATCACGACGGCGCCGAGCGCGAGCCAGCCGCCGACCGCGTGGACGACGATCGAGCCCGCGAAGTCGTGGAACGGGGCGCCGAAGGCCGCTTCGAGGCTGTCCTGAAGGCCGAAATTGCCGTTCCAGACGATGCCTTCGAAGAAGGGATAGATGAGGCCGACGATGACGGCGGTGGCCATGGCCTGCGGCCAGAAGCGGGCGCGCTCCGCGATGCCGCCCGAAATGATTGCCGGGATCGCGGCCGCGAAGGTGAGCAGGAAGAAGAACTTCACGAGCGAGGCCCCTTGCGGTGCGAAGCTTGCCCCTTCCGCCGCTTCGTTGCCGTTCAGCACCGCGGCGCTGAAGAAGAAACCGACGCCATAGGCGACCGCGTAGCCGATGAAGAAATAGGCAATGGTCGAGACGGCGAAATCCGCCAGGATCTTCACCAGCGCATTCACCTGGTTCTTGTGACGCACCGTGCCGACTTCCAGGAAGGCGAAACCCGAATGCATCGCGAAGACGAGAATTGCGCCCATGAGAATGAAAAACACATCGGCGCCCGCGCCCGAGACGGCGCCGGCGGATTCGATCGCGTCCATGAAGGTCTCCCCTTTCGTTGCCACCACACATCCGGCCGGCTTTTCGCCTTGCCTGTGCCTTGTCCGGATGCTCCCGCCGCGCTTTGTTCCTCCCGGAGAGGCCGCGGCCTGATTATTCAGCGATCTGCACAATCAATATGCATGCCACTCGGCTGCATTCCGTGCAGGCACATGAGATCAAGGACTTAGCGGCGGCGATGGGAAATACGGGGCGGACAGAAAGGTTTTCTGCCTAGCAATTGACCTCTGTCCGGAGGCAAACGGATTAATTGTTATGCAGAGTATCTGCGATCCGGCTCCGGATACGGCGCGAGGGGGACGCGGCTGCATAAAAAAGAGCCCGCAGAGGGGATCTGCGGGCTCAAGTCTTGCCGCGAACGCCCGGAAGTGGTGGCAAGGGGTTCGCGGCCGTGGGAGAGAAGCGGGGCCAGAGGGAAGAGGCCCCGCTCCGAGAGATACGCGTTAGCGGACCGTGAACTCCGGATAGGCTTCGACGCCGATTTCGGCCTTGTCGAGACCCATCATTTCTTCCTCTTCCGAGCAGCGGATGCCGATCGTGAAGCGCAGCGCGAGCCAGAGCACGAGGCTCGTCACGGCGACGAAGATGCCGATGGAGATCACGCCCGTCGCCTGAGCGGCGAAGTTCGTGTCGGCGTTGGTCAGCGGAACCGCCATGGTGCCCCAGATGCCGCAGAAGAGATGGACGGGGATCGCGCCCACCACGTCGTCGATGCGGAGCTTGTCGAGGAGCGGAACCGTCAGCACCACGATCACGCCGCCGATGGCGCCGATGGCCAGGGCCCAGCCGAGCGTCGGTGCGAGCGGTTCTGCCGTGATCGACACGAGGCCGGCCAGAGCGCCGTTCAGCGCCATGGTGATGTCGACCTTCTTGTAGAGAAGCTGCGTCAGCAGCATCGCCGCGACCACGCCGGCAGCCGCCGCCATGTTCGTGTTGATGAAGATCGTCGCCACCGCGTTCGCCTCGTCGGGCGAACCGAGCGCGAGCTCCGAACCGCCGTTGAAGCCGAACCAGCCGAGCCACAGGATGAAGGTGCCGAGCGTTGCGAGCGGCATGGACGAGCCGGGCATCGGGTTGACGCCGCCGCCCTTCACATACTTGCCGATACGCGGGCCGAGCACGAGAGCGCCCATCAGAGCGGCCCAGCCGCCCGTCGAGTGCACCAGCGTCGAACCGGCGAAGTCGGCGAAACCGAGTTCGCTGAGCCAGCCGCCGCCCCACTGCCAGGAGCCCTGGATCGGATAGATGACACCGGTCAGGAAGACGGTGAAGACGAGGAACGGCCAGAGCTTGATCCGTTCGGCCAGCGTGCCCGAAACGATCGAAGCGGCGGTCGCCACGAAGACCATCTGGAAGTACCAGTCGGAAGCGGATGCATAGCCCGAGCCGTCGCTTGCGACGCCGCCGCTATCGTCCACACCCCAGATGGAGATGGAGCCGAAATAACCGCCGTCCACGCCCGAATACATCAGGTTGTAGCCGACGAGGTAGTACATGATGCCGGCGATGGAATAGAGCGCAATATTCTTCGTGCACTGCATCGCGACGTTTTTGGAGCGGACCAGACCCGCCTCAAGCATTGCGAAGCCGGCCGCCATGAACATGACGAGGAAGCCGGTCATCAGGAACAGCAATGTGTTGAACACATATGCCGTATCGGGCGCGCTGAGCGCAAAGGCCTCTTCGGCCACTTCTTCGACTTCCTGCGCGAAGGCAGGCGCCGACATGGCCAGTACGGCGAGCCCCGCCATCCCGCCCAAGCGAATGTATCGTCCAGTCTTGGTCATCGTTCCTCTCTCGTTAGAGGGTTGCCTTCCCCAATTACGAAAGCTCTTAATCAGTACAGAGACTAAAGAGCTTCCGCGTCCGTTTCGCCGGTGCGGATACGCAGCACCTGCTCGACGGAAATCACAAAAATCTTGCCGTCGCCGATCTGGCCGGTTTTTGCCGCGCCGCTGATCGCGGAGACGACGCCGTCGGCCTGGTCGGTCGCAACGACCAACCCTGGACACCGATCGCCGTCAGGGCTTCTCGGACTTCGTCCAGCTTGAATGGCTTTATGATCGCCATAACGAGCTTCATTTGAGTTTCCTCTTTTCTGCCGCCGGATGGGCCTCGTGCCGCCGGCGTTTGTCCGCCCGGTCCCAACGCCGCCGTGATCATGGAAGCGGGCGTCCGGGCTCAAGCTCCTGACTACAATCAAGAACCGTGCCGCGCGCGATCGCTGCGGGAGCGCCGCCGTAGCGCTGCGAATCCGGCGGCTTTGCGGCATATGTTGTGGTGTTGCGCGAGCTGTCGCGGAAAACATGCCCAGACGACCATCCCTGGATGCTCAAATTCTGTGCAACCGCATTCGTAACAGTCAGTCCACGGAGATATTCCGGTGAGCATGTTCTTGCATGCACATGCTTCACTTACACATCTTCTTCACTTGCACATCTTCACTGGCACATCTTCACTTGCGCAAATGCCGGCGAGCGAAGCCGGTAAAACAAAAAGGGTGCCCGTTGGGGCGCCCTTTCTCTCGCCGTGCGAAAGCGTCTAGTGGATCACTTCGCCATGCAGGCTGATGTCGAGACCTTCCACTTCCTCTTGCGGTGTCACGCGCAGGCCGAAGAAAAGGCGCGTGAGCATGAGAAGAATGAAAGTGCCGATGCCGCAATAGACGATGGTGACGACGATGCCCTTGATCTGCACGCCGACCTGCGCCCAGTTGCCGTCGATGGCCCCAAGGGGGGCGTCGGCGCCGGTGATGGCGGCGGTGGCGAAGATGCCGGTGAGCACGGCGCCGACAATGCCGCCGACGGCGTGAACGCCGAAGACGTCGAGCGCATCGTCATAACCGATCGCCCTCTTGAGGCTCGTCGAGGCGAAGTAGCAGATCGCGCCCGCGGCGAGGCCGATCCAGAAGGCGCCCATCGGATCGACGAAACCGGCCGCCGGCGTGATGGCGACGAGACCCGCCACGGCGCCGGTCGCGAGGCCGAGCAGGGTCGGCTTCTTGTGCATGATCCATTCGACGACCATCCAGGTAACGGCGGCCATCGCGGCGGCAATCTGCGTCACCGCCATCGCCATGCCCGCGCGGCCATCGGCGGCGAGTTCCGAACCGGCATTGAAGCCGAACCAGCCGACCCAGAGGAGCGAGGCGCCGATCATGGTCAGCACGACATTGTGCGGCGCCATGTTTTCCGTGCCGAAGCCCTTGCGGGGACCGAGCACGAGGCAGGCGACGAGGCCCGCGATGCCCGCATTGATGTGAACCACCGTGCCGCCGGCGAAGTCGAGCACGCCGTCTTCGGCGAGGAAGCCGCCGCCCCAGACCCAGTGACAGACGGGCGAATAGATGAACAGCGCCCAGAGCACCATGAAGACCAGCATGCTGGAAAACTTCATGCGATCGGCGAAGGCGCCGGTGATGAGGGCGGGGGTGATGATCGCGAAGGTCATCTGGAAGGTCATGAAGACGCTTTCGGGGATGGTGCCCGACATGGCATCGACACCGAGGCCCGACAGGAAGAGATTGTCGAGACCGCCGACCCAGGCGTTCATTGCGCCGCCGTCGCCAAAGGCGAGCGAGTAGCCCGCCGCCATCCAGACGACCGACATCACGGCCGCCATGGCGAAATTCTGGGCCGTCATGGCCACGACGTTCTTCTTGCGGACCATGCCGCCATAGAAAAGCGCGAGACCGGGGATCGTCATCAGCAGGACGAGGGCCGTCGCGGTGATCATCCAGGCGGTGTCGCCGCTATTGAGAACGGGGGCTTCTTCCTGGGCCAGGGCGGCTCCCGCGGTCGCCAGAAGGCCGAACGAGGCTGCCGCCGTGCCGAGGGCACCGGTCCGTACGCGCCTCCATGCAGTATTGCTGGTCATAGGTCTCTCCAGTTATGTGCCGGGCAGAGCTTCCGGCTTTTCTGCGCGGCCCGTCCGTCTCCCGGCGAACATCGGGTCCTGCGCTTGGCGCCTGTATCTCAAGAAGTGTGCCGGAGGGACATTTTCACGCTATCCCTATGATTTTTCGATGAAATCTTGATCGGTTGCTGCCACTTGGGGCGGCAGCGGGCAGGGGTTTCGATTATTTTTTAGGCATTTTCCGCGGTATGGGGTGGGTTTCCCGGCCTTGGCGCTTCGGTTAATGTCTTTGCAAAAAGGCGGAGCGGCGCTCCGCAAAACGGTGGCGCGCGGCGCCCATCAGAGGGACGGGGAGGTCCATGTCGGATTTTGCAAAGAAGTGGCCTGTGGCGGTCAATGCCGCTGCGGGTCTGGTGCTGGCGGGGTTCATCGGCTGGCAATTGATTGGCGGCGGGGCGGAAGAGGCCGTGCCGGTGGCCGACATACCCGCAGCGGAAGAGGCCGGGCTTCCGGTGCCTGCGCCCGCGGAAAAAGCGGAAGGGGCGGCGGGCGTCGATCTCGAACGCATCGCCAATGCGGACAAGGAGCCGGGCAACTGGCTCGCTCATGGCCGCACCTATAGCGAGCAGCGCTTTTCGCCGCTCGACCAGATCACGCCGGAAAATATCGGCGAACTCTCGCTCGCCTGGTCGCTCGACACCGACACGACGCGCGGCCTCGAAGCGACGCCCATCGTCATCGACGGCACCATGTACATGTCGCTCTCCTGGGGCGTCACCATCGCGGTCGACGCGAAGAGCGGCGAGGAGCTCTGGCGCTTCGATCCGGAAGTGCCCGGCGAGTGGGGCCGTTATGGCTGCTGCGACGTCGTCAATCGCGGCGTCGCGGTCTGGAAGGGCCGCGTCTATGTGGCGAGCTTCGATGGACGTCTCTTTGCCCTCGACGCGAAAGACGGTTCCATCGTCTGGCAGGTGAACACGATCCCGGGTGCCCCCTACACGGTCACCGGCGCACCGCGTGTCTTCAACGACAAGGTCGTGATCGGCAATGGCGGCGGCGAATATGGCGTGCGCGGTTTCATCACCGCCTACGACACCGAAACGGGCGAACAGGCCTGGCGCTTCTACACGGTGCCCGGCGACCCCTCTCTGCCGATTGAGAACCCCGAACTCGAAGCCGCGATGCCGACCTGGAAGGGCGGCGAGTGGTGGAAGATCGGTGGCGGCGGCACCGCCTGGGACTCGATGGTCTACGAGCCCGAAAGCAATACGCTTTATGTCGGCACCGGCAATGGTTCGCCCTGGACGCGTGAAATCCGCTCGCCCGGCGGCGGCGACAATCTCTATCTCTCGTCGATCCTCGCGCTCGACGCGGATACGGGCCGCATGAAG